>JAYSWN010000045.1:0-14288 GCA_043718025.1 Pseudomonadota bacterium
GTCGCTAAAGCTAAACCCAAAAACTGACGAATAGACCTAGGTATGGGTTCACAAGAAAAACGATTTGACTCGCCGTTTCAGGTTGAACCGGCGGTTCTTAGTTGGGTTCCGGCCATGGCCAACTTCGTGTTGGCCGCGGGGTCGTTACTATTTTTGGCTTACGTGGCAATGCAGCTGCGTAACTTGACCGTGGCGGTGAGTGACAAAGCTACCGTCAATAAGCTTGGCGCCAAAATCAAACAGATGGAAAAGCGGGCAGACGTCGGCATCGCACAGGCCAAAGAAGTTACCGAGTTGAAAGATCTGATCACTCGCTACTTTGACACGCAAAAAGCTAAAGATGAGGCGACAAGCAAACTTTCGGGTAGTGAAAAAAATTTAGATCGGTCGCTGGCCTCGCTCAAATCTGGAGTCAAAGGGCGAAAGAAGAAGCAGGTGGAGGCCGAGTTAAAACGGGTAAAGGCAGAAGGCGAACGCCAAATTGCCCTGCTTAAAAAAAATAGCGGTGAAGCGGCTAGCGAAAATAGAAAAGTTTATGAGCAGCTCAAAGAACGGCTCAAGTTACAGAACCCCACGCTCAAGTCTACGGCGGGCAAAGGGAGATAGGTTAAGTTATGCACGGTAACGATTTTGCGAGCCTTTTTTCTGCCGTCTTTTCGAAGATCGGCCTATTCAGCCTCTGGGCTACTTTTCTTGCGGGGGCTATCCTGCGCTGGGTGGCACATGCTCGGGTAAGAGCTCAAGTCAGATTTTTGGCGGCCTACGATCACAGCTTACTGACGCTAAAAGACACGCCTTCGCTATCGAAATCACAGCTTCGCGAAAAATCTGAAAGTTCTTTTCGCAGCTACTATTCGACGGGAGCCGGGCAACGGTTACTTCGCAGCGTCGATCGCTTTCTCGGGGGCGAGGCCACGTCGTGGCAGATAATCGATCGGGTAGTAAATTTGGCTTTTGATAAGCGCGGCGGAGCCGCTCAAGAACGTGCCCGATACGTGCTGTCTTCGACGCAATCGATGACGCGCTTCTTTAAGATTTTTTCTTTGGGCGCGTTTCATCGCCTCGGGGCCGCGACACCGGCGCTACTCGTTCTGTTGGGCGCGATGGGCACCTACACTGGTTTTTTAACCGCGTTGCCTGAACTCAATCCGCGTGACATTGCGGATACGGCCGCGCTTAGCTCTACGTTGGCGGCGGTTTTGGCCCGTATGGGCGTGCACACCGGCTACGCCATACTCGGCACCTTGCTTGCTGCCGCCGCTATCGTTGTGAACGCCATTTGGGATGCCGAACGAACCTTTCAGGCCGCCACCAACCGACTGGCGCATGTGGTAGAATTTTTAGAAAGTATCGAACATTCTGGAACGGTTACGGGATTGACCGAAGCAACTGAGTCTGCGGAAGGCGCCAAACTTCGTGGCCAGAGGAATTACCGCGCCACCGCCTCGCTTCCCCAAGCTAACGAAATTGAGGAAAATACTAATTTAGAAACTGCGCCCGAAGTCCCGGGAAATTTGGCCACCAGCTACGCTACGCCGGCTGCCGCAGAAAGTCCGACAACCCGACGGCCACGAGCCGAAGTCATGAAAGCTGAAGCCGACTGGGGCCCACTCCCGCCGTCGGCCGTGCCGAGCCGGAGACAAAAGCCAATTCGCGTGGAAGCAGCGGAGGCTCCAAAACTTGAAGACTCATTTCCCTCGGACGACGACTTGGTATTAAGCCATGCCGCTCCCGAAATTTCTCAGCAAGTTGGTGAAACGCCGCATGCGCAAGAGCCAGTGCGCGCGCCACGCTCTGCCGTGTCGACACCGCTTCCCATTGCCGTGCCAGATCCGTTGCCGCCCTTTGAAGAGCAGGTTCCCCTGCCTCCCGTACCTGAGAAATTTCCCGGACAAGACGAAGTGCGGTCAGATTTTCAATTTCCCGATACGGCACTGCCTACCGACTGGGACGAACAAATCCGGGGTTTAAAAACTCAGCTAAACGCGATGGAGCAGAATCCTAATCAGCCCGTTTCGCCGATGGCTCCGGAATACCCGGCTCCAGAAGTTCCTTTTGACGAGATTCAAGAAAAAACCATAGTGGGCACTCCGCAACTGCTAACCGCACTTCCCGCGCCAACTGAACTTGAGTCGCCGACCGAAGCCGAATTGATTGCGATGATGGTTCCCAAAGAGTGGGCGACGCAACGACCCGCAGACCATTTGCCGCACGTCAGTGCTCTGGATCACGATATAAACGAAGCGCCAGTGCGCCCCGAATTGAGAGCGGTGCCGGCGCCAGTCAATCCAGTTTCGTCACCTCGGGTTGAGCAAGCCACGCCGGTTTTATCACCTCGGCCAGCCGCCGTGGTCGAGGCACCGGCGGCAAAGGGGTTGAGCGCGGCCGATCAAGATCGTCTAGCGATCTTGGGGCACCGCATGGACAAAATTTCTCTTTATCTCTCTAAAGCCGGCGAAGATTTGAAAGAGGAGATCATCAGTCAAGAAATGTTCGACGATGAAACCAACCGCTGGCGCCATGAGATCGATACTCTTAATAAAGAGATTTCGGCACTGACCGCAAAAATCGCCGCTTAGGCGATTTCAATCTGGCTCAATCACGTTGGCGAAAAGCCTACCATCAATTAGCATTTCATTTTTGTAGTAGTAATACTTCATCGTGCCTTCAAGTTTGAATCCCGCCTTATTCAATACTTTTTCTGAACGTTCGTTGTGGGCAAGAATAGAAGCCGAGATGCGAATCAATCCCATTTCGTCGAAGCCCATTTTACAAATAGTTTTAACGGCGTCGGTGGCAATTCCTTTGCCCCAAAACGGTTTGGCCACCCAGTAACCCAATTCTGCTTTGTGCGCTTCTCCGGGTTTGAACTCAGAAAAACCAATGGCCCCAACCAGAGCCGCGCTTTCGTCACGTATTGCCCATTGTAGTGTGCTACCCACTCTCTTTGTTTGCTCATCGCAAAACGCCACCCATTGATCGGCTTGCCCTTGGCCGTAAGGGTGGGGGATAGTGAGCGTGAGGTCGTAAATCTCTTTTTCTTGCAGATATTGGATAAAAAGCGGTTTGTCGTTAGGTACGATTTCACTTAAAAAATAGCCGTTTTTCATAGCGCGCCACATGGTTTGGGATTTTATATGGAAGAAGTTAATGAAACTATCGAAAAAGAATTTTGCTGTCCATTCTGCGGCGAGGAGATTTCGGTGCTTCTCGATCTGTCGGTAAGTAACCAAACCTTCATCGAAGACTGCGAAGTCTGCTGCCGCCCCATTGAAATCAAGTATTTCTGTGAGGCCAACGAAGTGACATCATTCGACGTTTCACGCGCCTATTGATCGTCGCTAAAACACCACAATGCCGGCCTTATTACCAAACGAAGGCTGGTCATTCTGAATGGATAAGGCTTTCCGGACACCGCCACGCAAGTGGCCAGAAGTCTAGACTGGCCTTGGGGGTGGGGAATCGGGGACTACATTGAAAGCTATTTATGTTTATGGCGCACTGCTTTCAGCTGCACTGCTTAGTGGCTGCGGAAAGGACGCGCGCGATCCGCAGCTACAGTATGGGGATCCCACTCCAGCAAAATTACAATTCACCAACATGCCTTGGTATGATTTTGCGGGCCGCGCCGTTGGTACTGAGTCGTGGAAGACAATTACGATCGCCAACACGGGCACGAGCGTCGCGTCACAGTTGAAGGGAAGTTTTTACCTGTCGGTCCATTTCTCATTTAAGGGAGGAACTTTTCCTGGTGCCAGTGGAACCTGTGGTGATTTTTTGGAACCAGCTAGCACGTGCACCGTAATTGTCGCCTTTTCACCGCAATACGTGGGAACGTTCGAGCAACCGCTTACCGTTCTTTTTTTCGATGGGTTCGCCAACCAGAAGGCGATTGGTCCTTACCTCAGGGGTGAGGGCATATAGTCACCGCGACAGTTTGCACCGCGAAAAAAATTTATGCCGTGAAAAAACTTCCTCGTTTCTCCCGCCCAAAATAGCGTTTCACTTTGGCACACCGATTGCTCTAACCACTTCACAAGTCCACTAACGGACCTAACTAACATCACTTGTTTAAGGGGAATCCTCAGATGAAACAACTCTTCGCGGTAGCTTTTGCTTTTGGCCTCACGTTTAGCGCATTTGCCGATCATGGGCATGGCGGCGGCTTTGGTGGCGGACATGGCGGCGGACACGTACGCACGGTGGTGTGCTCGGCCACGAATCTTCGTGGCATGGTGTTTACCGCCCACGGAAAAGCAAACCGTCGCTTTCAAGTACAACAACGCGCTATGGACAAATGTGTAATGGCTGGTTCACGCGTTTGCCGTGCAACGGGCTGCAACTAAAAATTAGAACACGACCCTAGTACTTGAAGCCCTCAAAGCCTTTCGCTTTGGGGGCTTCTTTTTTTATCGTCTATGGTCCCCGCGCTCGACTATGCTCCCCCCATGGAAACTTTCTCACTCGGTCCCTTGAGCGTCTGGAAAGAAACCCCTACGCTAACTCCGATTGCTCGCTTGGTGCACTGTCACGGCGTAGGCGAACACAGCGAGCGCCACCGCCACACCTTTACTAAATTACTCGCGAATGGAATTGAAGTGTTCCGTTTCGATCATCGCGGTTGCGGAAAAAGCCGCGGTGATCGGCAATGGATTGAGCATTTTAGTGATTACGTTGACGATGCTCGCGATGTATTGGAGCGGGCAAAGAAAGAGAGTCGCCCCTTGCCCCTCTTTCTCATGGGTCACAGTTTAGGGGGAGCCGTGGCGTTACATTTGGCGGCGGAGTGTTCCCGAGATTTAAACGGGTTGATTCTGAATGCACCGGCTTTCCATATTGGCAAAGGAATCTCGCCCGTGAAGTTGGCGATAGGAAAGTGGCTAGATAAGTTACTGCCTCGCCTCAAAGTTCCCGAGGCGCTCGATCTGAATACTTTGTCGCGCGACCCTCAAGTAGCCATTGATTATAAAAAAGACCCACTCTGCAATCCCTTTAATACCGTTCATCAGGGCAACGAAATTTTGAAGGCGTTGAAGCAAATGCCGGCGATGGCCGTAAAAGTAAGCTGCCCGATTTTGATAACCCACGGGGGGAGCGACAGTCTGATTCCCGTGGCCGGAAGCCAAGAGCTAATGGCCAAGGTGGCATCGCGCGACAAAACCTTTAAAGAGTTCGCGGGCGGTTTTCATGAGTTGCACAACGATACCATTCGCGGTGAGTACACTGACCTTGTGGCGGAGTGGATAAAGCAACGGGTGTGAGAAGAGTGGATTTTCTAAGGCTCGCGCTCGGGCAGGGGGGCGGTCTCGACGCTATCGCCGGTGGACATGGGCTCGCGCACCCAGAAACTATTTACGTCGGCGGGGGCGGTCTCTTTATAGAGGCGGCGATACCAGTAATAGTTGGCGAGCACGTATCCGACGTATTCGCGAGTTTCACGGTACGGGATTAAATCCAGAAACAGAATCGCCTCATCCATAGGGTAGCGTTTTTTCCAGCGCAGCACGGGGTCTTCTCCCGCATTGTAGGCGGCAATCACTAAGGCAATGTTTCCATTTAACTTCTTTAACAGCTCATTTACGTAGCGCGAACCCATCTGCACGTTAATTTCGGGTTCTAAAAGCCTGGGCACCGAGGCGGGGTCAATCTTTGCGGCCGTGTCAGGATTCAACTGCATCAATCCTTGCGCGTGCGCAATTGAAATAGCATTGGGATCAAAGGCGCTCTCTTTTTTGGCAATGGCCAAAAGTAAATAGGGGTCGGCGCCATTTCCGTTTTTCTCAATGATCTTCAAAAATTTGGACGGGTACCAGATCTGCAGAGATTCGCGGCTTATTAGCTCGGGCCTGCGGAGCATAAGCCACGGCATGGTAGTTACCTGAGTGTTGGCATCCGCGAGCGAGGTTAAATAGAGCTTCTCCGTGGCCGACATTCTCCATGTGCGCGAAAGCGCCCAGCCCGCCACGTTGTTGGCCGACTCTATGAATGAATGGCGACGTAGAATTTCGATCTGACGAATAGTCACAATGGCCTGACGCGACTTCGACCGCATGTTCACGGAGATCGGTCGCGAAACCAAATATTTTGCGGCAAGATCTATTTTCTTCTCGAACGAAGTGACTAAAGTGTGGAAGGAAAAGGGATGACGGCGCATCAGCTGCTGAAATGTCTTTTCGGCCAGGGCCTCTTTACCGGCTTTTTGCCGAATGCGGGCCAGCCAGTAAAGGGAACGACCGGCAAAGGCGTCGTTCGGCTTCACCCGAGCCAACGCTTTTTCAGCCGCACCTAAATCTTTGGCGAGCGAATAAAATATTCCGGCGCGGGTTAAAAAATGCTCTCGATCTAAAGGCTCTTTTCGGGCGCAGTCGCCGCTTTTTTCGTAGAGCTGCGCCATCGGTCGGTAGAGTTCGGGATTGGGGAGGCTATCTTCAAGCGAGGCGGCAACGGAAACGGCCAATGGATTGGGGCAACGCTTCTCGAGCAATGCCGCTTCGCCGATTAATAAGAGCTCGGGCACCGTTTTTCCGCTTAGCCCCTTAAGTAGGGCAGGGATCTTCGCTTTGCGGATCGCATTAAAGTTCGTAATTTTGTTGTCGCGAATTTCGGGCGCAAGGGGTTCGGGCGGAACCACGAGCGGCGGGTAACGCACCTCATTGCGACTGCTAACGTATCGCTCCAAGGTTCTGGCTTGGCGAATCAACGAGCAAAATGGATTGGGAGACTTTGTTTTGGCGCAGCTGCGCTTTAATGTAGTCCGCTGAATGCTACTCAATTTACCGCTGAGAAACCGGTCGAAGAGTTCTGCGTAGTTTCTTTCTCCCTCGCGCACCGCGGCCTCTTCGCGTGCCCTTTCCATGGGGAGAATTTCTCGGGCCGCCGGCTCATCGGTGGTAAGCGGCTCCCGTTTTAGGGTCTCGGCGGGCAACGAGGGTGAGGGCGGATCAGCAACAATTTCAACCTCTTCGTCGGGTGCGATCGCAGCCTGGCCGCTAACCGCCAAAAAAAGGGCGAACAAAGACACGGCTAGAGATTTGAATGTTGTGGACATCATTTTTCTTATACGGAACGCTTATGCACTACTGACCTATTATCACAAAACTGGCACGACGATTTTTGGACCAAGCGGTTTCGTCGTGGCCGGGGTCTTGAGGGCGTTCTTTGCCGTAACTAATGGTGGAGACTCGCGCGGCGGCAATCCCTAACTTTTTTAATCGAGACGCGGCCGCTTTGGCCCGTCGTTCGCCAAGCGCCAAGTTGTATTCCACCGTGCCGCGTTCGTCGCAATGGCCTTCGACCTGCGCATTAACGGTTGGGTTATCGCGCAAAAAATTGGCATTTTGCTTAAGCGCCGAAACGGCTTCCGGGCTCAACACCGAAGAATCGAAAGGAAAGTAAACGGTCTGCAGCTCTTGCGACGGGGCGCCTAAGTCACCCGCTCCGGCATTTTCACCCGGTAGTGGAGCCGCGGCTTCGCCGGAGGGTGAGATAAAGGCGTCGTCGGAATCATTGCGGGTGCCTCCGCCTGATTGGCTGCTGCACGAGACAATCAAAGTGGTCACCGCGAATACGGTGAACAATCTGACGCAAATGCTTTTGAGGATTCCGGGCGTATTGTGGTGTGGTCTCATCGGCTGTGGCTTCCTTTGGTGCAAGGTATCCTATTCATTCTATTTTATCTCACTTCCGCCTTTTTGCGAACCACGCTCATTAAGTCGCGATGCTTAGCGTTAAAAATGCCCCTCAAGCCGGCGGCTAAAAAATCCGAAAAAAAGAGCGGTGAGGCATCGAATGAAATCTTATTCTCTGTATTTTGCGATGGGCATGGCGATCTGCTCGGCGTCGGCGTGGGGTAACCGCGTGCTCTCGGTAACCTCAAACGAAGAGCAGGTAACGCTGACTAATGAGGCCACCGGCCGGCGCTTCAAACTCAACGAGTCAGTCTGCCTCGTGAAGAACGGTAAAGAGTTGGCCTGCGGCTTTATCGGTCGTCTTTCCGAAAGTAGTTTGGTGGTTAAAATTGAATCACGCAGCTACAAAGTGGCACCTGGTTACGATGTTGTTTTACAAAGGGAGACTCGCCATCCCTCTTCGATGGCCAGCTCTGAAATGGCGGTGGCTAGAGATAATCCAAAATTAGATATTGCGTTGGGGCCAGTTGCCGGTTGGAACTACTTGTTTCCGCTGGTTCCCGCCGTTCAGTTCGCGGTGACGCGAACCTTTTCGTTGGGGGTTGATTTTCGCTACGCCAAATCTACCAACTTGGGTGTGTCGTCGGAAGCCATGGGTTTAATGGTCAACCTAAACTATTTTCATACTCATTACGCGTTTCGTGGGCTTATCTTTAATGCGGGCGTCGGGCTTTATAACATCAACCTTTCGTATAATGACGGCACAACAACGACCACCGAAAAAATTAGCCCCTTAGCGTTTCAAGCGACGGTCGGTTGGCGAGGAAAACCACATTGGGGTTTAGGCATTGATATCGGACTGGCGGGAGGATTGCAGTACGTCACCAAGGCACCCGCCGGAGTGTTCATTAACGAATTTAGCGGCGTCTTACCGCTGATCAGTTTGTATCTTGGCTACAGCCTGTAATTTTTTTGAGGCGATTATGAAACTGGTGGCTATTCAAGTTGTTCTCTTTGCCCTACTTCTCGGCGGTTGTGCGACCACCCGTAATTACGAATCTTATTTAGATAAATGGGTGGGTAAAGAAAAAGAAGAATTGGTAAGTAAAATGGGCCAGCCCGATAAGATTCATTCTTTCGTCGATGGGCGTAAGGCTTACGAATATCGCTTCAAAGATGTTTACGGCGGAAATATGAGCGCCAAGGCCCGAGAGAACGCGTCGATTCCTACGGGGTGCACCACGTTTTTCTTCACCGATCCGGAAACTTCTCGCGTGCTTTCGTGGAAGTGGGTTGGCGATGGCTGCCTAGCCAAATAGTTTCGCGTCGAAGTTTTATACGACAAATCAGAAAACATTTTTCTAACTCACCATAACCCTTAAGAAAAATCATGTTTTTTCTGGAAACGACCGTCTGTCCGGCTATGTCTCACCCTTAACACTCTAAAATGACGCGGCCTTTTTCCTTTAATTGTGAAATTGCTCAGAAGTTCAACGAGTGTCAGTGTTGAATACACTCGCAGAATACGTCGACAACTTCTTCAGCACCAATACAAAAAAAATAGGCATCATCGAGAGTTACCTGGCTAAAAAAAGTGCCGAACTTTTTCATGGCCCCCGCACTGCACTAAATGACCTTGGGGTTTCAGGGTTTTCTGCGGTCTAACCGATACGGTTAGAGGGGAGTCATAAGATGAATCGTTTTAGCCCGTATAATTTCAAATTACTTGCGGTGCTGGCCACGGCCGTTCAATTCGCCGGCTGCAACAATATGGGTTCTATGCCGGTAAGCATGCCGGGAATCGGAACCACGGGCGGCACTCGGACGCAATCCCAGACGACCGCTTCGACGGCGAGCACAGCGACCACAGCTTCGACGGCGAGCACGGCGACCACAGCTTCGACGGCGAGCACGGCGACAACGGCTTCGACGGCGAGCACGGCGAGCACGGCTTCGACGGCGAGCACGGCTTCGACGGCAACCTCTTCAACCACTTCCGGCGGCAATAATTTACAGAGTTCAATCACGATCGGTGGTAACGACACCATCACCAGCGGTATTTGCTTGGGGTACACCGTGAACCTTGGCCGCGCCGGCATGCCGAACGTACCGCAAACCATTTCGTTAGCTGCCACCTCGGGCGCTACCGTCTCTTCGTCCGCCAATTGTGTAGCGAGTTGGAATACGGTGATCATTGGCGCCAATGATTCAGATGCCACTTTCTACGTTCGCGCCAATCCGGCCAATGGCACCACGCCGATTGATGTACTGGCCACCGATGTTGACGGCCAGAATAACGGGCTTTACCTACAGGCAAATACTTTCCGTATCAATGTCATCACGCCTCCAGGCCCCCAATGGCCGCCCAATGGAATTTCTTTTTCGGTAGCCGGGGGCAATGACCGCCAAGTCGACTCATGCGTGCTGCTTACGATGCAACTCACCTACAACGGAATCCCTGCGGTGCCGCCTTTGGGAACTCCGTCGCAACTCTTTCAGGTTTCGCAGAACCCCGGGCCCACCCAGCCGTATCCAGATGTCTTTTATGACAGTAACGGTTGCGCCAACGATAGCGTTTTAGCCGGCAGCAACCCTGATATCGTCATTCCTTCTGGTCAGTCGGGTCGATCTTTCTCGTGGCGGCCTTTTAAAGCGCCTCGCAACGTTACGATTACCACTTCTTTTAGCGGCATGAATGCCAATCAAACGCTTTCGATTCGTCCCACCCTGCCTAGTTTTATCGCCATCACGCCTGAAGTTTCGGATCAACGGGCGGGATCTTGCGTTGGCTTTTCCGTGGCCTACCTAGATGCGTTTCGCAACCCTTCGGGCTTTCCGGGGATGCCGCAGATAGTTCAGTTAAATGGTTTACCCGTCCAAAGTCTTTTTAGTGATGGACCAACCGTCACTTCGGGTGGGTGTTTAAATGCGATCGATAATGCCACGGTACAGATTAATCCTCCGCCCACGGGTAGTTACGCCTCGTCGGCCACCTATTTCTACGTAAAAATCAGAGCGGCCATGCCTTCGCCCAGCTATTACACCCTTACGCCGGTGTCGGGAACGGTGACGGCAATTGCCGCCAAAATTTCGGTTCGGCCCGCCGACGCCGATCTTTTGGTGATTGAAAGTAATGGCGCGGCTTCTGCCTTTGCGGGCACGTGCATCGATTTCACCGTGCGCATGTCCGACAACTTTGGCAACACGCTCAACTCAATTGCCGCGCCAAAGACGGTGTTGTTCCGTGAAGATCAAAGTTCAGGCCTCATGCATAAGGGTTGGGGTTGCTCCGGTACTTCGTCACCGGGCGGTATCTCCGATGTGATGAGTGGTGCCACAACTAGTCTAAAGTTTTCGTACGTGGATAACGTAGCCCACGATGTCACTTTTACGGCGTCGGCTCCATTGATAACCTACGGGCATTACCCAACCCCACCGCCTTTCCAAATCTTGGCGGCTGATCCCAGAGAGTTTGCGGCAGTGGTTCCGGGCGCTTCACCGCGCGCCGGAGTTTGTAGCGGCGCATCTTTGGCGAACGGAGGAAGTAATGACGGCACAGCTTTGGCGGGTGGCATTGATTTTAAAATGCTCGACCAGTTCGGAAATACCACCACCTTTCGTAGCCCGGCTTACGTTGGCCTGGTGGCGATGAATTTCCGCGATTTTCCGCTCGATGCCAATGTGTCGAGAAAATTGCCTCGGCTCTATTTGGATGCAAATTGTACGCAAGAGATCGTGGCTCCGATCTCCGCATTCAACCACGTCAAGCACCTGCGCTACGTTGACCTTCGCCAAATAAAAGACGGCGGCAAATTTTGGTTCAAGCATGAGGTTGCCGAGCACTTTGATCTTCAGTTCGTCGCATTAACGCCGCCAGCGAGCGGGAGCACCTCGATTCCAACCGCTCCTTATCTGAACCCCTATCGCCCCAGTATTAATACCTACTTGGTAGGTCTGAATGTTACGGCGGGAATTCCAACGACATTAAAATTTGACGGCATGCCGGCTACTTTGCAGGTTACTGCTGGAAGTTGCAGCGCTCCGATAAAGTTTGGCCTGTTTGATGCTTTTGGTAACCCCTCTTCGTGGCCGAATAACGCCGGTTCTTTAACGGTGACATTGGGCGCAACGAATTACCCGTCAGGCAGCGCACCCAAATTTTTCTTGGGCTCGGGCAACGGCAACAATGGCTGCGCGGTGAATGGAAATCCGCAGCTAACTTCGTTGGTCATGATGCCCGGTACTCAGAATGCCACCTTCTTCATGGAGCAGACGGTGGCTTCGAATTTTCAGATCACGGCGAGCGCAACCATACAAGGGGTTCAGCAGTTAGACTCTCAGCCGGTATCGGTTTCTGGCGCTACGGCAGTCGTGCTTAGTTGGAATCCTGACGGAGGAACTTCGATTGCGGGCTTGTCCGGCTCTGGAGTGATCGGTTTTTGCGGACCCGGTAACGCCGGCTACCGCATCACCAGCCGTGACGCCTTGGGTGGCTACGGGCCCGGAAATCCTTCGAATGTTCAGTCAGACACCGTGGTATCGTTGCGTGCTCGGGATGCTCGCACCAAAGGCATTGCTACTGACGTTAAATTCTACGCCGACATGAATTGCACGACTTTGCTACCGGTGGTCGACGGTTACGCCCGGATTGTCATTGCCGCCGGAAACTCCCAAAGCCCTGCCTTCTGGGTGGCCGGAACTAAAGCTCGGTACAACGAACTCTTGGCTTTTTCGGATCGTTTAGTTGGCCAGCGTGTCACCCACATTATTGATCCGGGTGAACCCTTTACCATCGGTTTTATTTTGGCCCCCGCGGTTTCTCAAAGCGTCTGCTCGGCGGCCCAGCAAGTGGTAATTTACGATCGTTACCAAAACGAAACTCCGGTGATCAAATCGGAACCTGGGGCGCCTCTGAGCGTTAACTTTGGTTTAACCGTACCCACTCAGCCGGCAATGCCGCCGTCGCCGTTTGACATTCAAGCCAGATTTTTTATCGATCCCACTTGCACTACGATGATTCCTTCGATGCCTTTGGCGCAAAATCAAACGCGTCTGGCGGTATACTTTAAATCGTTTGCCCAGGGCGTACACACGCTACGAGCCACTTACCAACCTGGCCCAACCACCTTGCTCACCTCCGGAGAGGCAAACTTAACCGTCACTCCGGGAAATCTCTCCACCAATTCACTAAGGGTATTTAATCTCGCTAATTCAAATGCTCCGCTCTTTTACAACAGCACGATCGCGCTTAACACCTGCACCTTGTTTGAGGCGAGAGTTTACGGACCCACCGGAGTGGTGGTAAATCCTTTTCTTGGCCAAGGCACGATGACCTTAACCGCAACCGGCGCTTCGTTTTATAACGCCCTTTATCCGGCTACCGACACCAACTGCGCCGGGCCTTCGTCGGCGGTGATAACCAAAACATTCGAACCTGATTCCGATGGCTTTTTCCGATTTCGGGTCAAACCGACCGCTTCGGGAGCGCTTAATCTTGTAGCTTCAATGCCGATTGGAGGCGTCGTCATTGGAAGTTACCATTTTATAAACGCGCAGGCGACGTGTACGCCAAACGAATCGGCTCCGGTAAGGTTTTGTTTTCCTTCTGCCGTCTGGACTCAGTGGATTTCGAGTTGTCATAACTCAGACTCACTGCGGGCAACGTGGCCCGGTAACTTCAATGCGTCGGGCCAATTTAGCGGTGGTTTCGTTTACGTAAAGATTAGAACTTCATGCGACGCCAATGGACGACAATTCCAAGAATATGTTGCCGTCGGCCGCTTTGATGACGGCTGTTTCCCTCCGGAAACGCGTTTGGCCATGGCGGGCGGCCTGCCTAAACGGGCCGATCTGATCCGAACCGGCGATGAGCTGTGGAATCCCGTGCTGCATAAACCCATGTTCGTGAAGAACGTAGTCAAAGGGCCTGAGCCCACACCACTGCTCAAATTTACAGCAGGTGGCAAAAGCCTCACCGTCTCCACAAAGCATCCTATGGTCACCAAACGCGGTCTACTGGCGGCTCACCTTGTTGAGGTTGGTGATGAGTTGATTGCCCACGACGGAAAGGCCCAACGCGTTTCTCAAATAGTGTCGCTACCGCTTAAAAAAGGGCAAATGGTCTATAACTTCGAAGTGGTAACTGAAAGCAACGATCCCAAAGAGCGTATGATATCCGCCGAGGGCTTTGTCACCGGTGAGTGGACTTTGCAATCTGCCCTGCAAAAAGCGGAAAGAAGGAGCACTCCATGAATAAAACCAATTTTTTCTTTGGCGCCTTCTTAGTTAGCCTAGGGGCCGGGATTTTCCTCTTTCGGGAGAATTCGCTGAAGCAGACGGCGATCTTGCAAGCTCCGCAGGTAGCATCCGAGCGGCCGGTTCTGGTGACCGGCGTTCCTCCGCTGATGGACGAAGAGTTTAAAGAGGTTCTGCCATGGACGCGCTACGCTCCGAAAGCGCAAGGCGAAAAAGTGACGATGCGTTTCGTGATGGAAAAGCAGATGTCGTGCAATTTTGGCGATTACGATGCCATCGCGGGTAACTTAAACCGTAGCGACGAGAAAAACCTATTGCTCTCCCTCGAATCTCTTTCGGTCGAAGACGGCTTTAAGCCGATCAACGTACGAATCAGTCAAACTGAATTTAACAAGGGCTTCGCCG
>JAYSWN010000046.1:0-14278 GCA_043718025.1 Pseudomonadota bacterium
CCTTTGGGCAAAAAAAACGGGAGCTCCGATGCGGAGCTCCCGTTTTACAAGTTCTATTTTTCTATTTTTCTGCTTTTAATGTGGTCAGTTTTTGTAAACGTGAGCGAGGGCTTCGTTCCAGCGGGTGTCTTTTGCGAATTTCAGCTTCCCGTACCGGTCCGAGTAGAGATTGAAACTATAACTATTACTAGGCACCCAAATCGACACGCCCGTGGCCCGAATAAGCCCGGGAGACACTTGACTGTCGATCACGTAGGTGCGCATCGCATTCTTAATGCCATCGAGTTCAGGCTTTAACTTGAGATCGGTCTTTTCTAACTCGACCACGAGATCGCCAAGGTCACGGTAATCTCGAAAGTAGAACGGAAGGGCTAGCTCCATTGCGGCCTTAAACTTTTTAAGGTCGTCGGCGTTCATGGTGAGCACGGCCGCACTCAATGCCCGGATGGCCGTATTGAGTCGTTCGCTCTCATTAAGTTTTGTCGACGATAGACCGACACTGCGCGCCAAAAAGAAGCCCTTGGCGTACGACTTCACGTACTCATCGTTTAAGATTTTGGTGATGTCTTCAGAGGTGGCGCGGGGATTCTTCACCCAACGCTCCAAAAATTTATCGTAAGGCCAACCAGCTCCGGGCTCCACCTCTTCGGAGGCCACCATCACGTCGGTGCCCGAGGCGATCTCGTTACCCACTTCGGCCATGCCCATCAAACAGGCATCTAGGCCATAAATATCGACGGGTTTGCCGTAGAGTTTTTTAAGTTCATCGCCGATCTGCCCCATTTGAACGGTGCTGATGATGTGGTGGGTAAAATCATCATTGCTGATGTCCATCATTCGCATTCCCGGTTGGAGGCCTTTGCGGTGCCAGCCGCCGCCGTGGTTCCAGATTACGAAGAAGGTGCGCTTAGCCGGGTATTTTTCATTGGCCCACTGCGCGAATTTAACCGCCTCTTGCCAGTCTCCCATGTCGACGCGGGGAAGCTCTTGCACGATTGGAGAGGTGACGTTCACAGAATCATTGTCTTTGGTAACCAATAGGCGTTGGGTCTTTTCATTTTTGCTCGAGGCCCACTGCACCAGCACGTTGATGTCGTCGGTGGAGCCCACCGTTTCCATCTGGTTTATATTTAACTTGCCGAAAGAATCTAAGTTGTTGTGGCCGTTTAAGAACACAAGAAAATTCCATTCACGGAGGGGAGCTTTAGCGGACGACGCGTGGGCAACGGGGAGGACGCCAATAAGGACGAGACAAAGCGCCTTTAAGAGCATTGAGACCTCGATTGTTTGTTGGATTGTTTTGTGGGGACCGGTTTATTTTAGCATGAAACTGGTTTTCAACGAACCGATCAATCGACGAGTAGCCAACTGCCGAGCCACGCCACCATTTCACCTGGAATTTTAGCTTCGTTGGGGGTGAGCAGCGAGAACAGCCAACCTGCAAATTCCCACTGCGAGACTTTGACCTGGGGAAATGAGGCAAACAAGATTTCGCGACAAGCCCCCTTCGAATCCACGGCAGAAATCTCTAAAACACTCGGCGCCACGCTAATTCCCACGCGAAGCATTTTCCCTAAGCACTCTTTCGCCGACCACAAACTCAAAAATGCGGCGGGGTGGTGGGGCATGAGGCGCTTCTCATTTGGCGTCAGTCGTTTGTGCAGCGATTGCGCCCGCTTTAACGCCGTGGCATCCAGGGTTTCCAAATCTAGGGTTAAGGGGAGTTCGAGGGCACTCGCCGCAAACGCTAGCGTCGATGAATGGGTAATGCTCGTATGCCAGGGCGAGGCGATCCAAACGGGTTGACCAAATACGCCCGGCAGAATTGAGGCCGCCGTTGGCGGGGCTTTTTCACCGAGGGCCGCCGCACTTCTTTTGGCGGCAACCCGGCCAAGTAGAAAATTGTGTCGCCTCTTTTCTGATTGAAACTGATTTCGTAATTTGCGTTCACTCGGGCTTAGCCACTTGGCGGGGGTTAGGGTCTCGCTATTCGCGGCTACGCCCAGGGCGAACTGGTGATTCGAAAGAATCCCCTTGAAGGCGGGGCGCAAGACAGTTCGGCTTAGTGGCATGGCACTGGGTTGTAGATGACTTCTTCACCAAAAGGAAGGGCCGTAGCTTTAGAGGGTCCCAATCGATGAACATGCCGGGCGATCACTCAGGTTTTTGGAGCTACGTGGCTGGTTCGCTGGTCTCCCGCCGGTACCAGTTAATGAATTGGCACCGTAACGGGACCAGCCGGCGGTTGAACTTGAGCCTAAAAATCTTGGCACCAGAGTTGCTTTAGCATCAGTTCAGAATTTGTTTAACCACTTGGAGTCTCTCATGAAAAAATCAATTTTAGTTTTAGCCCTGGGAATTTTTGCCATTAATGCTTCGGCCGAAAGCCGCAAATCGGTCAGCATCAGCTACAACGAAAGAGCTACGGCGTTTGGTGAAAAGATGTTGGGCATGAAGCTCACCACCTTGTTTGTTGAGTACGACGGTTTGGTTCACCGCAGCGACTGTCCGGTTGGGCTTGAAATCCCCTGTTTTACCAAAGTGGTTGCCAAGTTGGACGCCTATAAGATGGATGAGATTCAGAATCTAATCAGCGACGCTCATGCGCAAAAAAACAAATTGGTTCTCTCAAAGACTACCGCCCGTTGCATTGCCCCGGCTTCAAAAGAACGTTTTGTTTCTGCCGACAACGATTCGGTAAAGTTAGAAAAGGGCGATATCTGCTCAGCCGTCTTCGAGAGCAACACGGCCGCCGGTAAAAAACTCACGCAGATAGCGAACGAGTTGGTTCGCAAAACTACGAAGAACTAAAAAAGATTGGGTTGGGGATAGTGGGAGGGCCAGTTCCCGGGGGGGGCTGGCCCTCTTTTAATTGCGGATAAGAATTACGAGCGCGACTTTAAGAGGTCGCGGATTTCGCCCAAGAGTTGCTCTTCGTTGGTGGGGGCCGGCGGCGGCACCGGTTTGGCCGCCTCTTTCTGCTTCATCTTAGAGACCATTTTTAGAAGGGCGAATACTGCCGCTGCCACCAGCGTGAAATCGATCACCTGGTTGATAAACAGACCATAATTGATGGTGGCCGCACCGGCCTTTTTGGCTTCTGCAAGCGAGGCAAAATCACCGCCGGAGAGGTTGACGAAAAGGCTTGAAAAATCAACCTTGCCCATCAACATGCCCAGGGGGGGCATCATCACGTCGGCTACGAATGATGAAACGATCTTTCCAAACGCGGCGCCAATGATGATGCCAATCGCCATGTCCAAGACATTGCCCCTAAAAATAAAGTCTTTAAACTCTTTCAACATAGAATCCCTCGTTAAATAAAGGCCCGTTAATCTCGTCTAAAGGCGATCAAGTCAAAGTTTTTTGGCTTGATGCGTCGAATCGACCGTTGCCGCTGGATTTTGGAAGAGGGAGTTTTCTTCAAGCTTTTGACGGCGTGTCCCCAAGCCCCTAGAATAAGATCACTTCATGATACGAAACCCCTCACGCCGCTTTTTTCCCAAAGAGGTCGCCGTCCTCTTTGGGCTGTTTGTATTGAATGCGGTGCTTATGTTCGTAGTGGGTTTAAGCATCGGAAAGAGCTGGCGGCCCAAAGCCAAGATGCAGGCAAGTATTGCGGTGCCAGTTTCAGAGGCGTCGATGGGCGGGCCGCCGCTTCCTGCTCCGGCCTGGGCCCCCGACAAGTGGAAGAGCACGGTTTCAAGTTCAGACCCCATTCCACCGGTGACCGGCGCGGCGACTAAGGTGGTTAAGACGCTCCCGCTGGCTGAGAAAACGGCCACCGCCGATGTGCTCAGTTTTCCCAAAGGGCAATTCACCGTTCAGGTGGGCAGCTACTTGAGTGAACCCGAGGCCAATGAACGAATTGAAGAGCTGCGAAAATTGGGTTTTCCCCACGCCTATTTTTCGGCTAAGGAGTTGGGTGATCCCAAGTTGCTCTGGTACCGCGTTTGGTTAGGGCACTTCTCTACTAATGAAAGCGCCCGTCGTGGTGGTGAGTGGTTACAGAAGCGCGGCGAAGTGAAGAGCTATCTGGTCAGAAAGAGTGAGCCAAATGGTTAGAAAAGTTGAAAAGCCTTGGGGCTACGAACTGATTTGGGCCGAGACGGAAAATTACGTTGGAAAGATTCTATTCGTGAAGGCGGGTGAGAGCCTGAGCTTGCAGTATCACCGAATAAAAGAAGAGACGATGTTTCTTGAGAGCGGAGAAGTTCTGCTTGAGTCTGGAACCGACGAAAACAATTTGCAACCTGTTTCCTTCGCGGCCGGCACCGCGTTTCATATTTCACCCGGCGTATTGCATCGGCTTACGGCAAAAACGGATTGCCGCGTTTTTGAAGTCTCTACTCCTCATTTAAACGACGTCGTGCGCTTAAAAGATAGGTATGGCCGTGGCTAAAGCAGTAGCCGTAGTAATGGCAGGCGGCAGCGGCACGCGCTTTTTTCCTTTGAGCCGCAAAGCCCTTCCTAAGCAATACCTTCCTTTGTTTAGCGAAAAATCGCTTCTTAAAGAGACCATCGACCGGGTTGAGCCGTTGGTAGGTAAGGGCAATGTGTTTCTTTGTTCCGCCGCGTCACAGTCTTTGCTCGCCAAGGAACACGCTGGTCCCGGCGTAGGTTTTTTTTTCGAGCCCGAGGCCAAAAATACGGCGCCCTGTTTAATGTGGGCGGTGTTAGGCCTATTGGAGAGTGGCCACGCCGAGAGCGAAGTGATGGTGGCGCTACCCGCCGACCATTTTGTTCGAGACGGCGAAAAGTTTCGGACGAGCTTGGCGTTGGCGATTGATCTGGCCCAACGCGAAAATATTTTGGTGACCCTGGGGATCACCCCTTCTTCACCGCACACCGGTTACGGCTACATCGAAGGCAAAGAAAAGTGGGGGAGCACGCCCTTCTTGAAAGTGGCTGGTTTCATCGAGAAGCCGGAGCTCGCCCGCGCGCAAGTTTTTTTTAAACAGAAGACCTATTTTTGGAATGCGGGCATTTTTGTTGGTACCCTGCAGAGTTTTCGCGCGGCCTTTGAGCGGCATTTGCAAAGCAGTTGGAATAATCTCACCACCGCAAAAGGGCCGGCCCGCGACGCGGTTTACCTTTCGTTAAAAGCCGAATCCATCGATACCGCCGTGATGGAAAAAGAGACTTCGCTAGTGGTGTTGCCGGTCGGTGACATTGGCTGGAGCGATGTGGGGTCGTGGAGTGCGTTGGCCGACCTGTTGACCGGTGGCGATAGTATTTCCAACCATGCCCTGAATGGCGGGGTGGAGTCGGTAGATAGCCAAGGTTGCTTCGTTTCGTCGCAAAAAAAAGTGGCGTTATTGGGCGTTCGCAACCTTATCGTAGTGGATACTGAAGACTGTTTACTGATTGCCAGCCGCAGCCATGACCAGCAGGTGCGGGAAATAGCTAAGATTTTGGATTCCTAAGAGAAATTCCCCAAACCGTTGAAACCATAATTTGACCCAAAATAACTCTCTGCGTATAAGGTCGCCCATGAGTTATTGGATCGCTTGTCTTTTAGTTTTTGTTGCCGCCTACCTGCTTAATATTTTTTACATCAGCGTGCTGTACCATCGAGGCCTTACCCACTCCGCCGTAAAACTGCGCCCTTGGCTGGTCCGCTTTACCGCGCGCACGGGAAACTGGGTGACCGGCCTCGACCCTAAGGGCTGGACCTGCATGCACCGGATGCACCACCAATATTCTGACACGCCGCAAGATCCGCACAGCCCAGTTTTTCAAGGGTTGTTTCCCCTTTTTTTAGGTCAGCTGCATTCGTACAACCGCATTCTGGTGGGGCTGTTAAAAAAAGAAGAGCCATTCGTTTCGGTGGTCGCCGATCTTCCATTTGGCGTAAGCTGGCTCAATCGAAAAAAACTGTGGATCGCTCCTTACCTTTTACAGGTGCTCATCGGCTTGTTGATTGGCTATGCCTTTGGTGGTTTTTGGATCGGTTACGCCTACTGGTTGGGCATGATGAGCCATCCCATTCAAGGCTGGATGGTAAACGCATTGGCGCACCGCTACGGATACCGTAATTTTGAAACCCCCGACAACTCGCGCAACAACTGGATGGTGGCCTACTTGGTCTTTGGCGAAGGGTATCAGAATAATCACCATCAATACCCGAGCCGTGCGAACTTTGCCGTAAAGCGAAGCGAAGTTGATTTAGGTTTCCTGCTTTGCCAGCTCAGCCAAAGATTGGGGCTCTTGAAAATTGCGCATTCAGAGTAGCTGTCTTAGCCAATTTCCTCATTAGTTGCCATACGGAGATGAAGTCCGTTTGTGGTAAACTACCCATATGAAAACCGTTTTGGTTGTGGATGACGATACTGAAATTTTAGACATGGTTCGCTTAGTTTTGGAGGAGAAGGGGCACAACGTAGCCACCGCCAAAGACGGCAAAGCCTGCATGCGAGATATCATCGTTAAGAAGCCGGATCTCATCATCATGGATCTGAAAATGCCGAATATGGACGGCTTGAACGCCTTAGATTTAATTCGGGTAACGCAGTTGAACCGTCAGGTTCCGATTATTATGTGGTCGGGAGACACTGATCCTAATGTGATTGCGCGCGCCGAACGTCTCGGGGCCGACGACTTTCTTTCTAAATCGACCCCAATGCCTGAGTTCACCAAAATTGTAGAAGATCATCTTTTTTCTTTGGAGAACGAAGAGGTACTAGAACTCTTGAAAAAGGGCACCCTGAATAAGGCGAGCGGGTCACTTCCCGGTGGAATGAATCCGGCGGAGTATCCCGGATGGGACACCTATCCGGTTTCGCTGCGGGAGCGCGAGCTGGCGTTGCAAATGCGCGAGGGCAGCGCCCAAGAAAAGGTGATGGCGCTCACCCCGATGCAGATGAAAGATAACGTACGGCTGTTTCAGAGAATGCCAAAACGTTGGAGAATGTTTTATCCCTAAGAATTAGTTCGGGCGAAAGCGGAAGGTGAGCTCGAAGTCTACGTTGCGATCATTTCGACTGATTTTCACCGGCGTGGGATCAATCAAGAGACGCAGGGTGAGGGCGGATTTCAAAAATTCTTGCACCGTTTCGGGGCTATTAGAAAGGCCCTTTAGGGTTAGCACGTTGTCTCTATAGGCCAACGATTTTAGTTGGATTTGTGATGGCAAGACTGAGAACAGCTCTTTCAAAGCGCTGCTCATCTGCCACGATCGTCCTTCAATCACCTTCACTAAACTCAACTTTTTGTCAGTCAGGGCTTCTTTTTTTCGGGCGTTTTCAATGAAGTCTTTTAGCGGTCCTAATGTGGCAATCTCACGTTTCTTTTCTTGAAGTTGCTTAGTGGTGCCCATGCGCGCCCAAATTGGATACCCGGCCAAGGCCCCCAAAATTAGAATGCCTCCCAAAACGGCCAGCACCTTCGGATTTACGAACGAGAAACGATCCAACGTTCCGCCCAGGCTGATCCGGGTAGTGGGGCGAAGGCGTTTAAGGTTTGAGAACAGTGTCTTAAAATTCTTAAGCGAATCTCTCATGTTCCGCATGGCTTCTTGAGAGCCGGCGGGCATCAAATTAATTTTGAGGTCGTTCTTCTCAGATAAAGTCGCGCCCAAGGCGGCCACGGTTTCCACTGGAACCAGCTGGTCTACGGGCAGGGCACGAAGGCCCAAGTCGGCCGAAAGGCTTTCGGTAATCCGGAACAGAGTGGCGCCGACCGACACCAGGCAAAAGTGGGTGGGCAGATCAATTCCATTTTCGTTACAGCCCGAAAAAAGCTGGGTTTTAAGCTGTTGGCCAAGCGGTACGTAAACGTCGTGAATCGCCTGATTGGCAAGCACGCGGCGCTCGCGAACTTCAACCGTATTGGCTCCGAGAACCGGCGAATCTTGGTTGTCTACCGGAGGGGGAACGCGAGTCTGCAGCAAACGATCTAAAAAGGAGTTGATGCCGATTGGCAGGCGAGGGGCCACCAGGCGACCATCTGCACTCAAGATCATGAGGTAGCAATGGTCCCAATCGAGTAACACTAAAAGACGGGTGGCGTTTTCAAGCTTCGCGCGCTGCCAAATAAAATTGGCCGATCGGGCCAAGCAGAGCAAGTCGAAATCCCAGCTCTTAATATTTACTTTCGCTTTTTTTAAAGGGCGAGCAATCTTATCGATGATCCCCTTTTGGATGGCGCCAACGAAATAGTCCACCTGTGCGTCCGCGGACTGTTTTTTGTTACCGTTGATCTGAATGTCGCGGATGTCGTCCCAATCTTCGCCACTACTTTGCTTCAATTGAATTCGAAAGGCTTTGACCGCTTGCGGTCGGCCCAAGCGGGGAAGTCTTGCCAGCACGAAATGGCTGGGCTTTCCGCTGAGGGTCAGGTGAACGGGGAGTTTATTCTTTTTAGCTTCGGCCAGGGTTTTATCTAGGCCGTCAACCAGCTTATCAATGGCTTCGTGGCCTTGATTCAGAGGAAGGTGCTTAACGATCTGGCGCTTGGAGTTCAAATAAAGAATGTTGGTGCGTTCGGAACCAATGTGCACTCCAACGTATTCTGCCGCCTGATTGCCTTCTACGGGCAGGGCGAGTTGAATCGTTTCAGACGTGCCCTTGATCGCTTCGCGAAATGGGCGAAGGACCGAATAGAGTGCATCAAGTTCTTCTTGTGTTACCGCCCGTTTCACGAGGGTTACTCCTTGATATTGATGTGACCAATGGGTACCGAGATGGGGATACCCGCTTCGTCGTAAAATTTACCCAGGGCATCGTTACCTTGGCGATCGTAGTTTTCTTTAAGCTCATTGGTGACCACTTTGGGAGACAGCAGCACGACAATCTCGGTTTTTTGGTAACGATCGGAAGTTCCTCCGAACAAGCTGCCGAGCAGCGGCAGATCGCCTAAGATCGGGATGCGGTCGGTTTTGCGTTCGGTGCGATCTCTCATCATGCCGGCAATGACAATTGTCTGACCGTTGCGGGCCAAGATTTTGCTCTCGGATTGGGTAGTGGTGGAATTCGGTGAACCGGTAAGAGCGTCGATGGTTCCATCTGACACTTCCGGTTTTACGTTCATGATAATGTCATTGTTGCCGGTGATGTGCGGTTTAATTTTGAGAATGGTTCCCACGGTTAAAAATTGAATGTTCTCGGCCGAGCCCGTTGACGAAACGGTAGTAGTTTTAAACCCGAGACGTTGTCCAAGGGTAATGGTGGCTTCGTTATCGGTAAGTGACAATACCCGGGGGCGGGCCAATAAATCAGTTTTTGATTTCGAGGAAACGGCCGAAATTACGCCGGTGACGCTTTGCCAAGTAAGGCCAAAGAACATGCCTTTTTGGTTGGGGTTGTTTGGTACCACTGGACTGAGCGCATTCGTACGGACATTATTGATTACTTGAGTGGCCGAGGTCGATCCGTTTTTGATCGTGCCGCTCCAATCAATGCCGTAGTCTAATGCGTCGCTGCGATCGACCTGGAGGATGGCAGATTCGACTTCGACGAGGCGCGGCTCGACGTCGAGTTGAAGCAGCATCGCCTCAACATTTTTTAGGTATTCGTAGCGATCGATCATGAATAAAGAGTTGGTGTTGGGATCAATGCTGATCTGCGCGTCTTTACCGGCAATCTCACGAATGCGGGGCAGAATCTCAGAAACATCGACGTAACGAATTTTAAAGCTGCGGTAAGTGCGGGCTTCGTTGGCGGTACGGACGATGGTGACATCTCCCATGTGCTCAGCCCGGTACGCCGTGGGACGTAGTACCAAGTCGATCGCCTGTTCATAAGATAAACCGTCTAAACTAACGGTAACCGTGCCGTTAACGTTACTCGGCAACACTAAGCTCTTGTTGCTCTCGGCCGCTAGCGACCGAATCACCTTATCCAGGGGCGCACCACGAACGTTAAGGCTAACTTTTTTCGCGCGGGGTCCCGTTGAAGCGGCTTTGCGAAATGGGTCGTCAGGCACAAGGGCCAAGTCGTTTGAGTTTTGGCGCGCAAATGTAAACGAGTCTGTAGCATCGTGCCACAGGGTGAGGGTGCCCACCCCGGTACGAGAGTCCATAATCACTAAAGCTTTTTTTACTCCGCGCCCTTTTTCATTGGTGAAGATGAATTCTTTTTGAAAATTTTGCGGTGAGTTAGATTTCCAGCGAACTTCAGAAAGGGTGTTGTCCTTATTGTGGACCACTTGATATTGCGGGGTTTCTGGCGTGAAGCGAAGAATCAGTTTTTTGGTGATTCCTCGCTCTTCCATTAGAGCGCCGGCGAACGTGGGCACATTTTCTTTGGCCGTCGGAGTGGCGGCACAACCTTCTAAGAGAAGGGCCAGTACCAGCCCGCCGAAGATTTTAGATTTTAGAGATGTAGTTTTCATTTCACCACCACGGTTTTGACGGCCGTTCCACTTTTGAGGGTTACACTTTTGGACCGGGTATCCACGCGCACTATTTTCCAGCTTCCTATGGAATCGCCCTCTTCATAAATACTTTCGTCGGAGACCACGCTGGTACCGACAATCTTTTCAAATTTGGGAAGTTTCGGCAGGGCTCGACTGTGACCGCCACTGATAATTCGTGCGACTGGAGCCTGGGCCGCCGGTTGCGGCTGCACCGGCGTAGACACGAAGATGCCGCGAAACGCATTGGGGTCGGTTTCACTCGCGACCGCCTCAGTGGGATTGGCCGTGGTCGTTTTTTCTTCCTTTTTATCCTTGGCCAGTTTTTCTTCCGGAACCCAGTCAGACGGCGCCAAATAGAATTCAAAGAAGAGATTCGCCTTCAGAGTATCCGCCTGATTCTTTTCTTGCGGAACTTCGAACACAAAATCATTGATTCGGAACAAGCCGTTATATTTTTCCATGTGTTCAACGTAAGGAATCAGCATGGTTTGGTGCATACTGGCTTCGAATCGGTAGCGGGCGGCGCGTGGTTGCGAACTTGCGCTGCCGGGCAAACCAAAGCTTACCGGACTCACCGATGATTGCGTTGCCGACTGAAAGGCAATGGTGCCTGGATGGTCCCGATCGAACTGAGTAACAAAGTAGTCAAGCACTTCACTTGAATTGGTTTTGTCGGGGAGTCGCGCCTTTGCCTTACGGTCGGCATCTTCGATCTTCTTTTCCCAGGCTTTGTCGTACTGAGCGGCATCTAAGCGAACTTGTTGGATCTCTTTGCCAAGTTTTTCCGACTCCACTTTCATGGCTTCCGTCTCTTCAAGGTACGGCGCGCCCAAACGGTAAATACCCACGCCGAATACGGCGACGGCTACTATTCCATTTTTTGCGATAGTCTTTACGTTCATGACTTAATTTACACTTACTCGTTACTGCCCTTTGAAGAGGCGCTTAGTTTGAACAACGGTACGAAAACTGAGATAGCCACCATACAAATCAGGGTGGCGGAGAAGAGAAGCAGCAGTGGCTGTAGCACCGCTGTGGTCTTGCCTAAAAGTTCGTTGTACTGCTTTTTGTAGTACAGAAAGGTGTTTTCGAGCATCTTGTCGATGTGTCCGGTTTTTTCACCGACCACGAAAAGTTGAAGGGCCATGTCGGGAATTAGCTGACTACCTTCCATGGCTTTGGAGACTGGCTCCCCTTCTTTGACGCTATTGATGAGCTTTTCGAAAAACTTTCGCTTGGCTTCACCGCGAATGGTCTCCTGGCAAATGCGTAAGCCTTCAAGTAAGGGAATGCCCGACTTGATAAGACTGGAGAGCGTCTTGGCGAACAGGGCGACGAACATGGCCACGAAAACATCTTTGATAAGGGGCAGCGATAGAAATAAATTGTCGCGTGCTTCGGAGGTTGCCTCGCTTTTGAAGAAGTAGGCAATTGAACCCACCACGGCGCCAATGCCGCCAAGAATTGTGACCGTATTGCCGCGCAACTGATGGCTACAGTCGATGAAGAACTGAGTTAGAAACGGCAGTTTCACACCGAATCCCTTAAAGATCTCTTCGAACTGCGGGAACATAAACATCAGAAGACCGATTACCAGGACCAAAACCAGGGAAAGGAGGAAGACGGGGTAGGCCGCGGCCTTAACCACCTTGCTGCGAATGTCCTGTTGTTCTTGGACCAGGTCCACCAGCTGATTGAGCGCGCCGTCGAGGTTACCGGACTTTTCTCCTACGCCAATGAGGTTGGTGTGGAGCGGAGGAAAGCTTTCAGGAAATTTTTGCAGGGCCAGGGAGAGGGGAAATCCTTCGGAAAGTTCAAACATCACCGTCTTTAATATTTCGCTTAGGCGAGGGTGTTTTAACTGGTCCCCCAACATCTTAATCGCGAGAAAGATGGGAATACCGGCCTTGATCAGAAAGCCCAACTGTTCGTAGAAGGTGAGTACGAGTGCGATCGGCACCTTAGGTGCGCCGCCAAAAAGATTTAGGTTAAGGTCTTTCTTCTCGGCGCGCTTGTCGGCGACCGTCTTTACTTCAAGTATCGTCAGATTGCGTTGTTGAAGAATTTGCATCACTTCGCCTTCGCTCTGCGCTTCAACGTGATCGGAGATTTCTTTCCCCGATTTATCAATGGCTTGGTAGTGGTAAAAGGGCATAAGTGATTCCTCAAAACTCTTCTAGTGTCTTATCGTCCCCCGCCCTTTGCTTCTTAAGTATTTAGAATAATGCGCGGTGTCTAGGTTTAGGGAGCGGGGGAGCGCTACTGGCCACTGAGGCTACGTTCTTTGCTGATTCACTACTTAATTTTTATGAGCTAATTGCCGAAAGGAGAGTGAGGCGGGCTCGTGAGATTTATCGAGCTTACCGTTGGAGAGAATTTCATGCTGAATCTCGATCAGGTGAATCAAATTATCAATGCCGCACTGGTAACTCTGGAGACCCGAGTGGCGGTTGGTAAAGAGCTGAGCATTAGCAACCCCGAAGTCATTAAAACTTCGGGGGCTTACGGTAGTGTGATTCTCTGCGCTCTTTTTACGGGTGGGGTCGAGGGCCGACTTACCTGGACTTTGGATTGGGGCACCAGCTTCGCTATTTCTGAGGCCATTTCCGGACAGAAGGCCGATGGGTTTAATGAAGTGACCCAACAAGCCCTAGAAGGGCTGTTCCACGAATTTTTGCAAGGAGTGGCGAATGCACTTTCCGAAAGTGGTTTACAGTTGGATATTCGCGTCTTGCCCACTCTAGTCGATACTAGCGTGTTGCTTAGCGAAGACGGAAATCCCGGCGCCATAAAAATCCCGCTAAATATGGACGGCGGAAACATAACTCTTTATTTATCATTAGATGTCGGAACCACGCCCATCGTGGGGGCGGTTTCCGATCCCGAGGCTCCGAGCGTACCCGAGGCCGACGCCGCGTAATTGATTTTGTATTTTATTGATAGAAATAAAACATGATTCAGCTCAAAGAAGGATTTTTTGAAGAGCAGCTTCAGGTTCGTTACAAGATAACGCCTGAACAGATTGCTCAAGCACAAAAACTCAATGCGAAGAACCGTCATGGGCTGTTGACGAACCTTCAGCAATTGGGAGTGATCTCTGAAAAGCAGATGATCGAAGTACAGGTTGAGCTATTTGGGACGAACTTGCTCCAGCTCAAAAATCACCCCCTTAAAAAAGACGTGGTGGAGCTTATCCCCGAAGACATTCGCGGCCGCCAACAAATTGTTCCGGTAACGCTGGTGGGTAACATTCTCACTGTAGCCACGGCATCCATTTTCCAAGCTCAGCAGGCATTGCCTGAAATTCAAAAGCACACGAACCATTTCATTCATTTTGTTTTGGCGTTTCCCTCAGAAATTAACAAGCGTTTGCTCGAGTACTCGAAAACCGAAGCGAACATGGACGAGATGCTCGAAAAGCGCTCGGCGGAGCTGACCGCAACGAGCGATACCGAGGTGAAGCGCTCTACCGAGGATCCCCATGGCCCGGTGGCCAAGGTGATCGAGTTTTTGGTAAATCAGGCCGTCACTTCCGGGGCCAGCGACATGCATTTTGAGCCGCTGGCGACTTACTACCGCGTCCGTTTTAGGCAAGACGGCATTCTCCGCGAGGTTAAGAAGTTCGACAAGGTATTTACGGCCCCGTTCGCCGCCGCGGTCAAGATCATGGCGAAGTTAGACATTGCGGAATCTCGATTGCCACAAGACGGAACCTTTAGGCAGGCCATCGGAAACCGATTGGTCGACTTTCGCGTAGCCACCTATCCCACGGAACAAGGCGAGAAGATCGTGGTTCGGGTGCTCGATAGCTCAAAGAGCGCGGTGAGCATCGATAACCTCATGCTTCCCCCCAGCGAGAAGAAAAAACTTTTGCAGATGATTGAGAATCCCTACGGCTTAATCGTGGTTGCCGGCCCTACGG
>JAYSWN010000047.1:0-2203 GCA_043718025.1 Pseudomonadota bacterium
AGGGGTGAGCAGAGCGTAGAACAGCCGTTGGCATTAGGATTTTTACACATCTGCTGCGCAAGTTTTTCTGACCCCGCCTCGACCTGTACCGCCCCCCTCACTCCAAAGACCATTGGAATTGGACAAGCTTCTTTTGCCATTCGGGTCATTGTTTCGGAGTCGAGGGTTAGATTCGCCGCAATAGAAAAGGGCATGGGAACTAGCGCGATACCGCAAGAAGCATACGCCGCGGTCATGGTGCGAAGTTTTTTATTGGCGGCTTCTAGATTCACGGTCGAATCAAAAAGGAAACACATGGGAAGCCATAACGGAAGCGGCATGGCCTTATCAGAAAGCAGACGATCCTTCATTCCCGGAATAAGATCCCAATTGCCGTCCAATTTTTGCCCTAACCCCTTTCCGGTCCATCTGCGGGGAGCCGCTTTTTTTTTGCTAGCGACCCGGTCGATCCAGTCGGTGCCGTAGTTCGCCGCGATCTGTTCAATTTCAGTTCTTGGAGCCTGGGCCTGGAGTGCGGCACAAAGGCCGAAACCCGCAACCAAAGCGCTGAAACTTCGATTTATAGTTATGGTTGAGGGTTTCATGGCCTATGACCTCACAACCGCTTTGTTCGTTTTTCGATTTCTTTTCGCGAACATCAATAAATAGAAACCGCGCAGCGCTACGCCAAAGATCAGGACGAGCGCCATTCTCTTTAGGGTTTTAAATTTTCCGGCGTCATTTTTGCCAAAGAAGCCGCGGACCGTTTGGGTTGGTCCGACTAGACTTCCTGTCACCTCACCGACCGAGGCGAGGCGGCGTGACTGGTCATGGTGCCGCAAAACCGATCTGGTTGCGGTTAAAATTGAGGCGGCGGCGGCTCCGGAGGTTAAGCTTTTTGTTCCCGCTAAGACCTCGTTGTATTCAGTTTCTTGACCAGAAGTAGATAATTTGTTTTTACCCATGGCCGCTTGGCCACCTGTCGCGGCGATGGTCTCTGCCCCTTCGGCCTTTGAGCCGCTCAGGATAGGGTTTCCGTTAGAGTCGAGAAGCACTTCGCTGCCGGCGAACACCGCGGCGGCAGCAGTGGCGGCCTCTTGGGCTGCGAGGGCATTTGCGTCGCTTGCAGCAACCGCACCGCTGGCTTCGGCTACGCCATCTGCACCGACCATTTTAGCGGCGATCTCATCGGCGAGCAGTGGGCGAACTTCTTTCAAATCTTTCATTAGCTCGGGGCGGGCTTCCAGCAACTTGGCGACGTCCTCGGGTTTCCCTTTTGCCATGACTTCCCGACCCACATCGGCCAAGCCGGTATTGCGAATGGCACGAGTGGGATCAATATCACCGGCAGAGGGCTCCGTTCCGGCGGGAAGATCATTGCGGCGATTGCGGTGTTCCCCCTGGCCAGTTTTAGCGGCGGCCGTGTCATCCAACACTCGGTAACCCACGCCAAGCTGGTCACCGTGGAATGAACAGGTGATTTTTTCTTTGTTGCGATCTTCTTGCGCCATGGTCTTTTCCACGGGCGCAGCCCCCGGCCCCTGCGCCGGAAGATTCTCCTTATTGGCGCCGCTAATTTTCATGTCGTGGGGAGCATCCGAGAGGTTTTCGAATCGAACTTCCTTACCCCGAGTGATATCTACGATGTTGATGGGATTGCCTCCGCCGTCTTGGCCCGAGATACAACCCGACTCATCGCGACTTAACGATAAACAGTATTTTCCTTTCGAACCGATTTGATAAAGGGTTACCGAAGTGTTGCCCGCCGCTTGAAGTACCGATGGCAATGCGAGCATTAGCGTGATGAAGAAAGTGTAGACCATAAGTTCCTCTTTTTTTCTTTAGTTTCGACCGAGAGTGACTCTAAAAACTGCGCTAAATCTTGTTTCTCGCCGGAAGTGAGGCGCAAGGGCCGTAACCAGAGCTGCGAGGTAAAGCGTTTGATCGTTCCCCCCACATTGTAGTTCTCTATCAACGCGTTTACTGATTGGGCTGAGCCATCGTGGAGAAAAAATTGGCGTTTTGCTAGGTGGCGTAAACTGGGGGCCTTGAACGCAAAGTCGGCGTCGCTATCTTGAAGAACCAGCCCGCGTCCCTTATCCCCGGTGGTAAGGCCAATGTCGGCGAAGCTGCCGTTGGTAAAGTTCCAACCGGTGTGGCACTGCACGCAGTTAGCCTTGCCGGTGAAAAGCGCAAATCCTCGCCGTTGGCTATCCGTCAATGC
>JAYSWN010000048.1:0-5527 GCA_043718025.1 Pseudomonadota bacterium
TTTTTGGGTGAAGAGTTAGGGCAGCTTCAGTATTTTGGCGTCGGCTTATTGATTTTGGGTTGTCTTGGGCTTTCGTACACCCCCCCTGATTCAAAACACCGGGTGCAGGGCCGAAGCTGGATCTGGATGGCATGTTCGGCGCTGGTGCTCTGGGGTGCCGCGCAGACCATCGTAAAATATGCGTACTCGTTGCCGAACGCCTCTGAAGTTTCGTTGTCGCTGTTAAATAGTATCGGCGGACTCTTTTCTCTCGGTGTCTACGCTCTGTGGAGAACAAAAGGGCGAGGCTTGTTTCACAATTTTGGAAAGTCGTTTTTGCCGATGGGAATGATGGCGGTGGGAGATCTGTTCGTGATCGTGGCTTCTAAGCACGGTCCCATTTCCATTGTGACTCCCGTGAGTGGCGCTTACCCCTTGGTGACTTTGGCCTTTGCGTGGGTTGTTTTGAAAGAACGATTAAGTGGCCTGCAGTGGGCCGCCGTAGCGTTGGTGACCGCCGGCATGTTTTTGGGCCCCGGCTTTTGAGACTTTTACTGACCTTGGAGAACCTATGAAAGAGTATTCGATGTGGATTGATGGAGAGTGGCTGCCTTCGGATTCGGGGCACCTCCGCAGCATAATTGATCCGGCGAATGGGGAGGTGATCGCCACCGTGCCGGAAGCCAGCGCCAAAGACGTAGACCGGGCGGTGGCCTCGGCTCGACAGGCATTCGATCATGGTCCTTGGCGAAAAATGACCGCCCAAGATCGCGGTAAGCTTCTTTTCCAAGTCGCGGAAGGAATTCGGGCAAGGGGTAAAGAGTTTGCCGAGTTAGAAACACGTAACAACGGAAAACCTCTACGCGAGGCTGAGTTTGACGTGGCCGACGCCGCCAACTGTTTTGAGTTTTACGCGGGGCTTGCCACTAAGATTCACGGCGAGACCATGGAGGTGCCGTCACCCTCCTTAAGTTTTGTGCTGCGCGAACCCATTGGCGTGTGCGCGCAAATCATACCGTGGAATTTTCCACTGCTCATGGCCGCTTGGAAGCTGGCCCCGGCGCTGGCGGCCGGTAACACTTGTGTGCTCAAGCCCTCAGAGTTGACGCCACTTACGGCGTTGGAGCTGGCCCGCGTTTTTGCCGCGGTAGCGATGCCAGCCGGCGTGGTGAATATAATTACCGGCACCGGGGCGGACGCTGGCGAAGCAATGGCGCTGCATCCGCACGTCGACAAAATTGCGTTTACGGGCGGGACGGCCACGGGTCGTAAAGTGATGGTGAACGCCGCCCAGAGTCTGAAAAAGGTGTCACTAGAGCTGGGGGGAAAAAATCCGAATGTGGTTTTTGCCGACTGTGATTTCGACGCTGCCGTAGACGGCGCACTTTTTGCGGCGTTTGCTAATCAAGGTGAGGTCTGCTCCGCTGGATCTCGCCTGTTAGTCGAACAATCTATTCACAAAAAGTTTGTTGAAGAGATGGTGCTGCGGGCCAAGAAGATTAAAATCGGCCACGGTCTCTCCCCCGGGGTGAACATGGGGCCGTTGATCTCGGCGCACCATCGGCAGAAAGTAGAAGCCTATTTAGAAATTGGCGCGGGAGAAGGGGCCAAGGCTGTTTGTGGTGGCCAAGTGGTAAAAGACAAAGATCTGCAGAGCGGATTTTTTGTTGCGCCCACTATTTTTGATCACGTGACTCCCAAGATGCGAGTGGCCCGGGAAGAGATCTTTGGGCCGGTGCTTTCGGTACTGACCTTTACGAGCGAAGAAGAGGCTATCGCCCTGGCTAATGACACCGACTACGGTTTGGCGGCCGCGGTGTGGACCAAAAACATTCACCGAGCGCTGCGTTCGGTTAAGGCAATACGCGCCGGCATCACTTGGGTGAACACCTACCATCTTACCTACAACGAGTTGCCTTGGGGCGGCTACAAGCAGAGCGGTACGGGTCGCGAACTCGGGCTCTACGGCATCGAAGAGTATCTTGAAACTAAGCAGGTAAATTTACACTTAGACGAAACTCCGGTGCGGTGGTTCTGATGGCGATCGAACTCAAAACAAAAATACCCGGTCCCAAAAGCCTGGCCCTGATGCAGGCAAGGCGCGAGCACGTGGCCCGCGGCCCCTTTCACGCCACGCCAGTGTTTGTCCTGCGCGGCGAGGGCGCCATAATCGAAGATGTCGATGGCAATCGGCTGATCGATTTAGCTTCGGGAATTGGGGTGTTGAACTTAGGGCAGTGTGAATCTTCGGTGGTGAAAGCCATTCATGATCAGACCGATAAATTTTTGCATACCAGTTTTAACGTGACGCCTTATGAAGCCTACGTTTCGGTTTGCCAGTGGCTCAACCAAAAGACGCCCGGTAAGTTTGCCAAAAAAAGTTTTTTAGCCAATAGCGGGGCCGAGGCCACCGAGAATGCGGTTAAGATTGCCCGGGCTTATACTAAGAAAAAATACGTGGTGGCTTTCGAACACGCGTTTCACGGGCGCACGTACATGGCGATGGGGCTCACGGCTAAAGAGGCTCCCTACAAAGCAGGCTTTGGGCCTTTTCCCGAGGGGATTTTGCGGGTGCCGTTTCCCTATGCCTACCGTTGGGTGGCCAGCGGTGCGGCTATCGAGGGCGATGTTTCTTCTCAGGCCTTCGAGGCGCTGGTGCGGGAGCTAGGCCCCTGTGCCGACAACATCGCCGCGATCGTGCTCGAGCCAATCGTCGGCGAGGGCGGTTTTTTGGTGGTGCCCGGCGCCTACGCGAAATGGCTCGAAGCGTACTGCAAAGAAAAAGAGATTCTGCTAGTGGCCGATGAAATTCAGTGCGGATTTGGCCGAAGTGGTCATCTGTTCGCAAGTGAAGCCTTAGGGATCACTCCCGATCTCGTGCTCACCGCGAAGGGGCTAGGCGGTGGGCTTCCCCTCTCGGCGGTGACCGGGCGCGCCGAAGTGATGGACGCCCCAACCGAAGGGGCAATTGGGGGCACGTTTGGCGGCAACCCTTTGTCGTGCCGGGCGGCGTTGGCCGTGTTCGAGTATTTCGCCAAGCCAGAATCGTTAGTTGAAATTCGCAAAAAGGGGGTTTGGCTTTATTCCCAACTTGAAAAGTGGAAAGAAAATATTCGGGCCGTCGGTGAAGTTCGGGGAATGGGAATGATGCTGGGAGTTGAATTGGTGAAAGACCGGGTCACTAAAGCACCGGCGAAAGAATTGACCGCGGCAGTTTTAAAGATGGCGTGCGAACGCGGGGTAGTGGCGTTAAGCGCGGGAACCTACGGCAACGTCATTCGTTTTCTGCCCCCGCTCACCATTACTCAGAATGAATTAAAAGAAGCGGTAGCGGTTTTGGAGAGCTGCCTCACTGAGCTTGCCTAAAAAAAAGGGGCAGCCGAAGCCACCCCGAAAGTGAATCGAATAAGGAGACAGAGTTATCCTTCTTTGACTTCCAGCAATTCCACTTCAAAATTTAAAGTGGCATTCGGAGGAATCACGCCGCCCGAACCCGACGGACCGTAGGCTTTTTCTGGTGGAATGGTGAGCTTGCGTTTTCCGCCCACTTTCATGCCGGCCACGCCTTCGTCCCAGCCCTTAATCACTTGGCCCACGCCCAATTTAAAACTGAAGGGAGTGTTGCGATCAACCGAGGAGTCGAATTTTTTTCCGTCTACCAAGGTGCCAGTGTAATGCACGGTTACGGTTTGCCCAGACTTTGCCTCGGGCCCTTTGCCCACGACCATGTCTTTAAGGATGAGGCCGCCGACTTCGACGCTCTTCGTCGTAGCTGTTTTTTTACTCACCTTCTTTTTTGGCTCCGCCTTTACTACCGGGGCGGTGGGATCACCAGACGGGGTCTCCCCAGCCGCCAGCAACGGATTGGTTACAAATAACGACACAATTAGAAATGATAAAAGTTTTCTCATGGATTGAGATTATTAGGGCTGATGTCAGGGTGGACAAGTAAAAAATGCCAAATTACGCTCTTCTTAGCCTTATCTAGAAGAAACCGCAGTGTTTTCAAGCTGTCTTCGCCTACGAAATCTGGCGTGGTTCTCGCAAAAACGCCGAAGGTGGGAAGTGTATTCTTCAAGTTAGCAGTTGGGTTTGCTTTGGTTTTGGCGGCCCCGCTATGGGGCATGCCAAACGGCATGCGAAAAATTTGTGGGCCGCTGCTCGCCCGCGTTTCGAGCGACGAACTCACTCGCCTATTCAGCGACAATCATGGCTACGCGAGCCCTGCCGAGAATCAGGCATTTCGTGACGCGGCCGATCTGGGCGGCAGCAATCAGCTCTACTTTCACGCGGAAAACGCGGTTTTGAAACAGCTCAATGACAAAGGCGTGCGCGACAAAGCGGTGACAGGGGTGCTCGAAGCCCTTTACACCAAATCTTTTTTCGAGGTGTTTCAAAGCGCTGCGGAGGCCGACCCGACGCTAAAATACTCCGCCGCTTATAGCGACTATAAGTCAGTGCGAGTCAAAATGGAGAGCTCACCGGAACTCGAAAACAAGTTGCGACAACTCAATCAATTGGTGGGCCGCCGTTTCGAAGAGCGTTTAGCGGAGTATCCCGAACTAAAAAAATTTATTGAGGCTTCCTGCGCCGATTGCGGCCCCATCAGACATTGGCACGTTGCGGGCGTGGGGGCCAATCCCCAATTAGCGGCGGCCCGGGCGCGGGTGGCGCGAGAACTAGTTCACTCTGCTACGGTCGCGGGCGACGCAACAACCATTTTGTACGGCGCCCATGAAGAGAACGGACGGCTTGAGTTAGGCATTGAGAAGGTGGAGAGTTCGCGGGCTTCGTTACAAAAAACGTGGACGAAAATGTTTGGCCATCAGACTGATCTGCTTAGTGCGGCGGGCTTACGCGACTCGGTGGCGGTGCCTTCACGCGAGGTGATCGAGATTTATCGTCGCTTTCAGGGTTACGAGGGGGAAGAGTTTTTGGATCGGATGGAAGCCGGGGTGAAAAACCGCTTCATTCTGGAGATTGCTGCCCCTGACCGGGCGGCGTTTCGTCGGTCGCTAGCCGATTTTAGGAAGTACATTGAAGAGCTTGATCCGTACATGCCCGCCATCTACGAAATGAAGGAGATTCTCGACCTGGGGCATGGCCGCGGTGACTTTGATTTGGTGGCGGTTGACTTGGCGGGGCAAAATGCTCGCAACCTCCATAGCGCCATGATGGCACTTAGCGAAGGGGTTCGTAGTCCAAAAAAAGACGGGAAATTGGCGCGTGTTTTGGATTTGACCCGGCGATTTCAAGATGTCGCCAGCGAAGAGTTTGCTGAGCGACGAAATAAATTTGCGGTGGCGGTAAAGGGGATTGATGAAAAGGCCGAAATGATTTTTTCTGGGGATGATGGCACCTATTCTCCGAGTCGTGAGCTTACCGTTGCAGAAAAAGAGCTAATCCTAACCCGTTTGGCTGAACTAGGGACTCCGGCCGACTATCGCCTGCTTTTCGTGCGCGCTAAAAATAGTGATACGGGCTTGCGAATTGAACCCGAGAAGAAGGCGGCGTTTACAACCATTGCTGAGAACATCGAAAAAGGGTT
>JAYSWN010000049.1:0-14168 GCA_043718025.1 Pseudomonadota bacterium
GATGGGTATATCCGCTTGCCTGCCGCATTGACTTGGAACTGCATGATTCACTCTCTCTAGCATAAAGAAAGTGTCCGATCCAATTGGGGACAACTCCAGTCCGCGTCTGGAAACAAACCCGCTTGAATTTAGGTGGCTGACAATCTCGCTCCATTCTTTCCGTTCGCTGTCTCGAAGTCTGAGTATCAGACGTACCACCCGGATTTCCTTCGAGCAGGTTACCAATCGTCCCGAAGTCACCCGCTGTCCGAAAGGAGGCTCGGGATACCGGAAATTGTCCGAAGATCTTCCACGTCCGACTGTCCGGTGGATGCCAGCCCTCCGGAGACGTGCGAGAACCATCTGCTTGGAGGCTCCGACCATTTCTGCGATCTGGGCCGCAGAAAGACCCTTTTCGACGTAAAGTTGCTTCAAAACGGAGATGTCGGTGCGTTTCGGAGAGATCGGAAAATCAATGAAGTCTGTGAGATAGGAGCGGTTCGTCCAGCATCTGGCTTTGTCCAAAATTTTCGCCTACCAGCGAAAATTAGATGTTTGATGTTAGATATTAGGTGTTTGAAAGACCTAGGACGGTGTTAGAAGGGCGAAAATTTTCCTCTAACACCAAACATCCAACATCTTCTTCATTCCCAACAACTTAACTATCTCTAATCTTCTCAACAACAATCCCCATGATGGTTGGAGTCGAACCCTTTCCACGCTCCCCACACCCTATTCCCGTGCCTTTACAACTGCGGCATCTTGCCAGAATGAGCTTCGAATTTGAGAACCTCGACGTCTACAAGAAATCCGTCGCCTGGGCCGCCACAGTTGAAGCCTTAACCAAGACTTTGCGCAGACAGGTATCGCCGTCGCTCCTCGATCAATTAACTCGCGCCGCCCTTTCCATTCCTTTGAACATAGCCGAAGGGAACGGTCGTTGGCATAAAGCCGAAAAACGCCAGTTCCTATGGATTGCCCGTGGTTCTACGTTCGAGTGCGTTCCGATTCTTCAGGTCTTGCGCGAGAACGGTTTAATCGATGTGGAACAGCATTCAAGTTTCCGAGTTCAATTGATCGAAATTGGCCGAATGATCAATGGACTGCTGAAATCGATCGAGAAACTCAATTAGCCCACTCGTTCTTGAGAAGGCTAAATACGACCTGGTCCACAAATCTGTCGTAGAGACGTTCGTTATCTCGAAGAACGCCTTCCTCTTTAAAACCCAGAGCCCTAGGAATTGCCTGACTCGCCTTATTGTCGGTGGCGCATCGGATCTCGATCCGATGGAGCCCCAAGTTCTTGAATGCGTAGCTTGTAACTGCGCGAGTCGCTTTTTTCGCGAACTCGTTTCCACGAAACTCCTCGCCGATCCAGTAGCCGATCATTGCCTTTCGATTGAACCTATCTACCTCGACAAGATGGACTACGCCGGCGATCTTGTTGGCCGCTAAAAGTAGGAAGCAATACCCGTTCTCCTCGGCCATTAGTGCGAGCCGCGAATCAATATATCTTTCAGCATCTGAAATGGTTTGCATCCCATCAAGCCACCCGAGCTGCTCTCGCAGGTACGCTCGATTGCGCTCTATGAGAGCGAAGAAGGCGGGAGCGTGGTGCTTTTGGATGGGCTGGAGCTCCAACTGATCGTCTATTTTTAGGCTGGACATGAGCGAATAGTACTCCTGCGGCAAGACCGCTGCAACGAAACGAGATCGATTAAATCTTACCGGTCCAGCGCTTGTGGACCCGTTTAACTCCAACCGAGTTCCAAAGTTGATTTCTCCTGGTCGCCAACCCCTTGGCATTCAGCTGGCGAACAATATCCGCCCATTTAGCCTCCTTCCGGTCCCGAAGCTCGACAATAAACCGAGCGATGACCATCTCTTTCCGGTTCACCACCAACCTTCGATCCGAGGTAATTCGGTATCCAAACGGTGGTATCCGATATCGAAAATTGTACGGCGACCGACCACGGTCCTTTGTCCGGTGCACTCCTGCCCGACGTAGCCGCGCAAGAACCAGCTGCTTCGAGACACCAAATTGCTCGGCTAATTGAGAGGCCGTGCGGCCCTCTTCGAGGTAAAGTTTCTTCAAAAGCGAAGAATCCACTCGTCTCGGTGAGATCGGAAAATCAAGGAAGTCGGTGAGATAACCGCGGTTCGTGCAGCGTCCGGCTTTGTCCACCAACCTGGACAATACTCGAACACGTCCGGAAGTGTTTCATATCACTCTAGTTTTAGAATCCCCCCGTTCGATTCGGAAAAACAGGCCCGGGCTGGAACCGAACCGTGGTCGAACACCATCTAAAGAAATGGCCAACGGAGTTCTACTTGGACAGAACCTTCTCAACCGTCGCAACACTCGAAAGGAACCTCCCACTGCCAGCCAACCGCAGGGGGAGTTGAGTCACACCGACTTGCCGCCCACCGAGACCCGGAAGTTTTTCTCCGCCCAGGTTGCAAAATCAGTTGCAGGTTTGTCGGCGACTTGGTTTGCCAATTTGATTTGAGCATCATAGTTCGCGCCCAGATAAGTGTGGCTTTCGAAATAAGCAAACATTTGGGCAAGCTCACGTGCGCCGTTGAAGAAGGTCGAAAAGACCTCAACCGGGACTGAGTTGAAGGTAAACTTGTGACCCTGTTTATTGAGCGTACTCACAATGTCGTTAAAGCTTAGTAAACCACCCACCAAAGGGAGGTACTGTCCGTTGCCCACCTTCTCAGGATGCGCAAAAGCACCTGCAACGACATTCCCAAGCTCGGTGATATCTCCCATGTGAACGGCTTTCACCGTCGGATCGATCGGCAATGTCCAGCCTATTGAGCCGTCCTGCTTTGATTGAGGCGCGAGCGTGATATTCAGATTTTGAAAAAAGAACGGCGCTATGACAAACGTATGGTGCCTAAAACCGCCATTCTTGACTACGTCATCTACTTTCGCTTTCTCGGTAAAATGTGGGACATCAAACTTACCGCCGCTGATCCTTTCAACGTTGGGCAGCGTTGACCAAATGAAATGCTGAACGCCAGCCTTTTTCGCTGCTTCGACGGCCGCCATGCCTTGTGTCAGTTCATCGGTGCCTTTTTCCCAGAAATTGGTGACTGCGAAGACCCCGTAAGCATCTTTGAACGCGGCTTTGAGTGTTTCCGGGCGGTTAAGATCTGCCTCAACGACTTCATCGCCGATACCCTGGTGCCTACTGGGGTTGCGGGTTAACGCGCGGACATGGAATTTACCACTCGCTTGAAGTGCTCGAACAACACCGCCGCCTTGGTTTCCAGTTGCGCCTAGGACCGCAATAATTTTCTTTGTAGAGGACATGATTAATATTTCCTTTGTGGTTCGTTGATTAACGTTTCAGTCGATTTTACTGAGCACGAACCAAGAACTGCCCCTTTCAAGATTTAGAGCGCTTGCGAGGTACTTGATCAACGGCTCGGGCGTGCCTTGTTGAACATGTACCGAGATATTTTCCAATCGTCCCCGACTTTGACAAAAAGAAAGAACTCCCGGTTCTCTTCTGGCCCGGTAACTTTATTTGAGAGAACGGTTACCTCTCCCTTGGATGCGGTGCGAGCAAACGCGACATTTCCCGAAACAACGATCTCATCAACCGTAAATTTAATGCGCAGCTTTATGGCACTGAAAACGTGATTGTAAGCCGCGACTAATTGTTCCCGCCCTCTCGCCGTTGGTGCCTCTGTTGGCATGAAGATACCGTCGTCCGCATAAAGGTCGACAGCATCCTTCGTGCTGGAACTATTCAACGCCGCCTCGTATCGGCTTAACTGCTTTTGAATCTTTTCTTCTTCCATACCATTCTCCTGGTTAAGTGGGCTCCGGCCCCAACTGCAAGGGCCCGAGGTTAAAAACGCTAGAAATAAGATTGCTGAAAGCTGCTTCATGAATCTCCCTATCTGATATTCATTCTAAGGATTCCGATTTCCTTCTCGGGGATTTCCAAAAATTTGGCCATTTGTTTCCGCCATTGTTCTAGGATGGGCATCCGGTGTGCCAGGACCAAGGTGGGTAGCCGTCGCTTTGCAATGACGGCGCAGGCCATCACTGTCTTTCCGGCTCCCGGAGGTGCCACGAGAACCCCACTTTCGTGGGGAATAAGCGCCTTTACCGCTTTGTTTTGTTCGGGAGATAGCTCTCCATGAAACGAAAGCGAAGTCTTTCGATGCCTAGGCCTTTCATCTCGAACTACGATTTGGCTCCCGGCCAACTTCAAAATCTCAAGACATCGATCGAGGGTCCCTCTTGGCAACATTAGCAAGTCACCATCCATCTCACCGCAACAGATGAATCGAGGAATATTCCAGGTGGAAAATCTGAGGCGTTGTTTCTCGAAGAATATTGGATTGGCAAACGTCGCGGTTCGCTTTAGCGCCGCTATGAGAGGTGACGGGAGGCCCTTCAAGCTAATTTTTATCTGCGAACCCAAATGGATTTCGACTTGCTCGGGATAGCAGCCCGGCTGAATTTTTCGGGCTCCGGAATCCAACAACTTTTCAGTACGCAAGACTTCCGCATCATCCGTAGGCACGAGTTCGAGTGAAAGCGAAGTATCCAGAACTCTATCAAGCAACCCTTGGACTTCAACTGCCGATAAGCGTGGGACAGATGCCAAGTATTTCCATTGGTCGGTGATGGGAGTTAGGCTGTCATCCAAAAACAAGGTATTTCCGTTCTCCCGAGGCTTTCTCTGGAGAGGCAAAGCGATCAGATTGCCGAATCCGCCCCTTGGAAGACAGTCCTGATTCGGAAAAAATCGATCGTAACTCTTGAGGCTGAGCCCATGTCTCTTCGAGGAAGTCCGAGCCATGATGGCGGTACCCATTTGTCTCGCCAATCTTGCGGAAACCGGTTCACAGAACAAAATCCACGCATGGCCGCCGTCGCCGGATCTTGAACGCTCAATTGCTGCCGTGATTCCCAATTCAGATGCAGCGCTCCGAAAAGCGATGATGTCCTCCCGCCAAGACGATCCATCAAAATCGGCTGCCAAAAAGGCACAGGAGCCATCTTCCCGAATGGCGTAAGTGCCTAGCGTTTCACTTCCCTCAAGATGTCTCCGGATAGCGTTGGCTTCCAATAACGGAAACGCGTGGTTCGGGCATTCACTACATTTCACTTTGGGTTTGTCGCAGATTCCTGAGCGCCATTCATTATCGCAGGCCGGAGAGTAGCCTTTCTTGCCCGTCTTATAGTTTTCCCAAAGCTTCGGAAAGACTTCCTTTCGGCAAACGAACAAGTACTCAAACAGACTAATTTTCTCTTCTGGACTGGTTGGGGTTAGTGAACGGGCTGGCTTTCCTAACGGTCCGGTCAGTTTTTCCGCTTCTGACGCAACGACATCCGCAAGCTCGACAAGAAGTCGTTTTTCTTCCTGTCGTAATTCTCTAAGTCGAGTTTCGATTTCAACTTTGCGGTTCATTTGGTCAACACAGCCTGCTTTTAGCTGGCTTTACGCGACCTGGACCGCATTTGCGAGCTTTGGATCGAGTAACTGGTCCAGCTCTCTAATTTCCTGAAGGCGTGTTTTTCCACCATGACCGCCGGTCACGAAATCAGTGGCTAACGCAAGAAGGGCCAAGGCCGCAAAGTGATCGATAGAAGAGTTTCGTTGAGCCGCCCTCGTAAATGTGGAGGGATCCATTCCGCCGGCTAGTACCGCGAACTCCTGCACCGAGAGCCCAATGGATTTTCTAATCCACTGTGCTACTTTGCCAGGAAGTTTCTCGGCCTGATGCGCATAAAATTTAATCAATCCGGAGAGAAGCTTTTTGTTCTGCTCCGCTGAAACTACCATGTCCTTCAACACATCTCCGCACTTGGGACATTCGAGCACCTTTAGCCCACGGATCTTAAAGGTTGGGCCACCCTCAATTTCTACTACTTCATCAATCGTTTTGGGTGCCATGACACCCTTTTGGCAATTTTGGCATTTCATCGATCTTTCCTCCTAGTCACCGAAACTGAAATTTTTCTCCTCACCCCGCCACCAGGCGCCTCTTCGTAGTCCGAATGAGACTTCAACCAGTCCTTCTTTATCTTCGCGTCATCCTTCCCTGGTTCATAGGCAGTTCCCACCCTTACTTGAAACGCATCCTGAACAACCAGAGTGTCGTTGCCGTCTTCGTTCACCAGCGCACACTGTAGTTCAAGAAGTCTTCCATCCACGTCCCTGCCACGCCAGAGAAGCGTTAAGTCCCCCGGGCGAACTCTTTCGACCTTACCGTTTTCAAGAGCCTTTCTGACATCAGACTCCAAGATCTCCCGCCAAATACGGTCCTTCTCGATGTGTCTCGCGCGGATGAAAACCCGTTCCGGCGCACTTTGCACAAGCTCGCGAATCTTAGTGGTGTATTGCCCAAGAGAAGCCTGACTCATCATTTATGATAATGCCCGTAATTGGTGAATTTGTCAATATATGAAGATTAATTCACTGTGGCTGCGCAATGGTAGGTCGGCTTCCTAGAGTTTTCCACCCCAGCGCGTATGGATCCTTTTTACTCGTATCCTGGTCAACGGGAACCCGCGCCTGGAAACAAACCCGCTTGAATTTAGGTGGCTGACAATCTCGCTCCATTCTTTCCGTTCGGTGTCTCGAAGTCTGAGTATCAGACGTACTACCCGAATTTCCGTCGAGCACGTTACCAATCGCCCCGAAACTACTTTCTGTCCGAAGGGAGGCTCGGGGTATCGGAAATTGTCCGGAGATCTTCCCCGTCCAGTTGTTCGGTGGATGCCAGCCCTGCGGATACGGGCAAGAACCATCTGCTTTGAGACGCCGACCATTTCGGCGATCTGGGCCGCAGAAAGCCCCTTTTCGACGTAAAGTTGCTTGAAAACGGAGATGTCGATGCGTTTCGGAGAGATCGGAAAATCAATGAAGTCGGTGAGATAAGAGCGGTTCGTCCAGCATCTGGCTTTGTCCACCAATCTGGACAATACTAGAACACTTCCGGAAGTGTTCCACATCATGTAGTTTTTTGATCTGTGGTCGACACGACATAAAAAACCTCTCGGGCTGGAACCGAACCGGAATCGAACACCATGAAGATGAGCTTAGTCGGCATGAGAGCTGCAAATTAAGTTAGTTGCGCTGCCTTCTAGGCACGAAGTTGCATGCGATGGTGGCAAAGCCCCAGATATCTTTACAAAAAGTGTCACCGCGCCTATTTTGCCCGAGATTCGAGTTTGAGCAGGAGAACCTATGAGACTGACCTCCCTAATTGCTTTCGTATTTGCGATAACATTGGCTAGCGGTGGGTTTGCAAACCACGCGCTGGAAGAAGGCGCTAGTGACCGCACGAACGCAGGTGAAGAGGACCAAGAGAAGGCCTTCGTTAGGGCTTTGGGAGTTGTCTTTAAGGACCCGGCAACGGGCAAGCAAAAGACAGACAAGTACAACGCTTATCTGAAGTGGCAAACGGACAGAACGGAGCTGGTTCGCCAGATCATAGATGCCGATACGGACTTAAAGAAACGCTCACTCGCTCGGAAACTTACGTCTTTGGACCAGGATTTTAGACTTTTCAATTCTGAAATCCTAAGAGCGATGGACGTTTTATCCGCAGCGGAGATTAAGCTTTATCCGGATGACGCCGCCTTCAAGAAAATTAAAGACCACGATGAAGAAACGTACGACACCTGGCAAAAAGATCGCTTAGTGGTTGTAGAGTCAATTAAGAAGGAATCAAACGATGAGAAAAAACGGTTCCTTGCCGGCAAACTCAATGCAATTGATCGAGGTTTCAAAATTCAGTTCATGGGATTTTTACTAGGCCTATCCGCCGATTAAACTGCAACATCGGAATAGAGACTAAGCTGCCGACGCCTTATCCTTCACAATCTTGTACTCAAGTTCGTATCCCAGCGCCGCTAAGAGCTTGATCATTTGATCGACCGTCTTTGTTTGATTCGCGGGATCGAGCAAGCGATAAAGCTGCGCCGGGGAAGTAGACAGCTTTCTAGCTAATTCCCGGCGGCTTAATTTCGAAGTCTTGATTCTATCGAGGGCATCCACCGTCAGGCGATGAAGCAGTAATTTGGCCAAATATTCTGGGTCCCGGTTGTAATCAAGAAACGCATCCAGAGGGATAGAGTTTTCATCTCCTGAATCGAGAACGTAGGTAATTCCTTCGCTGCCCATCTCCTTATCCACATAGACCTCGGCGATCTTATTTGAAGCTGTAGGAACAAGGCCCGACTTGGAGAAAGGGAGCACAAACTCGCCCTTTGGAGTCTCAATTTCAAAACATTTTCGATGGTTGTTGGCCAATACGCTTTTTATCTTCACAGTTTTCCTTCCATAACCAGTTCACTAATGATCTGCCTGAGCCTGCGGTCCATCTGCCCATCCATCACGACGCTTCGATCGAGGTTCCACTTGGCTATAAACTTACCGTCCTTATAAATATGGACATGTCTGGGCGAGTGATCTCCCTTCCATGTCACAAAGGTGTAGTTTCCTCGGCGGACCTTACTCACCAAATAATAGTACCATACATGGTAACGCTTTATCAAGTGTTAGCTTTAGGCATGGTAGGGAGGCGCTTCAAACCTTGTCGGCCCACCTGTTAAAAACCTTTCTTATGCGAGAACGGTCCCACTTTCCGCCGGTACGGCTGGGTATTTGCCTTTCATACAGGTAAGCGACGATCGCTTTCCACCCGAGGAGGTCCACTGTTCGCAGCTTTACGATGACGCGAACAATCTTCATCTCGGAACGACTGACAACGAGCCGACCTTTGACTGCTCGAAACCCAAACGGTGGATTGCGATAGCGGTAGTTGTCTTTCCGGCGTCCGTGTCCGAGCAACGGACGAACACCTTCCTTTCTGAGTCGCGCCAGGACTGCTTGTTTGGAAAGGCCCGTTTGGTCTCCGATCTGGCTCGCTGTCAGTCCCTGTTGAGCAAATTCAGTGAAGACTCCGGAAGGAATTCGGCGAGGAGAATGGTAGTAATTAAGGAAATCAGATAGATAAAGGTGTTCGGGTATTGTCTCGTTCGGTCCAAAAATTCCGCTAACGCGGAATTTTAGAAAATAGAAAATCGTAAATAGCTGAAAATAGATTAGAAATCTCGCCCGTCGGGCGGAATTTTTCCTCTATTTTCTATTCTCGATTTTCCTCCGATTCCGAGTTCGGAGAGGGAAAAGAGAGGGAATTTTCCCTCTCCATCTGCTTTTCTTCTTCGAATATCTCGCCACTACAAAAATGATTTGAGCCTAGAAATCGCTGATTAACGCGAATCTTCGACTCAAATAGCACGAGGTGGGGAACCCCATTCCCCCCATCCCCATGGCTTCACTAAATTACATAATTCCAATAAGTTATCACTGCGTTGATTTATACATCAATTTGATGTATAATATACATGTGAGTCCGACAGTCGCCCACTACAAGAGCGTTCGCTTCATGATTCGGACTAACGATCATCCGCCACCGCATATCCATGCGGTTAAGGACAGCTCGGAGGCGGTGGTAGAGATCCAAACGGGCAGAGTTGTTCGATCGCACGGTTTCAGCCAGCAGGACGTGGCCAGGATTGTGAAAGAGGTTTTGGCTACGAAGGAATTATTACAGGAGGAATGGGATGCCATCCACGAAGAACAAGATTGAGCATGGCGCAAAGAACCAGCTGGATCATGACGAGTTTGATCCGAAACATGCAAAGTTTCGTGTCACGATGTTTATCGATTTGCCCATTCTCGAAACGATTCGCAATGAAGCGAAGAAAAAGGGACTTCCTTATCAAACGTATATTAATCAGTTGCTAAGAGAACATGTGGAAGGCGATCAGGATCAAAGAATCCGGGAGATAGTTCGAGATGAAGTAAAAAGGCTTCGAAAGTAAATTCGATGTCATTCGAACGTGTCGTGCCGAATTTCTCCGAGCGATATCCGGCACAGTTACCAAGGCTTTGTTTCTAAGAATCGGTTGTGCGATCAAGCGCCTCCGGCGCACTGACCCTCCTTATTTTGTCCCCAGCATTTGATTCCATTTTCATCGAAAGCGCACGTGTGCCAATTTCCCAGGCCGACAGTTTTTGGAGATTTGAGTTTGGGGATCGTGCACTCGCCCGAATTGTTTTCGCCCCAACATTTTAATCCCGTCTTATCTAGAGCGCAGGTGTGATAGCCTGCAGCGGCAACGAAATAAGGGGAATCCAATTCGGGAACTTTGGTTTGCCCGAATGCATTCGCGCCCCAACATTTCACTTTGCCCTCGTCCAGCACGCAGGTGTGCGCGCTGCCCGAAACAATTTCCGTCGGATGCGAGAGTTTAGGTATGGAAAGTTGGCCGACTTCGTTCCTTCCCCAACATTTCACGCCTTCAGAATCGATTGCGCAGGAGTGAAAAGCGCCCGCGGAAATTGCGATGGGCGACTTGAGTTTGGGAACGTTCGTCTGACCATAGCTGTTTAAGCCCCAGCACTTCACGCCTTTTGCGTCGAGTGCACACGTATAGCTATCTCCCAATGCTATCGCTTTGGGTTCGGTCAAAGCCGGAACCTTTGTTTGTCCGGATTTGTTGTGGCCCCAACATTTCACTCCCTCCGCGTCTATCGCACAACTGTGGAGCGCGCCGCTGGCGAGTGCGGTTGGTTTGTTTAGTTTCGGGGGCGTGATTTGCCCGGCTTGATTGCTTCCCCAACATTTTACGTGGTCGTCGATGAGTGCGCAGGTATGCCCGTAGCCGCCGGAAATTAAGGGCGGTACGGCGGCCAACGCCGTTATGCCTAACAATGCGCAGGGCAAAATCATTCGGAAATGCATAGTTTCTCCTTGTTCCAATTAAGACGTAGTAGCGTCTCAAAATGCATCGTCCATTTTCTCTCGTCTGTGGGTTACTGGCTACAAATTTGGTTATCGCTCAAAAGCACGAAACCGCCCGGACGTAGAAGGCTTCGGACTTGCTCTTGTCCAACGGATGCACATGGTGAGCTGACATTCAAAACACAATGCAGTCGTACGGCGCCGGCGACCTGAAAGTAGCAATGTCCGCTTCCGTGACAAGAACGCGAGATTTATCGGCGGTGTGCACAGAATACTTGCTACCGTGTTTTATCAATCAGCTCCCGCCAGTCCTTTGGCATTTCCGCTTTCCGCAGGTGGTAGTCCGTAAATTTAAAGGCTTCGACAACGGCGTTCACGTCCCCATCGCCCTTAATCGCATCCTGATGGGGTTTTGATGCTACGAATCGTCGCATGCTATCAAAGTCGGTCCATACGGTGAGGTTCCAAAATTCGCGGTTCCGTCGAAAAGGGGCGAAACGTATTGCCCCAGGAGATCTCTTCAGCTCCTCAATGATGCCTGGAAAAAACTTAGCGATCCGCTCATTGGCATCTTTCTCGGTTTTAACCTTAAGATAACCGACGTTCACTAGGTAAACCGTCGTGTCATCCATCTCCTTTATCTCTTGCCACTTTAGGGCTGAAGACTCCTCTAACGGACTTCGCTGGTCGCCTTTGTTTTTATCTGAGCAGGAAACAATTGCCAGTAGACAGAGGATTACGTAGCAGCCTTTTATTAGTCTCATGAAGTCTCCCTATCTACTGAAAAATATTTCGTTTTAGCTAACATGCCCGACTCGTTGAGTCACTCGTAATTAAGATGATAACGGCGCCTGTTCTTGTAGCTCTTCCAGGTTCTCTCAAGCGTGGAATGACCCATTCAGACGCTAATGTTCTCGAGGGAGTGGCCCTTTGAATGGAATTGACCTTTACGCCGGAAGAAAGGGATTTACGGATCTGATGCTCGCCAAAGGACACGCTTTGGAGAACATCAGCGTATGGATGGGGCACTCCACCCTTGAGCGGACCTGGAAGAGTTATAAAAGCCGGCGCAAAGTGAACGCTCCATCAACCCCACCTTTTAGCCCTTAGGAAATCCCGTACACTGAGCCTCTCAATCACGGAGGTTAATGTGGATTCGACTATTCAATCGGAAAAAGTAGTGTCGTGGCCAGCTGAGGTGGCGCTGTTTGCGAAGCACACCGGATCTCTTGCTGGATTTTGCCGTTCGCGCGGACTGTCAGAAGTTCGGTTTCGTTATTGGGAGCAGAAGCTACGCAAATCCAGTGTGAGCAAGGTCGTTTCGGTGTCGCCGTTTGTTTCGGTGAAGGTGGAACCAAAAGCAACGGTTTCAACGGTGGGGCTTCCAGATCCGCGCTGGCTAGCGGAGTTAATTTTGCATCTGAACGGGTCTGGACAGTGAAGTCGGTTAGAGAGTTTCTCGGCGTCTTTTTTCACCGCGAGCCAGTGGACATGCGTAAGGCGATAAATGGGCTCTCACAGTTGGTGGAGTCGGCCGGAATGGGCGAGATGATGGGGCCGAATCTTTTCGTGTTCTCGAATCGCCGCCGGGAGCTGATAAAGGTTTTGTATTTTGACCGGTCCGGATTCGCGCTGTGGATGAAGCGGCTGGAGAAGGACAAATTCCCCTGGCCAAAGAAGCACGAATCAACGGTGGTGAGCTTAAGCCCCGAGCAATTTGAATGGCTTCTCGATGGCTACGATGTTTGGAAGATGAAACCGTTCGAAAAATTGAATTACGCTCGGCTAAGTTAGTGACTCCGATCTGTTTTTTGTTAGAGTGCGGCCATCGATGGAACGAGCCGCAAATTTATTTTCCGACGCTGAATCGCTTCACATCGAAATCCAGAGTCTCAAATCGGTAGTTGCGCAGAGCGAACAGCGCCTCGCTTTGTACGAAGAAGAGAATTTCAATCTCTATGAGATCATTCGCAAGCTAAAGAAAGAGGCCTTTGGCCCTCGCAGGGAACGTTGGGAGAGCAATGAGCAAGTGCTTCTTTTTAACGAAGCGGAAAGTTGTGCCGCTAACGAAACGGCAGCGCCCGAGCCCGAGGTAGTAGTTCCCGCGCACACCCGCAAGCGCGGAAAAAGAGAACCCTTGCCGCAGAATCTCCCGCGCGAGGTTGTGGTTATTGATTTGCCCGAAGCCGAAAAAGTAGCGCCAGACGGAAGTCCCCTGCGAATGATGGGCGAAGAGGTTTCCGAAAAGCTCGTGTTTGAGCCCGCAGTGATGAAGATCATTGAGTATCACCGGCTAAAGTACGGCGGAGCCGAAGGGGCAGACACGGTAAAAATAGCCGCCGTTCCCCCATGCATCATCCCCAAGGGAATCGCTACTTCCTCTTTGCTTTCACAAATCGTCACAAGCAAGTTCGCTGACGGGCTGCCTCTGTACCGGCAAGAAGAGCAATTTGAAAGGCTTGGCGTCGATATCCATCGCTCCACAATGGGTCGGTGGATTATCCAAGCCGCCCAAACCTGCCAGGGTATCTGGAACGCTCTGGAAGAGCGGCTTATGAGTGAGCGTTACGTCACTTGCGATGAGACGCCCGTGCAGGTGCTCAAGGAAAAAGATCGAAAGGCAGAAAGCAAATCTTGGATGTGGGTCCGGGCTACGCCCGCGGCAGATAAGAAAATCGTTCTTTTTGACTACGATCCCTCTCGCTCTGGCGATGTGGCCAAAAAACTTTTCGCCGAGTACCAGGGCTTTTTCCAGGCCGATGGCTACGGCGCCTACAACGTGCTTGAACAAAACGCCGGAATCATTCGCATCGGCTGCAATATGCACGGGCGCCGCAAGTTTTTCGACGCAGCCGAGGGCTCGGCAAAAGGGCAGTCTCTCGCGAAAGAGGGGCTCGACTACTACCAAAATCTTTACGCGATCGAAAAAAGAGCCAAAGGGCTTTCCTTTTCTGATCGACACGCGCTTCGCCAAAACGAAGCAACCCCTTTGTGGGATGTAATGCACGAGTGGGCTCTGAAGCACAACGAGTCAGTGCCGCCGAAAAGTAAAATCGGAAAAGCCTTTCACTACTTCCTGGCCGAGTACGAATGCCTTCGAGGATATCTCAAGGATGGCTGCCTCGAAATGGACAACGGTTTCACCGAACGAGCCATAAAGTACTTCGCCATCGGCAGGAAGAACTGGATGTTCTCCGACACTGTCGCCGGAGCCAACTCCAGCAGCATCTTCTACAGCTTTGTCGTCACCGCAAAACTCAACGGTGTCGATCCCTACCAAGCGATGAAGAAAATCTTCGACGAGGTCCCGCTCTCAACCACCGCCGATGACTACGATCGACTTGCCGATATTCTGCTCGGCATTCGATAGCCTACCCTGTGGTTTGTGGAGCGTTCAC
>JAYSWN010000050.1:0-14156 GCA_043718025.1 Pseudomonadota bacterium
CCGGCGTGGCTCAGCGCCTGTTCGGGGCACTTCATGAAGTAAACGTTTCGGTGGTAATGATTTCGCAAGCCAGCTCCGAGCACTCGATCTGTTTTGCGATTTCACAACAACAAGCTGCAGTGGGAAAAGCCGCCATTGAAAAGACTTTCTTCGCCGAGCTTCACCACGGTCAGATCCAAAACATCAACGTTACCGAGAATTGCACCGTAATTGCTGCCGTGGGAGAAAACATGGCGGAAACCCCGGGCGTCGCCGCGCGTTTTTTTAGCGCGCTCGGTAAAGCCAACGTTAGTGTGAAGGCAATTGCTCAGGGCTCTTCCGAACGAAATATATCCGCCGTGATTGGCGGTACGGAATCAATTCGGGCGCTCAGGGCAGTGCATTCGGCTTTCTTTCTCTCGCCCCAAACCGTATCGATCGGGGTTATTGGGGCGGGCCTGATCGGAAGTACCTTTCTTGACCAACTTAAGGTTCAAACCGAGCGACTTCGTAGGGAGTTCAAGATCGATCTTCGGGTAAGGGGAATCTTAACTTCAAAAAAAATGTGCCTCGGCGAGCCATCCATAAATTTAGAAAATTGGCGTAATGATTTAGAAAAGCAAAGCACGGCGGCGCAACTAGATGCCTTTATAAAGCACATTAATGCCGACCATCTCCCCCATTCCGTAATTATTGAAGCAACCGCAAGCGAAGCCTTTTTGCCCTCTTACCTCGGTTGGTTTGAGCAGGGGCTTCACTTAGTGACGCCAAATAAGAAAGCCAACTCAGCCTCGTTCGATTTCTATCGTCAATTGGTAGAGACGACTCGCCGCAAGCGGCGCCACTATTTTTACTCCACCACGGTGGGCGCCGGACTTCCGGTTTTAAGCACGTTGCGGGACATGGTTCAAACCGGAGATCGTATCATTTCGATGGAAGGCATTCTTTCGGGCACGCTCTCCTACCTATTTAATTCCTTTAGTAAGGAAAATAAATTTTCTCAGGTAGTCGGGCAGGCCCGCGAAAAGGGTTTTACCGAGCCCGATCCGCGAGATGATCTTTCCGGTCAAGACGTTGGCAGAAAGCTCGTCATTCTAGCGAGAGAGATGGGACTGCCCCTAGAATTGGCCGATATTGAAATTGAAAATCTGGTCCCCGAGGCTGATCGCACAGGATCGGTGGAGGAGTGGCTCACCAAGTTGCCTAAAAACGATGCCACGATGGAGCGCCGCCTTGAAGAAGCGGAAAAACGTGGCGAGGTGTTGCGTTACGTCGGAGTGATTGACCCTTCTACAAAATCATCTGTGCAGCTCAAGAGCTATCCGAAAGATCACCCCTTCGCCGGACTTAAGCAAAGCGACAATATGGTCCTGTTCAAAACCGCGAGATACTCATCACAACCGTTAATTATTCGCGGACCGGGTGCCGGGCCAGAAGTCACGGCGGCCGGAGTGTTTGCGGACCTGCTCAGGCTCACCTCTTTTCTGGGGGGGAACTCGTGAAAAGAGTGACCGTTTTTGCGCCCGCCACGGTCGCCAACGTAGCCGTGGGCTTTGATCTGCTTGGTTTTGCGCAAAGTATGGTGGGCGACGAAGTCACTTTGACGCGAATAGAGCGGCCCGAAGTTGAAATTACGACAATTGGGCAGCAAAGCCACCTACAACCGAACGAAACCTCTGGCTTGCCGCTCGACCCCGCAAAAAACACGGCTGCCGTGGGCTTGATCCAGCTCATTAAGGATTTGAAACTACGGTTTGGTTTTTCGGTAAGCATAAAAAAAGGCATTCCACTAAGTTCGGGCATGGGTGGATCGGCGGCTTCCGCAGTTGCCGCCGTAGTGGCCGCGAATGAATTCTTAAATGTTAAATTAACAAAATCGGAGTTGGTATCCTACGCCTTGCTGGGTGAAGCAGTTGCCAGCGGATCGGCTCACGCCGACAACATCAGCCCGTGCCTTTACGGTGGCCTCACTCTCACCAAATCGATCGATCCAGTTGATGTCATTTCGATACCGGTGCCCGATACAATTCTCTGCGTCTTGATTCACCCCAATCTTCAGGTCAACACTAAGGCGGCGCGCCAGATTTTGCGCACCGAAATTTCTTTAAAGGATCACGTAAAACAATCAGCCCATTTGGCGGGGTTTATGGCGGGCTGCTTCACAAACGACCTATCCCTCATCCAAAGATCGCTGGTGGATTGGATCATTGAACCGCAACGCGCCTCCTTGATTCCTTCGTTTGCCTTGGTCAAAGAACAAGCGCTAAAAGGCGGAGCCCTTGGCTGTTCTCTGTCTGGCTCGGGCCCCAGCCTCTTTGCCTGGACGGCCTCCATGGAATCGGCAAACAAAATAAAAGCGGCGATGCTACAGCAATTTAATTCGGCGGGAATTGAAGCCCAAGGTTGGATCTCTCCGATCAGTACCCAAGGGGCACGGGTAACGTTTAAAGAATGAGGCCTGCGGCATGAAGTTTCATAGCACCCGAAATCACGATCGCAAATATGCTCTTTCTTACGCCCTTGAACATAGCCTTGCCGAAGACGGCGGCCTTTTTGTGCCAGAATCGTTTCCTCAGTTCACCATTAAGTCCTTTGACGGGCTAGAGCTTCTACCGGACATTGCCTGCCGTTGGCTCGAACCTTTCTTTCAAAACGACCGGCTGCAAGAGTTTTTACCTGAGATCTGCCGACAGACCTTTTCCTTTCCCATTCCATTGAAGAGGCTCGACGACAAAACTGAGGTGCTTGAGCTTTTTCACGGACCCACTTGTGCCTTTAAGGATGTTGGCGCCCGGTTTTTAGCCGAATGCTTGAGTCGCCTCACTGAACCAAATGCCCCGTTAAAAACCGTGCTCGTGGCCACCTCAGGCGACACGGGGGCGGCCGTCGCGGCGGCTTTCTATGGACGGCCTGGCTTTGAAGTTATCATTCTGTTTCCCCGAGGAAAGGTTTCGGCTCGCCAAGAAAAGCAACTCACGAGTTGGGGGCAAAATGTTCGGGCGTTTGCCGTGCAGGGGGATTTTGACGACTGTCAGAGAATAGTAAAGGCGGCGTTTTCAGATCCGTGGTGGAAATTAAACCGATCGCTGGTCTCGGCCAATAGCATTAACATAGGGCGGCTACTTCCGCAGGCGGCCTACTACGTAAAAGCGAGCCTCACCCATTGGCGAGAAGAAGGCGTTGCCCCATTTTTGATTGTTCCTTCAGGAAACTTGGGCAATGCCACCGCCGCACTGTGGGCGAAGAAAACCGGCCTACCCATTGAGAAGGTAGTCCTGGCCACTAATGCGAACGCCACAATCACTAACTTTTTTCGCACAGAAAAATGGGCGCCGGTACCCACCGTAGTAACGCTGGCCAACGCCATGGATGTGGGAAACCCAAGCAATATGGAACGGATTCGTGACCTCTATCCCGACTTTAAGAAACTTAAGACCGACATAGATTCGGTTTTAGCAACCGACTTGCAGATCACGACGGCGATCAAAGAGAGCGATATAAAGTGGAAAGTGGAGTTCTGCCCCCATACCGCCACGGCGGCGTTTGCCCGCACCAATTTCAAAGACTTTGCTTCAATTCTAGTGGCTACCGCCCACCCCGCGAAATTTGAGACGATTGTTGAGCCCCTGCTGAAACGCCCGATCGAAATCCCCCTGGCGCTTAACAAACTCTTGTCGCAGCCCTCCCACGTTAAAGCACTAGAGCCCACCCTTGAGGCACTGACGAAAAGCTGCGCCGAACCGCTCGCATAATTGCTATATATTTTTCAGCCGGAGTTACATTGTATCGCAGCGCAATCCGAACCAACGCTTCTCAGATAGCCGTATTTATCTATTTGGCAGTCGCGACCACGTCCTATTTGGTAATTCCATTTTTCGCTTGGCGGGGGCTAGACCTACATAACTTGTTTGCCTTTCACAATTGCGGAGAACTTTCTAATCACCCCTATGCACTATCGGCAATCGGCTGTGGTGATGTTGGCGCACGAGCCATGGCCTACCCGCCACTCCTCTATTGGTCATTCGCTTGGCTTAGAGTGGTTTCATTCCGGGTGGCAGAAACGCTTTGGGAGACGGCCATCGTTGTCTTGATGAGCGCCTCCTTCGTAATTGTCTATTGTTCAACGTGGCGGAAACGCCGATTATTTTCCGCATTCTGTTTTGCCCTTTTACTCGGGGTGCAGTTTCCCATGATGTTTGCGATGGAACGCGGAAATGTGGATGCCCTGATCGTTTTTATTTGGGTTTTCAGTGCCTGGGCATACTCAAAGTCGAATCTGTATTTAGGGTGGTCGGGATTCGCGCTGGCTTCGACGCTAAAATTGTTTCCGGGGGTAGGACTAATTCCATTTATTTTTGGTCAAACGCTTGGAAGAAGGGGCCAAACCAAGGAATGGATCCTAACTCAGTGGAAACCTGCGATTGCCGCCATGGCACTCGTTCTGCTGGCCAGTTTTCTCGACTACGAAAACACAAAGGCATATGTCTTTGGTGTTCTTCCTAAATATTCGAGACTTCGGGTTGAGGTAGCATACTATTCTCATTCTCTCCCAGCCGTTTTTCACTCCAGCCCTGCCCTAAAATACCTAAGCTGGCTGAGTCTCTACGGAAGCTGGGCGTACTTGGTGCACAAGAAAATTAGATCAGATAGTTTTTTTGTTATTAGTGGGCTACTTGCTACGACCACTTTTGTGGCTGGGGTCTCGTACGACTACAACTTACTCACTGCCTACCCTCTGCTTTTTTTACTCTACCTGCGTGCGTCATCAAAGATCGACTGGGCATTAGTTTTAAGTGGCTTACTCGTCTTCACCGGCCAAGCAGGTCTCTATTTAGCGTCAAGATTGGTAACTAGTTTCCCAAGGGAGCTTCACGTGGCCAGCCTAATTGGCTGGCTCGTGATACTGGCGCTCTACTTAGCCTTCGGCTTGGGTTTTAATGGGGACGAGTCCACTGCGAACGGCAAAATCCCAAAGACAGATTAACTGTCGCAACCAAATGAGTTATCCTCTCTGCTATGCTGCGCGGCTTAGGAAAATCCAAAACGATACCTTTCGTTTTGGTGCTGATCGTTGTTTCGATACTGGTTTTGAGCTGCTCGTTTTCCATTCGCCCTCAAACGCTTACCTTTTCTTTATCTCATCGTAACGCATCGCGCCTTGGTCGTGATTTATCAGATTTGGATCACTTTGCTTTGGTAATAACGGAAGGGCTGCCCAATACGATCAGCTCGAATGACGTCGGCGGAAAGAGTTTAGGGTGCCTCTTTCTTAACGGGCTCGTGACTTTTCCCCTCACGCTGGCCCAACTCGTCTCCGGCATTAACCTTTCGATTCCGACGGGAACCTACCGCTTTAGCGTTATCGGCTTTGATAGTTCAGGAGTGGTGAATCCGTCGAGCATTGCCGAACTCTACTTAAACTCACCGACGCTAAAAGAGTACGTTGTTGCCCAAGCCACGTTGAGCACTCTGCAAAGCAATAAAGTGAATTTGTCCCCCACTTTTGCGACGGGGGTCACCCCTGACCAGCTGGGATTGTGCCCAGTGACCACCACGGTTTTGCATGGACTTTTAACCTCCACCACCAAAGTTTTTTACTTGAAGGGAATTCGATCGCAGTGGTCAACTTCACCGGTGAGCGGCCTCGACAACGCTTCCCAGGGCAGCCTTGCCCTAGCTGCCGATGGCACCGCCCACGTTAGCTACGGCGAACCTGACGGGGTTTCAGGGCTGCAATATGCCACAAATAAAACGGGCACGTTTGCCAGCCAGCAGGTGACAAACAGCACGGGCGGAAAAAACTATTCGGCCATTGCCATTGACAGCGTCAACGATATTCAAGTGGTGAGCAATGAAGCGGCCAACCTTTTTAATTTAGTGGGATTCACCAATCACAATACACTATGGAATAATGGATCTCCAATCCAGACCGGCCTTGGTGTGCATGTTCAACAATTGGATTTGGTTGCTGGCGCCAACCGAACCCTTTTTCTGATGAGCAAGATAACCACCCCGGGAGCCGGATTGGATCTTTTCCTCAAAAATTCTTCCCTAAACTGGACCTCCGCGCAAGTTGCAACGGCCGAACCTACACCGTGCACGGGTGGTATTTTTGAACCCAGTGGCGTCTACGACGCCGAAGGATTTGCCCACGCCGTTTATAGATGCAAGCCCGGCGGGCCCTTTGACTATATCGGCTATGCCACAAACCGATCTGGAATGTGGCTGACCTCTAAAGTTTACGAACTCGCCGGCCGGTTTACGATTCCTCGCTTGGCCATTGACGGCGCCGGAGGGATGCACGCTGTTTATAGAAATTCTGCCAATGAGTTATGGTATCAATATAGGGCTCAGTTTACCGGAAATTGGAGCACACCCATCGTAATTTTATCTGAACTTGCAATCATCACGGACGGGGTTGAGATTGCCGCCCCCAGCGCCAATGATGTGCACGTGATCGTACTTCGCAATCAATCTGGAGTCGGCCATTTGACGTACTTGACGAACCGTTCGGGCAGCTGGGTTCCCACCTACCCCGCGGGCGACTATTCTGCCGACGCAAGAATATTGAACGGCTTTTTTGCACGATGAAAAAATGTCGGCAGCCGATAAAGGTCGCCATGCAGCGAAGGCTGATGGCGGAACCTTATCTAAACCAATCGTGTCTAGTCACTTCTCTTGAATGAACACAGGAATCTGACAAGCCGATTGTAGAGGGCCATTTGCGGTGATTAGGATTTTTGAGATCCGCAAACCAGATGCATCGTTCACCGAATAGAGATTGCTCTCTTTGTTGATCAACTTCGCCTTATCTTTTACCCCTTCGGTCACGGTACTGGCTTCAAGAATTTCTACCGCTTGGCAAAACTTCGGAACCGCTAAACGAAAATGAGTGATTTTTTTAGCGGGAACAGCAATCTCCAGGTTCTGAGCAAAACCACCTGGGTACTCTATCGCTCCCAATAACGTATCCTCACCGGAGCTCACTCCAGCGCCGGCGTAGACCTTCCACCGGCAGGTCAGACTGGAGTAGTACGGCTGGTCAATTTCAAAGCGAATCCCGTCGAAGGCTCCCCCTTCGTAATGGTGATACCCCTTCGAGAGCGTTGCCCGCTGCCAATTTTTGGTTCCCGCCGCACGAACCAACACCTTCATATAAGTAGAATTTGCGGGGCAGCCAGCAGTGACAACGTGGGCGATTCTGATGGGACTAGATCCTGTAGCCGGAAAGGAATCTTCCCAAGTGCTTTGACCCTGCCGCATGCGCAACCGGACGGTATAAACTACTTCTTCGGTTTTTTTGTCAGCTACTTTGCTTCCGCTTGTTTCACTGCCAAAGGCGCCCCAGTTGATACTGGCTGAAATCAGTAAAGCCATTATGTAATGTGTCATTTAAAGTCCCCCTGTTAAGGATAGATCTATATCAACCGGGAGCGAGAAAGACGAAGTGAGGTAAAAGGACTCGATACAAACTGTGGACATTCGCATCAGCAATTTGACCGCACATTAGGGTGCCTACGAACTTTCCGTCCCCGACTGTCCGGGGGGGCTTAACCAACTGGCAAGACGGTAAAGTGCCGCAATCGCAGTGTGACGCTCTATTCAACTACAGTTTGGCGCCGCTTCCAGAGTGCAACTAACGGCGTCGCGACTCCCCCCACAATAAGCCTCACAATCTGTCGTTAGCGATTGGGTTGAGTTGGTGGAGGCCTCCGCTGAACTGGCGCCCCGAACCGAACTCTTTGTCATCTCGCGTTTTTTAATGGCCGAGGGATTGCGGTATTCAATTAGGCAAGTTGCGGTACACGTAAAGGTGCTTTTGCCAGCCCGAATCGGTGAACGGACGGCAGGGTCGATCGGATCGATTGGAGTCACTTCTAAAATGTCAGGCTGCCCGCCATCAAGACCGGTCATCAGATCGCGGGCCTGGTTTAAAACGTCCGTAGCGGCTGGATTATTATGTTCGGTCGCGGAGAAGTATCGACACTTATCGCTACTACAACCCATTAATGGCCCAAGATATTCAAAAACTTTATATCTTTTAGGATCTGGAACACTGTAAAGCCCTGAACCCGAAACCCCATCGTCGATGGTCATTGCAGCGTTGTTCGTCGTCGTTAGATAAACGTTCTCACTTGGATCGTCAGAGTAGTTTTCAATAACTTCCTCAACGGCACGGCCTGCCTTAAAGACCTGCGCAACATTGGGAATCAAGTTTCCATTTGCATCAGAACCCTGGCCCGATCCCCGTTCGCTTCGGGTCACCGTGTGGGTGCAGACTCCCTTTGGAAAAACCAGAAGGGCGAAGTCATCTCCTCTGACCCCTCTTTCTCCGCCACGCCCCGCGGGAATACCACCGGTGCGTCTAACGCTACTTGCCACGAATACTTTAGTGGACTCGATGCCGTTTACGTTCACCCCTCCCCGTTCGAGATTTGGAATGCAGTGAGCAACCGTGGCGACGATCGACTGGTCCGACTTTGTTTTAAGACAGGTGCCCCAGCAAGTTCTGCCATCGTCGGTTCTGGTGTATTCAACTTCCGCCGGTTGAGAAAACGCCGTTGGGGTCACGACAAGAATCGAAAATAAAAAAATAGCAGAAAGACGATTAAGAATGCTCATGTACAAACTCCCTTGAGTTAAACCTCTACTCAGTCGAAAACAGCGGTGATTTAACATAGGCGTAAATTTAAGAGATAGATTCTATTTACACGACGAGAAATCGTTAACTTTTTTGTGGACGTAACTTGTCCACAGAACAGAATTTTGGTGGCCAACGCACGGCACGTTGATGCTACAAGCTGGGCCTTAGGGTGCCCCTTTTTTCGAGGTCGAAAGGAATTTTATATGAGTCTAAAGATAGCGCTTTGGTGGCGCATCGCCGCTTTCGCGGTTGCACTGAATTGCGCGCCAGGAGAGGCGCAGAAGGTGAGCCCTTCCCCACTTAATAGTTGCCTCACGGAAAACATCATATTCAGCCAGGCCCCTACTGTGGTGGCCATTCGCGGCGGCTTTCAACACGACGACCATATCATCCGGGCAGTTCGAGACTGGGCCAGGGCGATGGAAACGGCGGTAGACGCACATCAACTCAATTCTGATGTTGAGATTAAGCACTCCAACGTGGCCCCAGGTATTGATTACCAAAATTCAATGGACGACCTGTACTGGGACGCGTGCCTTAGAGTTGAAATTGTGGATGCACTTGCGAATGTTCGAATCGGTGAGGCTTTTGAATTCTCAACCAGCTCGGTTGGCATAAGGCTTTTGAAGAACCACGGGTATTCGGTAGTAGCGCATGAGATTGGGCATGTGCTTGGACTTGGCCATAGCCAAGATCGAAACGCCATTATGTTCTTCGAGTTTTCTTCTAAGTTAGGATTGAATGAGGATGACATCGCGGGCGCCAAAGATATCTACCGCCTTCACCTAAAGAGTAAAAAGGACAAAGGCGACCTCCCCAACAGCCCACCACCCGGCGATAAGGGCAGTTTTAGAATCAGTCCATGAAAAACGTGGTGGTTCTCTGGGATGGGACTGCCTTAATGGGCAAAACCGTTTAGATCTCAAGCCCTACCTAGACTATCGTCTCCATTGAGGAGCGAGCTTTGTTTGGGCTGGGCATGTTTTCCCTTGCCACACTGAGGCTAAATTCCTACATTTACAGGCTCAATTTTGAGGTTAAATCCGTTTAAGCGTTATGCCGGCGTAACGGCGAATTTATATATAGGCCGGCATAGCTCAGTTGGTAGAGCAACTGATTTGTAATCAGTAGGTCACCGGTTCAAGTCCGGTTGCCGGCTAAGATTTTTGTGAAAGCCCCCCTAATTTCCTCATTGAAATAGAGGATTGGACATTAGAGGGTGGGCACGCATACGGAGGGGTACCCGAGTGGCCAAAGGGATCAGACTGTAAATCTGACGGCTCTGCCTTCGAAGGTTCGAATCCTTCCCCCTCCACCATAAATTTCGCCTCCCGGCGTAATTAGAAAATAGACAATCGAAAATCGCTGAGAACCCTTAGAAATTCGAAACCGAGGGCGAAATTTATCCTCTATTTTCGATTCTCGATTTTCATACGAAACGGGCTCACTCAAATAAGGGAACCGAGGCGACCGCTGAGTCCCGCCCGAAGGCGGCCCTTTGGGCCGACCGTAGCGGCGAATCCTCCCCCCTCCAACACCTAACGTCCAACAATGGCGCTAAGGCCGTCCTCCCAACTAGGCGTCAAGCGGATCGATAGCACAGTGGTTGGAAGTTTTCAGGAAGCCCCTCCAATGTAGCGCTCCACCGAAATTCGTATCAAAAAGGAAGTGGGTAGCCTGGCTACTGCGCCGCGCGACTGCTTTCAGTGTCAGAACAAGTTGAAACCGATTCCGAAATCGTCAGGTCGGGTCCAGCTGTACTTCACTTTGGATACTTCCAGCTTAGGTAATCTTCGGCCAATTCTAGGCTCGACTTCAAAGCTGCGAGGCGGTTTGCGGAGTTAAAGACATCTCGCAGCAAGGGGTCTTCATGCAGACGTTTAGCAAGTTGTCCCAAGATGAAATCCACACGTTCTTCGGGGGGAAGGGATTTGTGGTCCTTGGCGAGGATGGAGTTCAAAAGCGCTTGGACTTTGCCGAGCGCCACCGCTCTTTCGTCCCAACCAATGCCAATCTTTTGGGCCGCTTTTTTTTGCCGCTCAAAAAGTGCGTCCCCGCGGGCCTGGAGATAGTCGTTAAACTGCGGCCATTCCCTTGAGGGGGAAGCAAAGGCTTTAGGCACCAGGATATCGGCAAGCGCAGATGAGCTTCCCCCGCGTACCAGGATCTCCATCGTAACCAGGCCTGCAGCCCCTCGAAGCAGAATCCGAGGAGCCCCTTTCGAATCCATGAAAACTGCAGCATGAGTTTCGTAAGTAGCGCTACGGACCGTTCCCTCTAAAAACTCCTGCACGCTATCGGCGGGGGTTGCACCCAAACTTTCAAGGGTGAGCTTTCGCACCTGCGTCACCACTTGAGCATGGTGGATGAGCTCCCGCCGCCAAACCGGATCGGATACATCCGGCAAGTGATTGATGACGTCATGCGGATCGAGGATCGGCCATTTGCCAGCTAGGACCGCGGCTTTGTACGAGCCTTGATCTAGAACCCCGTTTTCAGGTCGCACGTAACCATCGCGTTGCAAACCGGTTTTGCCCTGCTCATTCTTTATCAGCGAAGGGAGCTCCTCTGGAAAAGCGAAGACAAAGGGAATCTCGAACTCTTTTGCCCAAGCATCCAGCCTAGCTTTTAACTCTTTGTCGGCAATCGGGTCCAGGCTTCCCGACTTGTAGGGAGTAGTGAGGATTTGAGCTAGGCGTTGTTGGGCGGGAGTCGGCTCGGGAACGTTGAGGACGGAATATTTAAGGGCGAGGTAAAGTTCGATCTTGCTTTCAGCGAATTTTTTGGTGACATCCCATTGGAATAAAGCGGGGGGTAAAAGACTGAATACGTCGCGGCAGAGACTGGCTTGCGCGCAAGGTGCGAAAGATAGCGCCCACCCGACGAAAAACTTAAGCAACTTGCTGGGGCTTTTTCTCGGCACCGGACAGCGAATTCGGCTTGAAACGGTACCCATAAACGAACTCGATCCTTTGACCGCAATACCTACGTCATACTTTCCATCGGCAATGAACGGTCCACGTTCGGGCGCACCGGCAATCCGGGCATATTTCACACTGACTGGCAGGTTTACGCGATTAACGTGGTGCGCCATACCCTCCGAGAATACCTCATGCTCGAGGCTGAAGACCGCCATGTATCTCCCCCGCCCACTCTTTCCCCTTTTCACTAGCGGCTTATGAGGAGACTTCATAACCTCTTCCGGCTTCGCTCCAAGACGAGCGACGAGCTGGGGCGAGAAGCGATAGTCCCTGCCCACCTTGGGTGGCTTGATTTCTCCAGCCTCGATCCAACGCAAAAGAGTGCGCGCGCTCTTGCCGATTACCTTTGCCGCGGCTTCAAGTGAAAGCCAAGGCTGTTCCATTTCAGAGGCTTCTAGGATTTGAACTTCGATCAGATTGCCCTCGCGGTCATAGCCGGCGAAAACATTCTCAGAGATCGGAACATCTTTTGACACACGTCCCTCGCGAAAGAGTAGCGAGATCGCGTCAGCCTTCTTATCGAAAGTAATTCTCATAATTTTGGCTCCCAGTTTACCATCGAAGTAATTACGACCAGACTGGGCGCTTCAATTTCGCAGAGCTACACGGCAATATCAAACCCATCCCAGTTATACTCCGGCTGGAGAGACTCCCGCTTCTGACCTTTTTTACGTGTTCGCTTCAACTCAATAACGCCAAGCTGCGCCAGTTCCTGTACGTCTTTCTGCACGTTCGACTGCTCCCGTCCCAGGAACTTTGCCAGCTGACGGATAGACTCCGGCTTCTCATCCCGCACCGCCTGCATGATACGAATCCGTTCGGGACTCAGTACTTTTGAGATTGCCGAGGCGTCGGAAAAGCTCAGCACCAAATCGTACCCCGGCTCAGCACTTTTCCCCTTATTCGCCAGTTTGAAAGCCTGGACGAAATCACGCTTCAGCTTATCCATGCCCTCTATCCTAATCTTAAATCGTCGGGTCTTCATACAACACCTCCAAGCTTTCTAACTTGAGTCAGGAAATCATCGAACAATGCTCCCACGCTTCTAAACGAGTACTCTTTTTCGACACCGTCTACGTGAAAATGGTCGTGCTTACCGTGGTGATTATCAAACAGAACCCGACAAACATCGTCCTGCACCCAAGCGAGCCGATACCGTACGCCGTGCGGGCGGTGCCGGTCAGAACGAATCGGCGTTACGGAATATTCGATAAAAGTGCCATCCTCAAGTACGCGGCGAACCGATGATCCCATCAGATCTATATTACCACACAACATAGGTTTCCAAGCTACCTATATTTTATCTGCCTGCACGACACTGAGTCGCTCCGAACCAGGGCCACCCCTGATAACCACCTATGACGGCTTGCTAGGTGCCTGCGTAAAAAACGGTACCCACTTACTTCCGGTCAGTAAAAAACGGTACCCACTTACTTCCGGTCAGTAATTAGTTCTCAGTAAAAGACAGAGGTGACAATGGCCAAGGGTGGGTGGGTACCCTTTTGGAGCTTCTTAATTACCCTAAAAGAAAGGTGCGCCGTCACTTCTTTGTTAGGTCACTACTTACGCCGCTCTAGCATAGGAAATTCGAATGGTCTGCCCAGTAGCTCCAAGTATCCGCAGCAACACATCTATGGAAATCCCATGACTGTCACCCTTAAGAACGTTGGTAACTCGCGCACGAGACGTCTTTGCTTTTTTCGCGATTTGGGTCACCGTGAATTGGTTCCGTTTTGCGGTCTCGATAATTCTGTTCGTGAGGCTGTAGCGTAGAATCCACTCTACCGCGTCAGCCGGCGTAAGGCCCATGACCTCCGCCAACTCCCTGGCGTCACGAGTAACGATAGGTTTTACTTTTTTAGCCATTGAGCAACTCCTTAAGGCGCTTCGCGCCCAAATCTATTTCATTCGACGGCGTCTGCTGCGTCTTTTTCTTGAAAGCATGGAAAACTAGTACCCGATTTTCCACTTTCAGATAGTAAAACGCCCGGTAAACGCCATCCGGTCCTCTAACCCGAAACTCGCTCACACCCGCTGCAACATCGGGCATTGGTCGCGAGGCTGGCAAGCCAAGCGACTCCCCTTGCTGTACGCGAAAAATGAGGTAACCAAGCTCCCGTCTGATCTCCTCAGGAAAACCCTTTACCTCGATGAGCGCTTTCGGATGCCAGACTACCTTTTTCACTACCGAAGATTGTACCGAATTCGGTACAGCATAGCAAGGAAGTAAGAGGCCACCCCTCTCTTTTCCGGTCTCCACGCCTCTTACTTTTACATTTCTGAAACCAACCCTTTCGGCTATAAATAACTGGTCAACGACATCAGACTGTAAATCTGACGGCTCTGCCTTCGAAGGTTCGAATCCTTCCCCCTCCACCATAAATTTCGCCTCCCGGCGAAATTAGAAAATAGACAATCGAAAATCGCTGAGAACCCTTAGAAATTAGGAAAAAAGTATCCGTTACACTGCTGTCCGGTTCGCTGCGGTGCGCGTTAACGCCATTTCCGTCCTTGCGAGGGTTCGAAGAATCCGTGGCAATCTTCCCAGCATT
>JAYSWN010000006.1:0-43329 GCA_043718025.1 Pseudomonadota bacterium
CAGTACAAGGCCGGGCGTTGGCGGCGTGACTCGTCTCTACTCCACTAGCTTTGCCTTTTTGTCTTGAGGGCAACGACCTCACTTCGGGGCTAGTGCAATTTAGGAGGGGCTAGCCAAGCGAACTAAATCAAAAGCGTCCCACCAGTTTTCGGAGTTTTTTTTAAATTTTTCTTCCCGGAAAAGAGAGAAAAAAATCAGAGCCACTTTAACGCCAGGAAATTTCCGTAGGAAACAACCCACCCGAATCGAAGCCTCGCGCAAAAAAGAACCTGGCGATGACTATAAGACAAGTAAGGGGAACCCAGTGAAAGTGGTCGTGGCAAAGTAGGTTGCGCCTCCACGGTACAGCACAACTCGGCAGCACCAGGATGAAAAGCTAAAGTCTTCCCTTAAGTGAAACGCCAAGAAAACCTCCACGCTCCCCAAACATCGCCATTTCCACAAGATACTATTTGACGCCCTTTTTCTACAAAATTGAATGCCGAACTCTGCTCCGTGACGTGGCGGTTTTAACCACCAGCGCAGACGTTAAAGCCCCTTCCAGGTCACGGATTGATTAGTCTTCTAGGCGCGGTGAGGACTACGGATAGCCAATCACTCACCGCGGAACGTGGACGAGAAAAAGGCACACAGAAAACTCATGGTACTAATTTATTCATGACGACCACTGCACAAATCTTAGACGCAAAAGTAAAACAACTAGCAAAAACTCTCCTTCACACCGAAGGGTTGGTGCTTACGACCCTGATGGAGATGAGCCGAGCCAGGGTCTTTGCGGAGCTAAATTACTCAGGGGTGTTTGATTACTGCCTTCGCGCATTGGGTATGAGCAAAGAACAGTCTTACTATTTTAAGAAAGTGGCCGAGGTTTCAGTACAGGTACCAGAGCTAAAAACTGCCATCGTTCACGGTGAACTATCGCTTTCATCGGCCCGCCGCATCGCCCCTATTCTCAACGCGGCAAATCAGGCGGAGTGGATTGGCAAGGCTAAGGAGCTGAAGCAGAGTGAACTTGAAAAAGCGGTGAGTGAAGTCAATCCGCAGGCTCACCCCCGAGAGCGGATAAAGCCCGTAGCCAAGAACCTATCTGAGCTTCGGGTAGTTATCGATGACGTAACCGATAGCCACCTCATCGCGCTCAAAGACCTGCTCTCTTCTAAATTAAGACGCCCGGCAACGCTGGCCGATGTCATTGCGTGGGCCGCGAAAGAGACCAGAGAACGGCATGATCCCGAAGCTAAGGCTAAACGGGCAAGAAGAGTTTCTTCAGGAAAACCCGAAACACAAAATTCACTAAGAGCTAACGCCTCAATCAACGGTCGAACTCCAGACGCCGTTGTGGAAGTAAAGCCGAGACAACCGCAACGGCTGCCAATCCCCGCCGCCGTTCGTCATGCCGTTGTGCTCCGCCAAGGAGCGCAGTGTTCGTTTGTGTCACGAGACAACCGGCGTTGTGACCAGAAGAAATGGCTGGATTTGCATCATCGTGTTGCGGTGGCACAGGGCGGGCTTAACCAAATCGAGAATCTAGCGTTTCTTTGTCACCGTCACCACCGCGCGCTGCACGGAGCGAATCACTCGCCGTCATAAAGAGTCGACAGATAGAATACAACCCTTGAAAAAAACGCGCGCAATGTCACCTCCGTCTAACGATTTTTCGTAGCCAAAAAGTGGGCGCGCTTTGTTACCCGCGAAATTGCGCTGAAATCGATGACTTCGGTACACGGAGGAAAACCAGAGGGATGGCACCCTTGTTGCTCTACCCCTGCCTGAAATGTTTTTCTAACCAAGGCTCACTTTGAGTCGATTCAGCGGAGTTTTCGACGGCACTTGTCTGGCGATCCCCCGACGCCATGAACGATTTTCTTTCCTAAATGAAGCCGTCGCCGTTCTCTCTGCGGTCATGCGTTGTCTTTCCTGTGGACAACGCATGACCATTTTTTTGTTAACGCATCGCGCGTAACTATTAGTAAATACAATTGAAAGACAACTTGAGCATGCCGTTTTGATCGCCTACGGTATTTTTCCAAGGGACACTTTGCGTTCCGAAGAAATGAAAAAAATTATCTTGGGGGATAATAATGGCTAGTCGCATGGGTCTTGTACCGTTTTTGGTGTTCGCTTGGTGCACGCTTTCGGCCAACGATGGCTTGGCCGTTATGCAAAAGGGGTACGTGCAGAAGATAACCGACGGTGACACCATCTGGTTTAATACTCGTAAAGACTTCGACGTCGATACCCGTTTAAAAATCAGAATGCTGCATATCGATGCGCCGGAAACGCACCTACCAACGAGTAATGGCATTGTAAACCAAGGCCACTGGGGTGACGCGGCAACCAAAAAACTGATGAGCCTGCTCGAGATCGAACAAAAGGTGGTTCTTGATAACCAAGGCACCGATAAGTACGAAAGAACACTCGGGGTTGTTTACGATGGTGACACCGATGTGAACTTGAAGATGGTGGAATCAGGTTGGGCGATTCCTTACATCATTTGCAGCGGCAGTACCTGCAACAAATCGTTTATTAAAACTGAGCGCGTTGCCGAATACGTAGCCGCTTGTGAAGACGCGAGAGCAAATGGGAAAGGAATCTGGGACCCCGCCGATCCGCTGGAAGAGATGCCGTTCGAGTTTCGCCTCCGTCATCAAGAACGCGACCCCGATAAATATGTTGGCGATTACAAAACTAAAGCGCTGGTTGAACCCGACGCCTACCCGAAAATTGATGTGTGCCGTCGCGTTTTCTTTATGAAGAAATCAGAGGCCGTGCGCGCGGGATTTAAAGAGGCCCGGTAAGTTTAATAATTTTTTTGCTTAAGACGCGGCACAGAGGGTGGGAGAAATTCCCGCCCTTCTTTTATCTTACGTTCTTCATATTCGAGAGGCCGATCAAAAGGAGTAAGAATAAGATCAGAAGTACAATTAAGATTTTGAAAACGAGCCACCAGTCGAAACGCTTCGCTCTGGTGCGTTCATCCGCTTCGGCCGCAGCAAGGGCCTCAGCCCGGCTCTTTTTGCTTTGAGCATCGCTCGGTTTTTCTTTACCAGCTTGAGACGGCGGATCATCGCCTTTGCCTTTTCTTACGGCCGGGTCATCGCCTCTTCCTTCGCCCCCTTCGGCCTCTTCACCGCCATCACCGCCGCCACCGCGTTTGCCCGGCGTACTGACGCCAGCCCCACCGGCACCGCCAGCCCCACCGGCACCGCCGGCCCCACCCGGGCCACTCTTGCCACCAAAAAAATCACCGCCATTGCCGCCTACGTTGCCGCCGCCGCCGACATTGCCACCACCACCACCGGCATCGCCGCCGCCGCCTACATTGCCGCCACCACCACCGGCATCGCCGCCGCCGCCTACATTGCCACCACCACCACCGGCATTGCCGCCGCCGCCCACATTGCCAACCGGGGGAAGGTCACCCCCGCCACCCACGGTACCGGGGGGAGGAAGATCACGCGGCGGAGGCAGATCTCCGGTTTCGGGAAGATCGCGAGGCGGAGGGATCTCGGACCCACCGCCGGTGTTGCCAATTCGTTCACGGGAAAACCAAACGTTGGGAACTCTCTTCTTTGGAGATTGAGCGATAAAATCCACGAGCTGTTTCCGCTGTCCTTGCAATGACGCCAGCAGCCGATCGCCAAAGACGGCATTGAAAATCGGGATCATGATTCCCGCCACCACGGCGGTGATCATGAGGTAGTCCACCAGCGTCTGACCTACGCACGAGCGCAGACTCCGCAACGAACGACGGCTATAGGGTCGTTGAAAACGCACCAATTCAACCTCGGGCTTAAAGAGCGTAGGACTGCAGAAATGATTTAATGCAAAAGCACGGAACCTTAGCCGCGCAACTCTAGGACTTCGTGGACAGGACCGCCCGCAGCTTGTCCTGTATTTTATCAAATTCACCGTTAGACATCACTAGCAGCACATCGTCGACTTGCGCATTTGCCCGATAATTCTCCACAATTTCATCGACGGTGTCGAAAGTTTGGGCAGATTTTCCAGTGATTCGTAACGCGGCCGCTAACTCATCCGATGAAAATCTCTCTTCGGCCTTCAGATCGGTGGCTTTGAAAGGGCTCTTCAGACGCACCTCATCAGCCATGGCGAAGGCCTTGGGATACTCGTGTTGATGAATGTTACGGCGCGCCGTGGCTGACCGGGGCTCAAAAAAGGTCCACAATTTTCCTTTGGGAAAGCGCTGGCGAACGGCTTTTACGGTGGCCGTGACCTCAGTCGGGTGATGGGCAAAGTCGTCTACCAAAACACTCTGCCCACGCACCAAAATTTCTTGACGCCGTTTTACGCCGCCGAATCGCTTCACGATTGGACGTACCTTTTCTAGAGAGATGCCCATGTTCATCGCGCAGGCGATGCCGGCCACAATATTAATGAGATTGTGTTGCCCCAGCATGATGGTTTCGAACTCACCCACGCTCTTTCGTTTGTAAAGCACTTCAAATTTATAGCCGGCGGGACTCTCTTCGACTTTGCCTAACCGCCACATCGCCCCTTCGCCGACGCCAAAGGTTTCAACCGGGCAAAGCGCTAGCGAAAGAACTTCGAGCACTTGCGGATCGTCGTAACGCGCAATCAACAATCCATCGCCAGGAAGCAAGGCGATTAATTTCTCAAATGACGCTCGAACGTGAGCCAAGTCTTTATAGATATCGGCATGATCGAACTCAATATTATTGATCACCGCAAAGTGCGGATGATAGTGCAAAAATTTGGGACCCTTGTCGAAAAAGGCGGAGTCATATTCATCACCCTCACCCACGAACCAGTCGCCTGAATTCAACTCACATCCCGACGAGAGGTCTTTCGGTACGCCGCCAATCAAATAACTTGGATTCAATCCCAGCTCAGAAAGCAAAAATGCGATCCAAGTGGTAGTCGTGGTCTTTCCGTGGGTGCCGGCCACCACAATCGATTTTTTATCTTCAATCAAATAGCGGCGAACCGCCTCGGGAAAAGATAAGAAATTAATCCCGGAGCGAATCCACGCCATGGCTTCCGGATTGTCACGGCGAGTGACATTTCCAATAATCACACGATCGGCTTGCACTTTTTGCACGGTTTCAGCGTGATACCCCTCAATGAGATCGATCGACGAATTTTTTAAAACGGTTTTCATCGGTTCATAGAGGGCCCCATCGCTTCCCGATACCCGGTGACCACTGCGGGCCAAGGCGGCGGCAAAAGTGCCCATTCCCGTTCCGCCCACACCGACAAAATGAATTTTTTCTTTTGCATCACTATTCATTATTTTTCTCCCACTCGCTTACCACCAGATTGTGTAAAGCGGGCCGAATCGCACGAATTCGCTCATCTAGTTGCGACGGATGCACCCGATTGCTCAAAAAAATCACGATCCCTTTACGTTCGGGATCAATCCAGATTGACGTACCAGTGTAGCCTAGATGGCCGAAACTTTTTCGCGACAGCTTATCACCGGCGGAAGAGCCTTTGGCCGCCGGCAAATCCCATCCCAACGCATAGGCGACGCCTTGAAGTTCGATAGCTTTTTCCGTAAATTTTTTGGCCGTCACCGCCGAAAGCCAGCGGCTTTTTCCTTGAACCGCGTCAAGCCAAGCCTGACAAAACGCGGCAAGCCCGGTGGCACTGGCAAAGAGGCCGGCCTGGGCCGACACTCCGCCCATCGCTGAAGTGTTAAAGTCAAAAACCTCTCCGTGCAGCAACCGATTTCGCCATTGGCAAAACTCAGTGGCCACAACTCGGGCTTCGACCGGTCCGTAGCCAATTCCGGATAGGCCCAACGGTTTCACCACCTCTTGCGCAAACAGCACCTCGAGGGGCTGTTGGGTCACGGCGCGCAACGCTTCGCCCAACAAAGAAAAACCTACGTCACTATAAATTATTTTTTCTTCAACGCCGGCGACTGCCAGTGACCCTTGATTGCGACGAAACCAGTCTAAAAAAGTCTCTCCCTGTTTTCTGCTTTCAAAGTAAGCGCACCATCCCTCCGCGCCACTGCAATGAGAGAGTAATTGGGCAAGGGTAACTCTGCCCCACCTTGGCGACAATGACGGCAGAAAACAGTCTAAGGGATCAGTAAGAGAAATTTTTTTCGCTTCACAAAGCCTCGCCACAATGCTGGTCGTGGCAATCACTTTCGTTAGCGAACCCAGATCAAAGACCGTCTGCGCGTCGATTGCGGCCCCATTAGTCCAACCCGTTTCATACCCCGAGGCTAAACTCGCCGTTTGAGTTCCGCATTTCGAGTACAGTTGGTAGGCTGAAAAGTGATGAGTAAGGCGTGCCTCTTCCAGCAGTTGAACGACAGGCCCTTGTAAATGAAGTGCATCGGCCAAAGCGACCTCTTTAGAGCGCGGAAGGCGCCGAGATCACTTTAACCATCCGGTGCGCCATCAGTTCGGGACGAATTTCAAACGAATACAAATTGCCGTAATTGCTTAAACAAAAAAACCAGCCCTCGCTGTTGCCGCTAGCCGCCGATAGAGTGCCCGCTCCCAAATTGCCTTGCCAAACAATGTCGCCATTTTGCGGATCGAGTAGGTAAACCGGATCATCGGAGGTGGTCACCACCAAATGCTTGCCCGCCATCACCGGAGCCAATCCCACTCCACTTTTCATGGGTTTTTTCCAGATTACAGCCTTCGTGTTGAGATCTAGCGCGTAAAGATTGTGATCCAATCCAGCGAAATAAAGTCGGTCTTCTTTAACGTGAAAGCCACCGTAACTACCCACATCAAAGGTCCAAAAAATATCACCGGTATTTTTATCGAGGCTATAAAGCTTGCCGTCGAACGTTGCAGCCACCACACGTTTTTCATCAATGTAGGGGGTGGCATCGACGTCGTAAAAACGTTCGCGAGTGCGCAGGCGGCGTGACCACTTCACGTTGCCGGTAGCGAAATCGAGGGTCACGACGTAACCATCGGAAAAGCCTTGAACCACTTCGGTGCCGTTGCTCGCCGGGCCGGAGGTTCCGTGCACGGTCATCTTTTCATCACCACGGTGAGCAAAATGCCAGATCTCTTTGCCCGTATTTTCGGCCAGCGCGTAGAGCTCATCGTGCGAGGTGAAAACGAATACTCTATCTTTGACCACTAAAGGCGGAGAAAGCCATTCGGCCGCAACCTTAAAACGCCACGCATCGGAACCATCGCGAGTGTGCAAGGCGTAGAAGTTACCCTTGGTATCGCCCACAAATATTTTAGAGCGACCGTAAACCATTGAGCCATCGACCGGCCCTTCCAGCTTCCTCTTCCAAAGCACGTAACCCTGAGTTCGGTGAATGGCCTGCACGACGCCGTCTAAATTGGCAGTGTAAAGCATGTCCCCAACCACTACCGGTTTGGTTCGCTCGTAGGGCTTGAGTTCCCACGGGTGATTGAAGCGCGTGGGCATCGCCCATTGCGACACCACCGAAAGGGCCCAAGCCGAATGCGCGGCAAAAATAATCAACGAAGTGAAAAACAAACGCATGCCAAAAGACCTTTCTTAAACCGAACTACTCAACCCTTTTTTGCCGAATTTTTCTCGCTGGCAAATAAAGGGCTCTTCAAGCGACGAACCTGCAACTTGGCATTGCGGGCATACTCTGTATTAGGAAACTCACTCGCCACTTTTTCATAAAACTCGACGGCTTTAGGTATCGCGGCGCGAGCCTCTTCGGCGCGGGCCATTGCCAAAAGGGCTAAGGGTTTTGCTTCACCTACAAATTCAGAAGCGGTTTTGAAATCGGCGAAGGCGTCGTCGGTTTTCTTATCCAACTCTTTGGCCTGGCCACGATTCAAAAACAAAAGTTGCCGTTCACCCGGAAGTAAATCTGGAAACGCCAAAGCGGTGGTGTATAGGTCAGCCGCCTTGACCGCTTCCCCGGTTGGCTTGGCTTCGGCTTTCATTAACTCTTTGCGGGCTCCGTTAAAAGTGATGTCGGCCAGGCTCACGGTAGCAAAGTAACCGGGGCGAATTTTTTTCCACTTATTGGCAACCCCCTTAAGGGCTTCGCTTCGTTCGGTTTCGGGTTTTTTCATGGCATTGAAGTAGTCGAGCCAACCCTGATTTAGTTGCGACTGCTGATACCCCTCCAGAGCGTAGATGCCGATGGCCACCGCTAAGGCGCCACCAATAACCGGCAGCCAAATGCGACGATGGTGAAGAATCCAATCGAACACTGAAAGGCCTTCACGCTGGAAGGCATCGGGGGTTTTAAGAGATTTTCTATCAATTGTGGGCGGTTTCGACACTCAAAACTCCTTGACGAAAGACGTTCAAAATTAACCCATTTCGCTTAAACTTCAATCATTTAGAACGATCTGGGTTATTCAATCGACGCGTTAAGCGAAAAAAGGTTATAATGAATCTGCCCATCCGTCAGCGCCTTTCCGGTGATGCCATGCACAAAAGAATCTTAATCCTTATTGTCGCCACCTTTTCCCTTTTGAGTCGCGCAGAAAGCCAGAATACCGACTACCGGGGAATTAACGATCCGTTCGGTGACCCCTCCTCCTACGAATTTTCGGATGACGAAAAAGACGATAAAGAATTTTTCCACCTTGGCCGCTACCTAATGTTTGGCTTGGACATTGGCGTCGGAGTTTTCACCGGCGGGCTGGGAACCAGCGCCCAGCCTTCTGCCTACATCGGTGGAAAGTTGCTCTACTTCTTTGACCGATCCTTGGCCTTTGAAGCCTCTGGCCACTACTCCAACCACCTCGACCAAGTGAGATCCGCCAAGACCGCCGGCCAAGGGGTCAACCTTGAGATGGTGCTGATACCGATTACCGCTGGTTTTCGTTATTATTTTGATACGCGCGGGGCCCCCAAAGCCATTGCCGCCGCTAATCCTTACTTAGCGTTCGGTGGCGGACTTTATATGCGAACCATTCGTGAGCTGCAAAATAGCGGCAACATTACTACCGACGCCGGTACCACAAATAACTTTGGCGGCTACGCCGGAGCGGGCGTGGAGTTTCCAATTTACCGCCGGCACGTCTATTTTGGCGTCGATCTTCGTTACCACTATGTTTTTTGGCAGGATGGTGACTCCACCTTCGGGGGCGCGCTGACCAAAGGGGACCGATCGGGTGGCTACTTCACCACCGCCGCCACCCTTAGCTACAACTTCTAATTCTCGAAGCCTTAGTCTAACAGGCGCAGAGTAGACTCCACCCCAGCACCGCGCCGGCAAGCAGCACTCGGTACCACGCAAACACCCGAAAATCTGCCGAACGAACGTACGCCAGCAATAGGTGAATCGCCAGTAGCCCCGTAACAAAAGAGGCTAAAAAGCCATTGATCATCAACGGCCACGGCAGGGTGCCCTCGGCCGCCAGTCGTTTGATTTCAGGAAGTTTGTGTAAGAACGCGCACAGGGTAATCGGCATCGCCATCAAAAAGGCAAACCGCGCGGAGGCCTGCCGTTGAAAGCCTCGCAACCGCCCCATCGAAATCGTGGAACCCGATCGCGAAACGCCGGGAATCAACGCGAGACACTGCGCAAACCCTATCCATAATGCATCGGTAAAGGTCATCTCTTCAATTTGGCGACTGGAGGGGTACTTCCCATCAATCCAGTAAAGAAAAAAGCCCATCAACGCCAGACTGCAAGCCATGAGCAACGGAACTCGAAACATTTGCTCAATTGCATGTTCTAAAAATAGCCCGGCAAGTCCGGCTGGAATGGTGGCAACGACAATGAGCCAAGCCAGTTTCCGTTCGCGATGAAAGCCAATTTTACGCTCAACAATACTGATCAGTCCCGCTTTAAGAAGCTGCCACCAATCTCGCGCAAAGTAGAGAAGCAGCGCCATCAACGTGCCCCCATGAATAAAAACGTCGTAGGCGAGACCTGGGTCTTTCCATTTGAAAAACCAGGGCACTAAAAAAAGATGGGCCGATGAGCTGACGGGCAAAAACTCGGTAAGCCCCTGCACAACCCCCAAAACAAGGGCCTGAAAATGAGTCATTAATTCTTTCCTCGAAGTTGTCTTAGCGGTTGCTGGCGACTAACGCTCTCACTGAATTATAATGGCCGAGCAGCCCCTTCAAAAGGTGAAGATTCAAAGCCGGCACTTTATTTCCCCCGGCCCCCTCCATATCGACCGCCATGGTGAGGCTGTTCAAAATTGCCTCTTCAGTTGCCTCGATCACCGCCTTGTAGGCTGGGTCGAGGAAGGTATCGAGCACCATATTGTAGCTGCGCACCGGCGTAGTGCTGATTCGCGGAATTTCGTTGGCGGTGGTAAAACCGAGGATGATTTCACCACTACTATGGGCGCCGTAGCTACCCACACGGCCAATTCCTAGCGCGGCTCGGCGGCACAACCGGTTGATCTGGTTCGCCGTGAGCGGAAGATTGGTGCCGACGACGACGATGATCGAACCGTAGTTATTCACCCTGCGGCTATACTGCCCTTGCGCTTCGGAAAAGACCCGCCCAACCGGGTAGCCATCCATGCGCAGATGTTCCATCACCCCAAAATTGCTCTGCACCAAAACACCGAGAGTATAAGTGTCCGGGCCCATCGGGATTAAACGCGACGAAGTGCCGATGCCAGCCTTGAAATCGCAGCAGATCATACCGGTGCCAGCGCCCACGGCACCTTCGAGCACCGGCCCGTCGGTGGCAGAGTCTAAGGCCGAAAAAACGTGCTGCGGTTTGATGTGCAGGCCAACTGCGTCATTTAAAAAACTGTCGTCGCATTCGCCAACCACGGGAATGATCACCTCTTGATGATCGCGGATGGAGGGAAACTTTTGCGCCATCCACTTAACCACGCTGTCGCTAACTCGTCCCACGCTCAAAGTATTGGTCAACGCGATCGGAGTCTCAATCAACCCCCACTCCATGACTTGAGTCATGCCCGCCACTTCGCCCGCACCACTTAAAATGAAACCGCCACTAACCAGCTTGCGATCATAAATCTCGTCGTTGGGGATAATTACCGTAACCCCGGTACGCACCGGACCATTGCCCGATTTTCTGCGGCCGCTGCCCTCGATCAAAGTGGTATGCCCCACTTTGACGCCGGGAACGTCGGTAATTGCGTTCAAAGGGCCAGGCAAATACTCGCCAATATTCAGACCCAAGTCGCGCAAACGAACCCGCTTAGTGCCCTCTTCTCTAAATTTTTCAAAAAGGTTCATCTACCAAACCTTAAGCCGTTCTACTCCACGCCAGCGATGAATGGCGGGCGTCAAAATACGTTTGATCAAGGCTTCGTAGGGCATGCCCGAACGCTCGGCAAGAATGACCAAGTCGCTAAATTTTGGAGTGAGTCCCGGCAGCGGGTTGATTTCAATGAAGTAAATATTGCCTCGATCATCCAATCGAAAATCGATGCGGCCAACATCGCGGCAGCCCAGCAGCCGAAATACCTTCTTGGCAAACTGGTGCACTTTGCGATCAGCCTCTTTTCCCAGACTCACCGGACAGACCAAATTGAATATCGGGTTTGCGGTTGGCTCAACGTGCTTGGCTTCAAAACCGTAAACCGGAAATTTTCCCGCTTCGTGGGTAAATGATATCTCCATCGGACCCAAAACCTTTAACGTGTGATTGCCCAGCACGCCGATGGTAAACTCACGCCCTTCGATATACTCCTCGCAAAGAATCGGCTCCTTAAAATGGTGCCATTGACCGGTGGCTTCACGCACCAGTTCCTCTTGAGACATCACCACCGATTTTTGCCCGATTCCTTTAGAAGTGCCCTCGTGATTGGGTTTTACGATCACCGGGAAACGCAACGCTATATCGGGGAACTTGGTCGCCCCTTGATAAAGAAAGTACTTCGGCGTCAGTATGCGATCTTGGCTCAGCAACTTTTTGGTAAGCGCTTTATCTAGGGTAATTGCCAAACAGGTGGCGTCGCTACCGGTGTGCTCAATGCCAAGTAGGTCACACATCGCCGGCACTTGCGCTTCGCGCGCCCGCTTATTAGACCCCTCGGCAATGTTGAAGACCACGTCTACTTTGTATTCGATAAGGAATTCAGAAAGAGTTTTGGTGGCTTCAACCGGAACTACGTCAAAGCCAAGCCCCTCAATCGTGCGGTGCAGAGCATCTACGGTTTTCTGCGAATCAAATTCGGCTTCGTGCACGTAATCGGGGTCGTTTACGTCTTTGCGGCGCAGATTGTAAACTAAGCCAATGCGCGGATTGCGGGTGCTCCGCAGGCGGTGCGGCGATGACATCGATTTGCCATTAAGTTTAAGACGCGCACTGGCGGCCTCAACAATCTTTAAAATGGTACCGTTGTAGTCGAGTCCCAAAAGCTGAGTGGCCTCAAAGACGCCGGCGCCCGGTTGAAGGCTCGGCAGCGCGTTGAGCTCGAGGAAATAGATTTCGCCTTCGGGAGTGATACGAAAATCGGCCCGGGTAAAATCAGAGACCCCGCACGACGGGACTATCTTTTTCATGTACTCCACTAAACGTTCGCGCAGACCAGGCTCGAGCTTGGCCGGGCAACGCACCGATACTACATCGTCTAATTCATTCTTAAGCTCGTAGTCGTAAATTGCGTTTTCGGTGCCTTCGGTGCGCTTTGAGAAAATGTATTCGAGGGGCTCTAAAACCCCGCCGTCTCCCAGCCCTTGAATAAAGGGCACCGACACATCACGCCCCGGAATAAAGCGCTCAATGAGCAAACCGTGAGGAAATTGTTTTAAGCAATCCGTGCCGTAAGCCATTAGCTCATCAGCGTCACGGCAAAACGACCGTGCGGTAATCCCTTTACTACTGCCTTCGTAGTTGGGTTTCACGAACGCGGGGTAAACCACCTCGCGAACGATGCTCTTTAGTTCATCCTGGTTGTTGACGAAGTAGCCTTCGGCCACCGGCACCTTACGGCTGGCCACCATCTGCTTGGTCAAAAATTTATCCAGCGTTAAAAAGCAGCCATAGGGGCCAGTGCCAACGTAAGGAATTCTGAGCTGCTCGAAAATCGTGGGGCCAAGGCTTTCACGACCCACGCCGTAATAGCCCTCGGCGGTATTGAAGATGATGTCGGGCTTAATCTCGCTCAACTGCCGAATCCACGCCGAAACTGAATCTTTTAGGGTCATTTCCACATCGAAAACCTGATGGTTTCCCGACGCTAGAGCATTGTGAATGCACTCAATGGTTTCTGAGGTGTCGAACTCCGCCTGTTCGATGGAGTCGTCGGTCTTTCGATTGAAAACAAAGGCTATTTTCATGACCGGGAAAAACTAGCATAAGAAAAGTTACGAAGCCATCGCGTCGATGAGCACTTTCCAATATTCCGCCGCCAGTTGGCAAGTAGGCTCCTCGCCAAATTCGCGCCGGCCCGAAAGTGGCGGAGCCACCTCGGTGACGTCCCCCCCAACCACATCGAATTGGCGGCTAAGTCTGGCGATGAGTTTCAAAACAAACTCAGGGTGGAGCCCTTTGGTCTCCGGCGTGCCGGTGGCCGAGGCCCAGTGACTATCGGTACCATCGATGTCGTTTGAGATGTAGAGCTTGGTGACCCCCTGGGCTTCAAAGTGCTCTGCGATGGTGTCAGCAATCGCGGTCTCGTTACCCAGCACTTCATGCGCCCAGTGCTGAACGACGGGATATTTTTCGGTCCAGTAGGCCTTATCTTTGCCGCTTACCCGGATGCCCACTTGCACCAAACGGTGAGGTTTCAGTAGCTTCATGGCGTGATGGGCCCAGGTAGCAAAACAGTACTTCACCCCAAAACGGGCCGCTAACAGATCGGTATGAGCATCAAAATGAAGTAGGCCCAGCTCTTCGCGGTAGCGCTTGGCGTATCCCCGAATCATCGGCCAGGTCGTACTATGGTCACCACCTAACATTGCCACGCGCGCGTCGGGATTGAGTTCCCACAAGGTTTCTAAAACCGCTTCAGCAATGGAAAGCGGGCTTACCGGCAAGCCGACGCCTTTGCCATCGTATAGTGCATCGGCAACGTCTTTAATCTGCGTCGAATTGAGCATCTCGTCGTGCAGAAGATGGGGAACCGTGGCCACGTCGCCAAGATCCAAAAAGTCTTTGGGAAGAGTTTTGTACTTGGTGAGATACGCCTCACGAATCCCGATTGGGCCCAGGTTGGCCCCCTTTACTATTCCGGCGCCGGTGTCCGAGGGAATGCCAAAGCCCAAGCAACGTACGCGGCGTATCTTCTGCAACGAGTCTTCCCAGGCGCTGGCGACTACCGCCGGAGAGTCCGAGCCGTAGAGCAGTTTGGCGAGACGTGAGGCCCAGTCTCCGCCCGTGGAGACCGTGAGCATCCCGCGGCCCGGCGGCCTTAAAAAAAGTCTTAAACGGTCCAGGGAAGATAAATTTTGCGACAAAGTGGACGCCATTTGCGGCTGAGTATCTCCCAAAATCGGAATTAAGGCGAATTTGAGCAAAAACATGTCTTGAGAATGCCGGACTTTTTCCCTATTTTACGTCGCATGTCGCTACGCATCGAGAACCTAGAGAAGAGCTTCGGCGAGTTTCGCCTCCAGCCCCTTTCGCTCACCTTGAAACAGGGTGAGTTTTTTTCTCTCTTGGGGCCGAGCGGTTGCGGAAAAACCACCGTGTTGCGCTGCGTGGGCGGTTTTGAAAAACCCAGCGGGGGCAAAATCTTTTTGTCCGATAAAGAGATCACCAACGTACCTGCTCACCATCGAAATCTTCATACCGTATTTCAGAAATACGCGCTTTTTCCTCATTTGAATGTTTACGAAAACATCGCCTTCAGTCTGCGCATCAAAAAAAAACCAGAGGCCGACGTTAAGGATGCCGTGGTGGATGCCCTCCGGCTGATCGAAATCGAGCATTTAAGAGATCGTCGAATTCAGGAGTTGTCCGGCGGCCAGCAACAACGGGTAGCGTTGGCCCGGGCACTAGTGGATCAACCCGCGCTGCTCCTACTCGACGAACCCCTCTCCGCCCTGGACCCCGCCTTAAGAATTCGCATGCGGGAAGAGTTGAAATCACTTTGCCGCCGCATTGGTATCACTTTTGTTCTGGTGACCCACGATCAAGAAGAGGCCCTGCAACTTTCTGACCGTTTGGCCGTGATGCGCGACGGCCGCTGCCTGCAGGTTGGCACCCCTAAAGAGATTTACGAAGACCCGGTAGACTCATTCGTGGCCCGATTTATCGGACCTTTGAACGAGATTCCCGGTGAAATCATTTCCGGTGAAGGCGACATGCTGGCCATGACCTCGCCCTTGGGCGTTTTCCAGTTGCGCAAAAATGATAGCCTCACGGGAAAAAGTGTTTCGCTCTGCGTGCGGCCCGAGAAAATGCGGCTACTGCGCCATCGAACGAACACTCAAGAGAATTTGATCGAGGGTGAAATCATGGAGCTCTGCTATTTGGGTTCCCGCACCGAATATTTGGTAAGAACCCGGGAGCTTATCTTTAAAGTTTTTGAACCCGAACTGGAACGAATCAAAAAACGGAGTTTAAATAGCGGCGATCGCATCTACCTCACCTGGCGTAAAGAAGACGCAATCTGTCTACCCGGGCCGGGAAAAGCGCATTGAAACTTACCGACCTAAAATGGGCCGACATTAAACCTTCGGCGTGGAGCTTTTTTTCATGGCTAACGCTGTTCACGCTGCTTCCGTTTGGCATTATTTTGGTAATGAGCTTTGTGCAAAAAGGGGATTACGGCACCCTCACCTGGATTCCCACTTTTGATAACTATGCGCGCTGTTTCCAGTGGATCTACTTTAATGTCTTGGCCAAAACCGTATTCATGGCCTTTACCGCCACCGTAAGCTGCCTTCTTTTTGGCTTCCCCATCGCCTACTACCTGGCGCGATCGCAGGGGTGGCAGCGCAATTTTGGCCTCGTACTTCTGTTTATTCCGTTTTGGACCAATTTTGTTTTGCGCATGTACGGCATCATTTCCATCTTTGGAAATAATGGCTTATTGAACCAGGCGTTGATTGGTTCGGGGCTGCGCACCGAACCTTTTCCCATTCTCTATACCCGGCTCGGCGTTTATTTAGGCCTGGTCTACAACTACCTGCCCTTTCTCGTGGTGCCGATATTCTCGGCGTTGGAGAAATTGGATGAGTCCTGGCGAGAAGCTGCGCAGGACTTGGGCGCCAACCGATACCAGGTGTTTTGGGGCGTGGTGGTACCCAACATTAGAGAAGGCATTTTGGTGGGCAGCCTTTTTGTCTTTATTCCCATGTTGGGCGAGTACGTCATTCCCGATCTGCTGGGTGGAGCAAAGGAAGCCTTTTTGGGCAACGTAATGGTGAGCCAGTTTTTTGTGATGCAAGACTGGCCGTTTGGTTCGGCCTTGGCCGGCCTTTTATCTTTTCTCTTAATCTTAACCCTATGGGTGCAGACCAAGTGGGGACAGAATCCCGGCGAGGGAATAAAACGGATTACTAGCCATGCGTAAGGGGCCCAATAAATTCGTTACCGCCATTTTCGCCCTGGCCATTTTCTATTTGTACCTGCCGCTCACCTACCTGGTAGTGCAGACGTTTTTGAAAGACCCTAATCACATCGGCGGCGGCTGGACATTAGATTGGCTTTTGATGCTGCTGAGGGACCCGGCGCTGTTGACTCCCTTGTGGACCAGTATTCAAATTGGTTTTTTATCGGCCTCATTGGCGGTTACGGTGGGAACCCTCGGCGCAGTGGGGCTGACCCCGATTGCGGCGCGATTGCCGGTCTTCGTGCAAACGCTGATCTTATTGCCGATTCTTCTGCCGGAGGTGATTACCGGCCTTTCGCTGCTTCTTTTCTTTCTGCTGCTTCGCTTCGAACTCGGTTTTTTTACAGTGGCTCTGGCCCACGCAAGCTTCAGCGCCAGTTTTGTCTATTTCATTGTTACCGAACAGCTGAGAAAACTGGATCCCAACTTGGCGGAAGCGGCGCAAGATTTGGGAGCCCGTCCTGACCAGATTTTTTTAAAAGTTACCGTCCCCAACGTCTTGCCCGGAATCATGGGTGGCTGGATGCTGGCCTTCACACTGTCATTCGATGACTTTCTCATTTCATTTTTCACCAGCGGCGCCGGAGTGACCACCCTGCCCCTTAAGATCTACTCGTTAATGCGGCTGGGCATTTCACCCGAGCTCAATGGCCTTTCGTTCTTAATGATTTTACTTTCGGTGCTTCTAGTATTTGTCCTATTGCTGAGACGGGAGAGTAGAGAATGGATTTTAAAAAGATAGCTTCACTTGCGGCAATAGTTACCGTGATGGGGGTGGCTTTCACTTTCCTAAGATCTCCACGGTCTACGACACCCGTGCTACGGGTTTATACCTGGAGTAACTACCTACCTGAGGAAGTGCTAAAAAAGTTTACCGATAGAACTGGCATTAAAGTGGAGCTAAGCTACCTCTCAAGTAACGAAGAGATGTTCGCCAAATTACGGGCGGGAGCCGCAGGGTTCGACGTGATTCAGCCCTCTGACTATATGATGCGGCAGATGATTCGTCTCAAAATGCTGCGGCCGCTGGACAAGGATAAGCTTCCGAATTTAATTCACCTTGATCCGGCTTACCGCACTGTTTCGTACGATCCGGGGCAGGTCTATTCGGTGCCCTTCACTTGGGGAACCACCGGCATTGCCGTGAATACCGACAAAGTGAAGGTGCCCGAGGGCAAGGTGAGCTGGAAGCTTTTGCTAGAGTCGCCCGACCCCAAACACACATCATTATTAGACGATATGCGCGAAGTTTTTGGCGCCGTATTAACCACGCAAGGCGACAGCATCAACACCAAAGACCCTAAAGCGCTCAACCTGGCACGCGCCAAAATCAGCACGCTCAAGAATTCGATTCTGATGTTTAACTCCGAGCCCAAAGCACTGCTTCTCAAGGGTGAGCTTAATATTGCGCACATCTTTTCATGCGATGGGGCCCAAGCCTCGGCCGCCAACCCTAAAATCAAATACTTTATTCCGGTGGAGGGAGGCACGCTGTGGACCGACAACTTTGCCATTCCCACTACCGCCCAGCATGTAAACGAAGCACATCAATTCATCGATTTTATTCTTGATCCTCAGGTGACGGTTGAGATCGTGAGCGATAAAAAACTCGCCACTCCAAACCTGTCGGCCCGCCGTTTACTAAACGATCTGGAACAAAAAGACCGATCGGTTTACCCCGATCCCCAAGACCTAATACGCATGAAGTTTTTAGAAGACTTGGGAGAAACCCTAGAGGTGGTTAGCCGGATGTGGACCGAGTTAAAGTCGTAAGCGCTTTCTCAAAGGCTAAAAACCCCATTTCACTTTCCCAGATTTTAGCGACGTATTGTCGACCGTTGCCGTACTCTTGGCCCGCCGGTCGCCGGTAAACGGCGCGGAGCGCGCGGGCCATGTCACCAAAATCCTTTCGGGCTACTAACTGTGCATAATCGCCTAAGTGGCTTTTCATTCCGCCCACATTGGTGGCCACCACGGGCACTTCGCAGGCCAGGGCCTCTAGCGGAGAAAGCCCCAGCCCTTCGGCCAAAGAAGACTGCACCAAACAATCCACGGCGCGATAGTAGTCAGCCAGTTCGTGCATCGGGTTTACGGCGGGCCGACCTTCAACCCAATCACAGTGACCCAGCAGCCGTTCAGAGAGTGAAATGAACTTTTCATAATCACCACTCAAATTCAGGACCCGGAGTGGGATTCCCGACCAACGAACCTGCTCACAGGCCAACAAAAAAGTCTCCGGATCTTTTTCATGGCTAAGCCGGCTTGAAAAAAGAACTAAAAAGCCGTCTTCAGAAAGTTTGAGCCGCCGTCGCAATTCAACTTTGCTCTCGTTGTTTTTTTTTTCCAATGGGCGAAACCGTTTGGTGTCGACACCGTAGTAAAAAGCCGGCACCACCCGCGGTGAAAATTTCTTCGCGTAGTTTTGCAAGTGGTCGCCCAACGCAAAGCAGCGTTGAGCTAGTTTTCCATTTATCCAGGAGAGGGCGTAGATTAGGGCCCGGCCGACGATCCACTCACCTTGGCTAATCTGCTTACGCTCACGGCGACAGTCAAAGTACTCCAGCGACGGCAAACAAACGTAAGTAACCACCGGTACTTTAGCAAATCGACCCGCGAGATTTGCGTTGAGAGCCCCGCGCAAAATTTCTTGGGCAACAATCACATCGAAGTTTTTTGCGTTGGTCAAAAGCCATCGCAATGAACCCCACTGATAGCGCAAACGGCCTCCAGAAATTTCGACAACGTCGAGATTCAAACCCAGGCCCTGAATGCGGGCCTTTAGTCCGCTCTGCTCGTACTGCGATCGGGGCACTAAGAGGGTCAGCGCAAAATGACGGCTCAGACCGTCTACAAAACGAATGTCGGTATTACCCTCGACGACGAAGAGCAGTTTCATTTGATTAATCATACCCGAATAGCCAGAGCCGTCTGATAAAATAGGCCCAATGAGATCTCCCCTACCCCCGATACTGATCGTCACCGGTGATTTTGGGAAACACGGCGGCATGGATTGGGCGAACCGCGCCGTGGCCAAACACTTTGCCGCGGCGGGACATTTGGTCCATCTGGTGGGCTTCACCATCGATGACGGATTATTGCAGACCACCAACATCTATTTTCATCGCGTTCCCAAGCCGCTTAACTCGTATTTCTTGGGCTTCTTCTTGCTCGAACGTTACGGTCAGGCGTGGGCAAAACGGATCACGGCGCAGGGCGGAAGAGTGATCGTCAACGGCGGCAGTTGCGTCTGGGCCGATATCAATTGGGTGCATTACCTTCATGTTCGCGCGCAAACCGACTGCCCCTCGGCTTGGCAGCGTTTTAAGCTTGGCTTCTTCCTGAAGAAGGAGAAAGCGGCGCTACTCGCCGCTAAAGTGGTGGTTACCACCGCCGAATCCAACCGAGCTGACTTATACAAATATTTTCAACGGCCTTTGAATGCTACGCACGTGGTGCCCATCGGCGTAGACAGCGCGACTTTTTCACCGGTAGAAACTCTGGTGCGCTCGCAACTACGTGCGCGCTGGCAGCTGAAGATCGATCAGCTGGCGCTCTGTTTTGTGGGTTCGCTCGACGACGACCGAAAGGGCTTTGATACGCTCTACCAAGTGTGGAAAGAGCTTCACGCGCAGGGGGCCTGGAACCATCACCTGTACGTTGCCGGGTCCGGTTCACGGCTTGCGCATTGGAAAGCGATGGCCGCACGTGACGGCCTCACGCATTCAGTGCATTTTCTCGGCTTTTACCGCGACGTTCCTCAGCTTTTGAAAGTGTGTGACGCCATTGCGGTGCCAAGTCGCTACGAGCCCTACTCGTTGGCCGCGCAAGAGGGGGTAGCTTCCGGTTTGCCCTGCTTTATTTCGCAGAGCTGCGGGTTTGCCGACCAGTTTCCGGTTTTGATAAGGGCCCAATTTGTGTTGGACCCAAATAAACAAACCGATTGGAAACGGGCGCTCCTTGACTGGTCCCAACACCCCAACCGTTGCCAAAGCGCCATCAAACCGTTTTCGCAGACCATTCGTAAACAGTCCTGGGAAAAAATGGCCGAGCAGTTTGAGAGTATTTTATTTCCTTCCGATCAGCGGGCCACCGCCTGAATCAACGCGATTAATTTGCCCTTCGGGCCGGAATGAGAAGGATTTTATGGTTTGCTAAAGCTAAGGCTTGCCAAGAATTTTCAGGGCTCCTATGCTGCCCCTTCTTTCAAAGACGCGCCGCTGTGGTGAAATTGGCAGACACGCTGGTCTTAGAAGCCAGTGGGGAAACCCGTGGGGGTTCAAGTCCCCCCGGCGGCACCATCCGTTACCTTTGGCTCTACGCCATCCACTCCGAAATGAACCAACTCTGCTAAGATCCGCCAACCGAGAAGAGCCAAATTTTTAAACCTTTGTGACGCACACAAATTGACGGGCTGTTGAGCCCTGATTAACCTTTTCCTTCTTGAAGCCACTTAAAAAAATAGTACGCAGTGGACTAGACCGGGTGGAAGACGGCTTGGATTGGCTGGATAGAAGGCGCGGGGCCAGTGGGTTGATTCCCCTGGATATTAACGTTTCCACAACGGCGGCCGGCATCGGAGATGGACGCTGGCATTTTGCTTCAATCGGGCTCAAAAAAGAGAGTGTCATCTATTCCGTCGGAATCGGTAACGACATTAGCTTTGAATCGGGCCTTATCCAGCGGTTTGGCTGCGAGATCCATGCGTTTGACCCGACCTCCCTATCCAGGCAATGGCTGAGTCAGCAGAAAACTCCGAAGGGGTTTCATGCCCACCCATGGGGGCTTGCTCATTTCGATGGCGAGGCAAATTTCCGGCTACCGCCAACCCATTCCATCTCATTTTCCCTATGCCCCGAGGTTGCGGGAACTGCAGACCACCGCGCCGAAGTGCGACGCCTTTCCACGCTGAGGAACGCGCTAGGCCACGCCCATATTGACCTGCTAAAAATTGATATTGAAGGCGCGGAGTTCGAGGTGATCGATGACTTGGTTTCCGAGGCGCCGCACATTCGCCAACTGTTGATCGAGTTTCACGCCCGCCTCCGTTCCAAGGAGGGAGAAGCCTTAACCTACAAAGCCATTGAAAAATTAAGGGGCGCCGGTTACCGCCTATTCCACGTATCCCGTCGGCAATTGGAGTTCGGATTTATTAATTGATTTCGTCGGGTGAAGTCATAAAGCATCCTTAAGCGCGCGCCAGAGATCTCGAAAGCGAACCGTCTCGCCCGGCCACACGCAAAGGACCGAGCGGAAGCAGAACCAGCCGATTACGCCCCACCACTTGGCGAGGCCGGTTCGGGTGCGTAATGTGCGGCGCAGCGAATTTCGGCATTGCGAGTACGGCACTTCAAACGGGGAAGACTCCGGCCGGTAACGAAAATGAAGTACCGCAGCCTCGGGAACCAACCCCACTAAATAACCCAATGCTTTCGCTCGATCCGAAAACTCGACGTCCTCTTCGTACATAAAATAGTCCGGATTGAATCCCCCCACCTTATCCCAGCAATCACGACGAACCAGCCAGGCCGCCGCATTGATAAAATGCACGGGCACGACGCTGTGGCCTATCGGTCGGTTACGTTTGAGCCGGAAATAAAGTAACGGTTGCCGACGCCGCAAATGTCGCCCGAACTTTACCTCCAGCCGCCGTGATTCATCCGCCCAATGCACGCCACTCAAAATACCGTACTCGCAATCTCTTTGGGCGACCGCGACAAGCTTTTCGACCGTATCCGGAAAAATTTCCGCATCCTGGTTGAGAATGAAAATGAAGTCGCGAGGGAGCGCGTCGATTAAATTCGCGCCACGATTCACCGCCTCACCGAATCCGAAATTTCTCTCGAGGGTGAGCACGCAGTCGACGCGCGAGCGAATTTTTTCCACCGAACGATCGGTTGAGGCATTGTCGACGACAATGATCTTCATCGGAAAGCGGCTCCTCCGCAAACTGTTAACGCATCGCGCCAGATAATCTCCGCCGTTGAATGCGGGAATAATCGTCACAACATTTATTTCTAGCGACATGGTCGAAAGGGCACCCACTTACTTTTGGCCGCCACCCAGTCGCGAAACCGCCACGCGAACGCGGTTGAGAGTGCGCTCAACGTGAGGTTGGTGAGTGCGCAATCCAAAAGGAACAAGGCGAGCCCAGTATCCGCTTTTAAACTGCGCCCCCGATATTTTTGTTTCGGCGTCATTCACCATCTCAACTAGCTGGTGGTTCAGATCATCGAGGCGTTCTTCTGAAGCGAATGCCTTTCCTAAGCGAAAGACCAAGGCCGCCACTTGAGGGGCATGAAGAAATTCAATGCCGGGGATCTTCTTAAGCTCATTGAATGCATGGTGGGTCAGCTGCATTTTTTCCTGATGGCACTGCACGAAAGGTTCGATGCCATGAAGCTTCAAAGGAAGCCACAGTTGTAGCCCCCGGGAAGGCCGCAAGAGTTCGAGCCCCGCTTTGGACGGATTGTATTCTGATGCCCGCTGGTCATCGGGTAGGTAGCTAACTTCTACCGAATGTGCCGCCTCTAGCCGCCCCCACTCTTTAACCAGCAAGGCTCCACATCCCATGGGCAGAAATAGTGCCTTATGCGGATCGAAGGTAACTGAATCTGCCTTTTCAATTCCATCAAACAATTTTGACGTTTCTTTAAGAAGGCGAAAGCCGCCGGCCCAGGCGGCGTCGACGTGAAACCATAAATTATTTTTGGAGGCTATTTCTTCGAGAGCGACGAGATCGTCAACTGCGCCCGACCCCGTGGTTCCGCCCATACCGATTAGCATGAACGGATGAAGGCCCGCTTTCCGATCTTCGCTTATCGAATGGCGAAGTAGATCGAGATTAATCTTATACTGTTCGTCCACCTCAATCATTCGAATGTTGGCGCGACGCAGTCCAATCATGAGGCCCGCGCGCAAAATGCTATGGTGCGCTTGGTTCGAGCAGTAAAGAGTCGCTTGGCTTTGAGACTCTTCGGGAACCTTATGAAAGCGAGCCGTGTGAATCGCGGTGAAATTCGCAAGCGAGCCGCCAGAGGTGAGGATCCCGGAACTCGTGGGGGGTAAACCCAAGATCTCGACCAGCCAGCCGATTACGGTGCTTTCGATTAAGTTAAAGCCCGGCGCCCATTCCCGGTACCCAGTAAATCTGTTGAGCGTGCTTACAATCAGTTCGGCGAGGCTTGGTTCCAAAAGTCCACCGGTGGGAATGTAGCACTGATAGCCTGGGCTATGGAATTGGTGGCCGCCAATGGCCGCGGTTTTAAAAATATCATTTAGAAGGGTTTCAGCGTCGGTCCCTTTTTTAGGAAGAGGCTCCCGGAGAGTGGCTAGAGCTGAATCAGAAGTAGGAGCAGATACCGGCAGGCTCGGTAGGCTGTCCACGTATTCGGCCAGTCGTTCTATGATCCCTTTGCCGAATAACCGAAAGGCCTCAGCACTCATTTCAAGGGCCCTACTCATTTTTCGACCTCCGAAAAGATAAAGGTAATATTTCTTTCGACCCTCAACTTACACGCAATTTAATGATTAGAAAACTTAAGGGGAAGCGAGTGGGAGTTGAGCCACCGTCCGTCCTCAGGCTTTGCAAAGTCGACAAGAATTTTTTGAAGTGTCAACCTAGGGCCGTAAGGCAGATGCGCTTCACATTTTCGAGGTCTTTTGGAGAAATCGGTCTGTCCAAAAAGATCTTACGTTGTCGGGAATCGAAAAATTTAAAAGGGATGGAAAAGAGGGTGAAAAAAATCGCCTCGGCATTGCAGGCTTCATTTAACTCACCGCTTTTTTTGCCAAGCGCATAGGTGCGCTTGCAGATCTCAATAATGGTTTCGACCCGCTTCGAGGGAAATTGAAAAGTGTGGTCGTGCAGCATAAGAAATAAAAAATCAAACACCCTAGGCTTTTCCTTAACCAAGCGGGCCAGAAAATTGACCAGTGCCGAAATCACGTCCTCTACCTTATGGTTTGCTTCAATCGCACCGAGCAGGCAGTCATGCAGGGCCTTCATCTGTTGCTCGTAAATGGCTTGAACGAGCGAAAGCTTAGAGGGGTGATGCCGGTAAAGATAACCCGTAGATACTTCAGCGCGCAGGGCAACCATTTCAATTGAGGTGGCGGCGTACCCCTTATCGGTAATGAGCTCAATGGCCGCGTCCTTTACCCGATCCATTTTCTGAAGGTCTATTGGTCTCGCCATCTACTGGGCCATCCTCAATGATTTGCGTTTCTCCAACCGTCCCATCTCCCCACATCAGCACCGCGCAGCCGTTCTTATCGACGATTCCCGGACAAAGTCCGCCACCAACCACCGCGGGCCGCTCTGAGTCCACCAGCCCGTTAGGAAAGCCAAATTCATTACGCTGAAGACTTTCCATTAGCTCTGCGCACTCACCATTTTCCCCCGTGACCGCATCTTCGATCGCCGCCCCGGCCGGTTCAAGCCCAAGAAGCAAGATAAGAAAAATAGATCGGCCGGTGCTAGTCAGAAACTTCATACCACTACTCCCGATTAATGAACAGTCATTCATTAACCCCGCACTTAAATGAATGTCAATTCACTTAAACCAGGAAGTGGACTTGAGGAGGACTACTGGCGGTGGTTTTCCGCATTAGCTTAAGGAGAACGGATTAAAAAAAAAGAGGCACGGTGTAGTCTACCGTGCCTCTTTCAAACCAAACTAACTTATTGCCTAGATTTTATTTGCGGTGGTCAATCAATACGTTTCAGCCCCCGCCAACCAACGCCAGTACCGACTGAGCAATCTCTCTTCTAAACTCCATGCTGAGCCAACTGCCATAGCTCCAGGTTAGATGCGCTACGCCAACCCTTTCGCCGCTGTTGCGGTGGATCTGCTCATTCATATGAAAGTCCTCTGACCAGTAGGATTCCCCCCTACGTTGGTACCCTTCGCCATGGGAAAAGAGTAGACGGATTATCGCTTCAAACCGCGCGTCCGCGGGGGTGAGTCTATCGCCAGGCCAAATATTGTGTCCGGAGCCAGCCACTAGATCCCGAAAAAACTCTACGTTGATGTCATCCACTACGATCAGATTTGATTTCCTAAAATCGGTCGCCGCTCGATAGAGCAGTTCGGCCGCCGCAAAAGTGGTGATGAACCAGGGGTTGCCTTGCTCGTCCGGCGTGGGGTTAAGAGAAACTCCGTTGTAGCGATCTTCAACATTGCGTCCAAAAAGAGGAAACGGTTCTCCCTGGTTTATCAAATAGGTTTGCGCAAAGTCTCGCTTCAACGCTAAAAAAGTTGCCAGTATCCAACTGTCAGTAGGTCCGTATGTTGCGTCCTCGTTGGTGCCGTGGATAGCGGCTAAGAGTATCGAGGTGTCACGGTTACTCTCTTTATGATAGACCGACCCCCCAGTTTGGTTGCGGCAGGCAAGCAGGTGACGCTTTTGTTCACTCTTAAATTTTTCAAGTTCTTCGTTGATTAAAACCGCCGTCTCTCGATAGAAAGCAGCGGCCTCCGCGTCATGAAGTCGATCACATAATCGGGATCCCTCAATCAGCGCGTCCCGTTGAACCTTGAGGGTATATAAATGCTGGCCCTCCATCTCTTCCCAAATATCGAAAGTAGACTCTTGCCAATGGTGAGCAACGAATTCCAAATTCCGTTTGATTACAGAAGTATTAGGAAGGTGCTGATCGAAAAGTTCTGAAGCAATGGCGATGCCGCGGTCCAATCTCCAAAACGCAAAATCGATGTGCATCAAGGCCTCAAGCGCGGGTCCATCGTTTTGCGTACTCCAATTCTTTCCGATGGGATTGCCCTGTACATCGACCTTAGCGGTGCCCAGAGCATCAGGAAAATGGCTCTGTGATTCTCTTACAAACCGAACGTACTCCTCAATTCTCCAGATCTGCCGAGTCTTCGACTCTGCATGGCTAGTGTTCATCATTTCATAGAATAAGGATCGATTCGCCAGCGCGGCGTCTCGTTTCCACACAAAGCGGTAATCTTGCGGCTCCGAGGTTGGCGAAGCGATGACTGAGCCAGACGATATGTTATTCAACGCCAGAATGCAGATCGCCTGCCGATGCGCGAAGCCACTGGGCGCGCCGAGAAATAAGGCAATGCAAAGCCCTTTACCGATGCTTCGAATTTGATACCCCCTGAAACGAGAAAACCTGTGATCCCAATCTATTCATTGCAAGGCGTCACGTGTCCAGTAAAGAAATTGACCCTGCCCGAAAAAAAAGCGCAAAAGAGTGATTTTGTCGCCGTGACGAAACTAATACCCGGTAATTTTTTCCTACCGCAACCCGATAGTTTCGGGCTAACTACCCACGCCATGAACGCCCATCGTCCCTCCAGCGCAACGTTTCGAACGCAAACGGCATTGCTCTGCTTATTCGTCATGAACATGAAGGCGGCGGCCGCCCCCTTTCACATGCCCTCGCGCTCGGTACTGATTGCCGACGAAGTCCTTATTCCGGTTCCCCAGCGCGGGGTGATGCGCTACCACCTGATGAAGGTGCTGCAGATTCCGGAGAACGAAGTATTCTTCATTCCCACCGCACCTGCTACGCAAGAGTGGGAGGAGTTTGAGACGTGGCAAACGGCGGACCCCCAGGCCCGACTGGAACTCAATTCTCGCCAACTCATTGCTTCACGCCAGCGCTACGCCCAATTTTGCGATGATAGGGGGTACCTGCGTTACGAACACTTTGCCCGCGCCCTTTGCGAACACCAGATTGATGTCCGGCGCATGGTGGGCGAAATCTATCGCTTCGGCTACAGCATGGACGCGCAATCGCCCATCTTTAATAGAAATGTGCCCCCGGGAATCGAACGCGATTTAGCGGGAATTATGGAACTCGATTCTGGCCGGTCCGCCTTCGCCGTGGTAGCCCCGCACGATCCCAGCGTCATCCTGGCGACGGTAAGTACCGCTCACGCCGATAGAAATGGCAAAGTCCCGCTGGAAAGCCGCCTTAAAATTGACGGCAAACCCTATACCCTGCCTCCGGTTACCGATGAATATTACCAAGACTCTTCACGCCATCCCTATGTCTACTGGAGAAACCCAACTCGATCGTTTCCGTTGGCGGAAGATGTGTTTAATGCCTATCCGGTGACGGTTAGAAAAAATCTGCGGGTGGAGATTAAGCTCTACGCTAAAGATCCGAGAGATAGTACCCCCTGGGGAGTCATGCTCGCTCGCCAAGCGCTTGCGCACAACCTCACCCGGCGCACCAACGAGCTGGTACCTAGTGAGTTCATGCCTAAGGAATCCGAATTGGGCCAGGTGCTTGAAATTTACGTTAACGCCGAGAAACAAATTGCGGACGAGGATATTGAATACCAAATGGCCCTTCGTGATGCGCTCTTCCAGGTAATCCACAGCCAGTGGGTGCGTCGTTACGTTTGGCCCGAAGAGGTTGTGATTCAAGAGGTGGGACCGCAAGCAAAAAAACTCTACTCACTGTTTTTTGGCATTAAAGACCATTACCCTACGACCCCCGATCCGGATGTCACCGGATCGATGGTCACCGTGGGTCGAGCCAGCCGCAAAGATTTTGATCAAGTTCTAGCCAGTCAGGCCTTACTCAATCGCGGCGCACCGCTGATGGATACTTTTTTTCAACGCCTTTTTCAAACCAGTCCGTTTCGCGACAGCCAATGTTCATTTTTACTGCACGCCATGGCCGTCGAATTCCCCTTTGCCGGAAGCGATAGGCAAAATCGGAAATGGTTCGAACAAAAGATGAGTGAGCTCTATGCAAAAGGGGTCTTTTGAGCGGGAGGAGGCGAGGTTACGATTTCGATGCGACGTTCAACGCGAGGTTCAAATTAAGTGCCGGTTGGCTTCCCAGTTTTCTAAGCAGGCGCCGGTGTGAGCGAACGGCCGCCGCCATACTTTCATAGCGATGGTAGGGCACACCAAATTCAACGGCCGTCCTCTGCACGATCGGAGCAATCGCGGCGTAATGCACGTGCGAAACCGCCGGAAAAAGGTGGTGCTCCACCTGGAAGTTGAGCCCACCAACAAACCAAGTGAGCCAGTAATTGTCGGTTGAAAAATTTGCCGTGGTTTTCAGTTGATGAATAGCCCAATCAGATTCAATGGCCCCCGCCGAGTTGGGAAGTGGCTGTTCGACCGCTTCCACCAAGTGCGCCAGTTGAAAAACAATCGCCATGATAAAGCCCCCCACCAAATGCATGAGGGTAAATCCAAATATCACTTGCCACCAACTCAGGTCAGTCATCAACAAAGGTAATCCCAGAACTACGACGAGGTAGGCAGCCTTCGTAAAGCAGAGGTTAAACATCTCCCCATTGTTAGTGCTATAGCGCCGCAATTGAAAAAAATCTTTAACCAGCTTTGAAATCGTCAGCAGACCGTAAAGCGGAAACGCGTAGATATGTTGAAAACGGTGGATTTTCTTATGCGGTAAATGCGGGGAAAACCGCAGCACCGAACGCCCGCCGATGTCCTCGTCCACGCCAATTACATTGGTAAAGTTGTGATGGTAATGGTTGTGCTGAAGCTTCCAATTAAGACGGTTGCTGCCGAGCAAATAGATACTTCGGCTGGTGAGACGATTTAACCATCCCCGATTCGAGGTGGCGCTATGGGCGGCATCGTGCATCACGGCCATTCCCATTCCAGCCATGCCCACGCCCATCAGAATCGACGAAATTAGCAATCCCCAACCATTGAGCGAATTCGTCAAAATCGCCGCAAAGGGCCCCAAATAGAGCAAAAGCATTAAGGCCGTTTTTATCAACGTTTGCCAGCTACCCTTTCGGCTTAGCTGGGCGGTAGAAAAATAGTCGTTCACCCGTCTATTGAGCGTCACGAAAAACTCACTTTGGCTAGCTTCGAATCGCAAGGCTGGCACCACCATAAATCAAAAAAAGAGCCGTTTAAGAGCGGCAATACGCTTGAGTAATTGAGCCTAGTATAAGGGAAGTGAGGGGAATAGCAAAACCATGGCGCCATGGCCGCCGGCCGGTGACGAGAGTCCAATAAACCGGTAAGACAACGCATGGCAAAAAACCGCAAAGACAAACCCACCGTGGACGTGGTGATCGCCGCCTTAGAACGCCTGACTGCCTATTATACATCGTCAAATACCGAACTCACCTATGACGGCCCTTTTCAATTATTAACGGCCGTCATTTTATCGGCGCAATGCACCGACTTACAGGTGAACCGCACTACCCCCGCGCTATTTTCAGCCTACCCCACCCCGCAAAAGATGGCCGCGGCGCCGATTGAGGACCTTGAGCGGCTGGTAAAATCGTGCGGTTTTTACCGCATGAAGGCCAAGGCGATTAAGAAGACCGCTCAAGATTTAGTAGCTAATTTTAGCGGGCACGTGCCGAAAACAATCGATGAGCTGATTACGCTGGCCGGCGTGGGTCGAAAAACGGCGAGTGTGGTTTTGAGTCAGGCCTTTGGCATTCCGGCGATTGCCGTCGATACGCACGTGAAACGAGTGGCCCACCGACTAGGCTGGACCCAAAATACCGATCCTGAAAAAATCGAGTCTGATTTACGCGATTTAGTGCCGATGCCGCTCTGGAGCGGCATTAATGGCTTTTTAATTCTGCATGGCCGGAGAATATGCGGCGCAAGAAAGCCGCGCTGCGCGGAATGCATGCTGCGCTCGCTCTGCCCCTTTGAACCGCTAGAGAGCAAACCGAGCGCGAAGGTTAACCGAGTTCTCCGGCGATAATCCTCGCCCGTCGATTCGTTGGTAGTACAAAAATAGTTTCAAGTGGGGAAATGGCTCCGAAATGATACCCGAGTGCAATTCCAACAGGTGGCCGAGAAGAGTCGGGGTCGAAGCCAAATTGGAGTAGCGGATAAACCCCTGCAACCGCGGATGCCCCATACGCAGGGAGAGCACCACCCCTTTGGGCTGGCGGCGCACGGAAACGTCTTCGTAATTCCCCAACCACCCCTCAATGGCAAAATTCAAAGTCAGCGGCTCATAATCCAATCCGACGAAGGGGTTCAAAATATAGTTACTTCGGTAATTCGTGGAGCCGGCCGTTCCTTGAGTGAAGTGGAACCCACCACCTCCCACTGAAAAACGCCACCCGTCGATTGGAATCATCCACCGCGCGAAACCGGTTAGGGCTCTTGAGTTATTGGTATTGAAGCCAAAAACGCCGTTGCCATTGAAATACCCTGCCGAAACTTCAATCCGATCGGGAACGGGAGAGGCAGAAAATTCGATGCCGATTTCGCGATTAAGAAACAGAAGTCGCTGACCAACAAAAAAATCTGGAATCCACAGTTCTCCGATATCTGGTGTCCACAGAGGATTCAGGTTTGGCGAAAACAGACCAAAGTTCAGAGCAACGTTAGGTTTTTTATTTAGCTGATTTTGTGTTTCGCTCGTAATCCGAAAAAAAGCCTCGGTGGGAACGAGATTGGGCAAAAGCGCCGAACTGTATTCACGAGCCGGGCTAACCGAAAGGCGATACGTCATCCACGAGCTGGCGACGCCATCCACACCTAAATAGAAATGGGGGATTGTGAAACCCTGGTTCGTGGGCTCGCCGCCCGAGAAAGCAGCATCGAATCGCGCTTTAACGTTCAGACTCGAGGCAATGCTTTCATTGACGATCGTGCCCTCTAAGGTCTCTTTTTCAAACTCGGCATCGGCGGCGGCGTCGGCCGAGGGGCGGGGTTGAAAAATGGCAAAGGCGGGCACCGTCACGGCGCAACCCCACGCAAAAATAAAAAAGGTAAGTAGCTTAGCCATAGTCTTTAAGCTCGCGGTAGTACGACTTCCACGCGAGTGCCCTTGCCCTCGGTGGAGGTGACATTTATTTCACCCTTGTGGGCCTCAATAATTTTATAGACCGTCGCCAGCCCCAGGCCGGTACCCCGGTCTTTGGTGGTAAAAAAAGGCTCGTAGAGATGCTTCAGCACTTCGGGATTCATTCCCACGCCATTGTCCTCGACCCAAAGCACCGAATGCAGACTGCTAGCGCGGCAGCCAATACGGACCAGCCCTTGAGTAGGAATGGCTTGAATTGCATTCATCACTAAATTCCAAACCACTTGCCTCACTTTGCCGGAGTGCCCAAGGGCAATCGACGCTGAGTAGTCTTCGTGAATGACAATGCGATCGCGCACTTCCTTCATCGCCTTAGCCGAAAGCACCACTTCACTGAGCAAGGCGGTGATATCAACGGGCTCCGCCGCAATTTGTTCAGGTTTTACAAAATCCAAGAACTCCGTGATGAGGCGGTTCAAGCGGCCCATCTCTTTCAACGCAATATCCATCAACTTCTTGTTTTCAGGGCTCGCCAGAGTTTCGGCCGGGGCCGCTTTTAGCAGCTCAATGCTGGCGCTGACGCTCGCCAGAGGATTGCGAATCTCGTGGGCGATGCCGGCGGCAAGTTGACCCACGGCCGCCAATTTTTCGTGCTGCTTCAATTTCTGCTCATGCTCATTCACCAGCTGCTTCATCGACTCATTTCGCTCGGCAAGTTTTTCTGCCGTTCGGATCAGCTCTTCACTCAAGTATCCGCCAATCAGGCCTAAGAGCAGAAAGAGGGTGGAGTAAATGCCCCACGCAAGAAAGCCACCACTCTGGCTATTCTGTGAAACCACCACCGCAAAGGCGATGCAGGCTAACACTGCAGTACCAAGCGCCCCTTTTTGGTAGAGAATTAGGGAATTAAATAGGATTTGAATCAAGTAAATTAGAGCGAATACGGTCTCTTTGGCGCCAGAGATAAGTATCCAAGCCGAGGTCAGACTCACGTCGAAGGCAATCTGAAGTGCAGCCACCCACCAGCGCGGCGGCACTCGTTGTAAAACCCAGCACTGAGTGAGGTTAAACAAAAAACCCGCGCCTACCAAAAGGTAAGCAAGCGAAAAGGTTTGTGGTGTGGCGTTTGGAAAAAACACTTGGCGAAGCACCAGCACCGTCAGCACCGCGAATAAAAAACCCAGCCGAGCCACCAAAAGCCAATGCAGTGATTCCCTAAAGCCATGGGCGGTGGGCACGCCCACGCCAAAGAACTGGAGCCCTTTTTTTAATGGTCTGACTAACATCAGCCGCCAGTCACCTTCTCCGCCAGGGTAAAGATCGGCAAATACATGGCGACCAGAAGAAAAGCGACCAGCACACCCACAATGACGATAAGCAGGGGCTGCAGCAGGCCAGTCATGGCGCTTACCGCATCATCCACTTCGTCATCGTAAATGTCGGCCACCTTATTTAACATCTCATCGAGCTTTCCGGACATTTCACCAATGTTCACCATGTGAATCACCATCGGCGGAAAGAGATCCCCACCCATGGCCAATCCTTGCGCAATGCTTTTACCCTCTTGGACCGCAAGCGAAGTTTTCTTTAAAATGTCGCGCACCGCAAAGTTGCCGGTAAGCCGCACGCAGATATCAAAACAATTGAGCAGGGGCACGCCGCTCGAAACCAGCGTGGCCATCGTGCGAGTAAAACGCGCAATCGAGGCCCGGCGGATCAGAGAACCGAACAGAGGAAGTTTTACGACCAGTCGGTCCCAACCTTCACGGAAGGTCGGAACGCGAAACAGCACCCCAAACCCAACCCCCATGACAAAGAAAGCGGCGAGCATGGCGCCAACGTTTTCTTGAAACCAGTTTGAAAAGGCCAGTACAAACTTGGTGAGTTCGGGCAGATCAGAGCTTGATTCGCCATAAAGTTTCGCGACTTCGGGAATCACTTTCACCAGCAAAAAACCCAACACTCCCGCCGCCACAATCACCGTAATGATGGGGTATAAGAGGGCCCCAATCACCTTCGATTTAACCTTGCCCAGTTTTTCTAATTGAATACCGATTCGCCGCACCGAGGTGTCAAGCGTACCGGAAACTTCGCCGGCTTCGACCACGCGAACAAAAAAATCGGAGAAAGCGCTGGGGTGTTTGGAGAGCGCCTCGGCCAAACCGCCGCCGCTTTCAACGTCGCTTTTTACCTTGACGAGAATCTGTTTGAAACTGGCCCGAGTCTCCTGCTGACCCAAAATGTCTAGGCACTGCACGACGGGAACGCCCGAATCGAGCAGCGAGGAGAACTGCTTAGTAAAAAGCATCAGCCCTTTAATATTGACGGATCCGGCCAGTCCAAAAGTAAGTAACTTTTTTAGATTTAGATCAAAGCCTTTACCTACGGCCACCCCCAACTTATCGGGGCGAATCTGCATCGCGCGAAGCTTCATCCGCGCTTCGACTTCGTCGGCCGCTTCGACAATTCCGTTCACCGGTTCTCTTTGGCGTGTGGTGCCAGTGTATTGGTATCGCATATTTTTTTAGGAGGCTCGTCGCTGCAGATCAGAAAGCATTCGTACCAGATCGTCCGGCTCCGGGGTGGCTTCCAGCGCGTCTTCAATCGTAATCAGCTTGCGTTTTACGAGATTGAGCAAGCTTTGATTAAAGGTGATCATGCCGGTCAGCTCTTGGCCAATCAACATGGCGGAAGGAATTTGGAACAGCTTATTTTCGCGGATGAGGTTGCGAATTGATGCATTGGGAACCATCAGTTCGATGGCCAGCACCCGTCCCTGCCCGTCGGCCCTAGGAATTAGGGCCTGCACCAGAATGCCCTCCAGCACCATTGAAAGCTGCAAGCGAATCTGATCCTGAAAATCACTTGGAAACACCTGGACGATACGGGTAATGGTCTGCGCCGCACTATTCGTGTGCAACGTGCTCATCACCAGATGACCGGTCTCAGCGAGCACCAAAGCCGTTTCGATGGTCTCGCGATCGCGCATCTCACCGACCAACACCACATCCGGGTCTTCGCGCAATGCTCCCCTTAATGCCATGCCAAACCCTTTGGCATCCTGTCCCACTTCCCGTTGGTTCACTAGCGAGTTTTTATGGGAGTGAATGTACTCAATGGGGTCTTCAATGGTCACAATGTGCAAATGCTCTTCGTGGTTCAACGCATCTACCATCGAGGCTAAGGTCGTTGATTTGCCGCTACCGGTGGCGCCGGTGACTAAAATCAGCCCGCGCGGTTTGCGCATAAACTTGTCTACTTGGCTAGGCAGGCCGAGCGAAGCGAAGTTAGGAATATCGAAAGGAATATGGCGAAAAGCTCCGGTGACGGCACCACGCTGCAGGTAAATATTTCCGCGAAACCGGGCCAGGTCACGAATACCGAACGAAAAATCGATCTGTTTCTGTTCTTCAAAAATGGCCTTCTGATAGTCGGTTAATACCGAGTAGCAGAGCTCTTTGGTAAGTACCGGGGTCAACGAAGTCATCTTCGCTTTCAAAATGTGACCATGCACGCGGTAGGTGGGCGGCGCCCCGCTGGTGATGTGCATGTCCGAGGCCCCGTGCTCCAGCATCGCTTTCAGTAACTGGGGTAAGGTCATCATGTTTTAATCATGTCTCCGTCGGGTCTAGAATTGTTCAGCACCTCTTCGAGAGTGGTCTGTCCCCGATACAGTTTTAAGAGGGCCGATTGCCTTAGCGTGGTCATTCCTTCTTGAATGGCGCGAAGCCTTAATGCATCGGTGTTGGCGCCTTTAACGATGAGGTCGCGAATTTTTTCGGTGAGGTACATCACCTCAAAAATACCCTGTCGCCCCTTGTAGCCAGTGCCGCCACAGTAATCGCAGCCTTTGCCGCGTTTTACTTTAATCGAGCCCATCCACGAATCAGGCACCTCGGCCTCGACCAGCATCTCTTTTGTCACCTTAGGATCGGCGGCCGCGCACTTTTCGCAGTTTGTCCGCACCAAGCGCTGAGCTTGCACCAGGGTCAAAGCCGCCGTAATCAAGAATGGCTCGATTCCCATGTGCAGCAGGCGGGTAATGGTGCTGGGCGCGTCGTTGGTGTGGAGGGTGGAAAACACCATGTGGCCGGTGAGCGCCGCTTTAATTGCAATTTCGGCGGTCTCTTGATCCCGAATCTCTCCCACCATCACCACGTCTGGATCTTGACGTAGCAAAGAGCGAAGCGCGGCGGCGAAAGTTAGGCCGATGCTCTCTTTCACATGAATTTGATTCACGCCGGCGATGTTGTACTCCACCGGATCTTCTACCGTAGAGATATTAACGTCGGGTTGGTTCAGTTCCGAAAGGGCCGCGTAAAGGGTGGTGGACTTACCGCTACCGGTAGGGCCGGTAACTAAAATCATGCCGTAAGGTTGACGGGCCGCCTTGGCGAAGAGTTTGAGCTGATCTTCCTCAAAGCCAATGCCAACCAGGTTGGGGACGTGCTCGCCTTGATCCAGGAGACGCATCACGACTTTTTCGCCGTAAATCGTCGGTAAAGTGCTCACGCGAATATCAATCTTGCGATCTTTGGTGCGCACTTGAATACGACCATCTTGCGGCAATCTCTTTTCTGAAATGTCCATTTGCGCCATTACCTTGATACGGGCGGGGGTGGGCACTTTTAAATTGGGTGGCAGCTTCATCACTTCGTGTAGAGACCCATCGATGCGCAGGCGTACGCGGGCCATCTGCTCGTAAGGCTCAATGTGAATATCACTCGCTTTGCGCCGTATGGCTTCGATCAGGAGTTTGTTGATCAGCTTGATAACGGGCTTCTCGCCGACGCCTTCACGATCGACGTCGACGGTGTCATTTTCTTTTCCAAATTCAATGGCTCCGGCCGCCTGTTCTACATCCAGAGATTCGTTGGCGATCATTCCCTGATTGTAGGTATTGTCGATGGTACCGCCGGCGCGATTATAAGTGCGCTCGAGCAGCCCTTTGATCGAACTCTCGGTGGCGATGTAAACCACGACATCGCGGTTACACAAAAAGCGCACGTCATCGACCGCCGCGACATTGGTTGGATCAGAAATGGCGATGGTGAGGCGATTGCCTTCGAGATTGAGCGGCACCAGTCCGTGTTTTTCGCACAGCGAGATAGGAACCAGCTTCATGAGATCGGCCGAAACCTGCACTTCGTCCAGGGCAATGGCGGGAATGCCGTATTGCTTGGAAAGAAAGGTAGCCAACACTTTTTCGTTAACGTGGCCCAACGTCACCAAACTAGAAGACAAACGCCCCCCCCGGCGCGAAGCACGGTGATCGAGGGCACCCTTTAGCTGCGCTTGAGAAATAATCCCTTGCGCGAGGAGAAGCTCGCCGAGTTTTCCTGACGACATAGATGACCAGTGAATTTAAAGAGGGGTTTGAAAGACTCTATCATTATACACGGTACCCGGCGCTCGTTTCTGACTCGCCGGGTCAGCGCTTCAAGAGGTCGATCACCAAATCGCTTTAACGCGGAGAGCTGACGACGACCGCTGCCTAGCGCCTATTCAGAAATCAGCGCTTCGCCGGTCATCTCTTTGGGCTTGGGCAAGCCCCATAGCTTGAGCAAGGTTGGCGCAATATCGCAAAGGCTGCCGGGTTTCACTACCCACTTCTTATTTTTCGGATCAACGACGTAGAGCGGCACCGGAAACAAGGTGTGCGAAGTAAGTGGCATGCCAGAGTCGTCCACCATTTTTTCGCAGTTGCCGTGATCGGCGGTGATAAGCGCAAAGGCATCGTGCCCTTCCACCCAGTGCACAATTTTTGTCAGACACTGATCGACCACCTCTACCGCACGGGTAGCCGCATTCAAGTTTCCGGTGTGGCCCACCATGTCGCAGTTGGCGAAATTGATCACCACAAATCCCAAATCACCTGCCGCCAATTCTTTCAGCAGTGCGCTAGTAATTTCTAGGGCACTCATCTCAGGTTTCTGATCATAGGTTCTCACTTCGCGTGGCGAAGGAATCAGTACGCGCCTTTCGCCGTCGAACACTTTTTCATCGCCCCCATTGAAGAAGTAAGTCACGTGCGCATATTTTTCGGTTTCGGCAATGCGGAGTTGTTTCCAGCCCTGCTTGGCGACGACTTCGCCCACCGTCATCGGCACTTTCGGTTTTTCGTAAGCCGATAAAAATCCTAAGGTTTCATCATACGGGGTCAGGCCGACAAAACCGCACAAGGTGGGCAGCCCCTCACGCTTAAAACCGGTGAATTCCGTTTGGGTAATGGCGCGACTAATCTCACGCGCCCGATCGGCGCGGAAATTAAAAAACAACATGCCATCGCCGTCGGTTACCCCGGGGTAATCAGAAAAAACCGCGGGCGGCAAAAACTCGTCGGTGATATTTTTGTCGTAACAGCGGCGCACCCAGTCGGCGGGCTTTTTGAAGGTGCCCTCACCTTCGCCATTGACCACGGCCCGATACGCTTTTTCGACCCGCTCCCAACGATTATCGCGATCCATCGCAAAAAAACGGCCCGTGACCGTAGCCACCTGACCAACCCCGGCGTCTTCACAATAACCGGTGAGCTTATTCACAAAATGAATGCCCGAAACCGGCGAGGTGTCGCGGCCATCGGTAAAGGCGTGAATCCAAACTCGCGAAATGCCTTCACGCTTGGCCATCTGAATCAGGGCGTAAAGATGACTATCGTGGCTATGGACGCCGCCGTCGGATAACAGCCCCATGAGGTGCAAAGAGGCGCGGGGGCCGCCTTTTTTCACTTTTTGCATCAGACCCAAAAGCACCGGATTTTTAAAAAAGGAACCTTCGTCAATGGCTTTGCTTATTAACGAAAAATCTTGGAACACCACCCGCCCGGCCCCGATATTGAGGTGGCCAACCTCTGAGTTACCCATAAATCCTTGAGGCAATCCTACAAAGGATTCCGAGGCCTGTAGCTCGCCGTAAGGGTAGTCTTTGCGAAGGCCATCTAGGCAGGGAGTCTTGGCGCGACTCACAGCGTTAAATCGGGTTTCGGCATTAATCCCAAAGCCGTCTAAAATAATCAAAATCCCGGTGCGTTTTTCTTTCTGCGACATGGTGATTTTTTACCACGCTTTTACGCGATCGACGAGCCGAGCGTTACCCGTTGCCGGCCAAGCGCCAGTTTAGTTACCGCCGAAAGAGTTGGATTGGCTAAAAACCTTGAAAACAGTCCGGTTTGTTCTTATGGTTTCTCCAAATTTTGTCAGGAGTCGCATGCTAGGTTTTAGCCTTTCTGAAGAACAAGAATCCCTAAAAGAGACCGTTAGAAAATTCGTGGAAAAAGAGATTATTCCCGTCTCGGCGAAATACGACGAAGCCAACGAGTTTCCCCACGACGTCCTTAAAAAGGCCTGGGAAAACGGTTTGATGAACATCACCGTGCCGGAAAAATATGGCGGCATGGGATTGGGGGTTCTTGACGACGTCATTCTCAATGAAGAGTTGGGCGCCGGCTGCCTGGGCATGACCACCAGTATTTCGGTGAACACGCTGGGCATGTACCCCATTTTGTTATTCGGTTCCGATGAGCAGATTCAAGAACACGTGGTCCCCCTAATGGACGCCCCAAAACTTGCCTCGTTCTGTTTGACGGAACCAGGGGCCGGAAGCGATGCCGGTGGCCTTTCTACACTCGCGCGCGACGAAGGCGATCACTACGTTTTAAACGGCTCCAAAATGTGGATTACCAACGCCGGCTTTGCCGACCTATTCACGGTTTTTGCCACCACCAACAAAGAGTTACGTAGCAAAGGCACCGTTTGCTTTGCCGTCAACGCCAAGTCGCCGGGAATCTCGTTGGGCAAACACGAAAATAAAATGGGGCAACGCTGCTCCGACACCCGCGCCATCACCTTCGACAATGTGAAAGTGCCGAAGAAAAACCTGCTCGGAAAAGTGGGAGACGGTTTTAAGATCGCCATGGCCACCTTAGATCGCACTCGGGCGCCCATTGCGGCGGGTGCAGTAGGGGCCGCCCGCGCGGCCTTAAACCATTCGATCAAATACGCGAAAGAGCGTAAACAATTTAATCAGCCCATCGCTAACTTTCAAGCCATCCAGTTTATGCTGGCCGACATGGCCACCAAAGTCGAAGCGGGCCGCTTGCTGTGCTACCAAGCTTCTTGGCTGCTCGATCAGGGCAAACACGAGGCGGGAAATATTGCGGCCTCCCACGCCAAGCGTTTTTCGGCCGACATGGCGATGGAAGTGGCTACCGATGCGGTGCAAATTTTTGGCGGCTACGGTTATACCAAAGAGTATCCGGTGGAAAAGATCATGCGCGACGTTAAACTCGTACAGATTTACGAAGGCACCTCGCAAATCCAACGCGTCGTGATTGCTCGTCATCTCCTTAAATAATTTGCGTGAAGTAACTAGAGGTTCGAAGCATGAGTATTTTCGTTTTAGTAAAGCAGGTTCCCGACACCGAAACCAAAATTCGGATCAAAGCCGACAAATCGGGCATCGAAACCAACGAGGTAAAGTGGATCATCAACCCTTACGATGAGTTCGCCATCGAAGAGGCATTGAAGACGAAAGACAAAATCAAATCACCCTCGGTTACCGTGCTCTCGCTCGGCCCCGATCGGGTGGTCGAAGCGCTTCGCACCGCGCTCGCCATGGGTGCCGACAACGCCATCCACGTTAAGACCGAAAGCGAAGTAGACACCTTTACCGTCGCGAAAGCGCTTTCCGAAGTGCTCAAAAAAGAGAACGCCACCGTTGTTTTTGCCGGAAAGCAGGCCGTCGATGATGACCAAGCCGCCACCTTTGGTTTCGTGGCAGAGTTTATGGGCTGGCCGTCGGTTTCGGTAGTTTCCAAAATTGACTGGGACCCCAGCGGAACGTCGTTGAAAGCAGAACGCGAAGTGGAAGGTGGCACCAAATTCGTGGTGCAGTCTTCAGTTCCCGTCTGCCTAGCGGTGGATAAGGGGATCAACACTCCTCGCTACGCCAGTCTCCCCGGCATCATGAAGGCCAAGAAAAAAGAAATTAAAGGGTACACGCTATCTGACCTCGGCTTGAGCGCCGACAGTGCCAAAGTGAAAGACAGTGATTACCTGCCCCCGCCCGAACGGGCCGCCGGAAAAAAATTGTCGGGCGATGCCGCCACCCAAGCGCGCGAGCTGGTGCGATTGCTACGCGAAGAAGCCAAAGTCATCTAAGGAGACAGAATGAATTCAGTTTTTGTAATCGGCGAAGCGAAAGATGGAAAAGTAAAACGCGTAACCCATGAGATCCTTTCGGAGCTCAAGCGCCAAAACACAACGGCTACCCTACTACTCATCGGTGGTAGCGACACTGAAGTCGCCGCCAGCGAGGCCTCGGCCATGGGGGCCGCCAAAGTGGTGGTGCTCACCGGGGATGGGTTGGCTAAGTATTCCACCGAGGGGTACGTCAACGCGCTGCACACCTATCTTGCTACCCAAAATCCATCGGCTATTTTCGCCGGCGCTACGGCTTTGGCGAAAGACTTTTTACCGCGTCTGGCCGCCCGTTTTCAAGTAGGCCTAGCTTCGGATTGTACCGAAATTAAAGTGGGCGATAAGTTAACCGTGCGTCGACCGGTGTTTGCCGGAAAAGTGTCTAAATCGGTCGAGTTTTTAGCCAGCCCCGCAGTCTGTTCGGTGCGTCCCAATGTCTATCCAGTTCAAGCGGCCAGCGGCGCCTCACCCGTAGAAAAAGTGGCGGCGAGCGTCGGCACGATAAAAGCTCCGGTGGTAGAAATAAAGGCGGCCGCCGCCAAAAAAGTGGATTTGACCGAGGCCGATATCATTATCTCCGGTGGCCGGTCTTTAAAAAGTGCCGACAACTTTAAGATTCTACAAGACTGCGCCGCCGTTATTGGCGCGGCTGTAGGCGCAAGTCGCGCGGCAGTTGATGCCGGATTTGCCCCGCACGATATGCAGGTCGGACAAACCGGCAAGACCGTAAGTCCAAAACTGTATATTGCCTGCGGCATCAGTGGGGCTATTCAACATTTAGCGGGCATGCGCACTTCTAAAGTAATTGTGGCGATCGATAAAAACCCGGAAGCCCCCATTTTTCAGCGCGCTGACTACGGGTTGGTGGCCGACCTCTTTGAAGTGGTTCCCGCCCTTACCGAAGAGTTCAAAAAACTCAAAGCGCACTCTTGAAGTGCTAGACCAGATCATTTTCTATTTCCTGCTGCTCTTGGGCATAGGCTCAATTTTTTCGTATGGGATCCTTCGCCCTGCTGAGCTGGGTCCACGCTTTTTTCTTTACCACGGCTTGGGCACCATCGTAGCGATGGCCGCCGCCTTCTATTTTAAGCCGGCCGATTTTAACGGTGAGACGAAATTGGCGCTCATCAGCCTGGCCGGGGCCTTGGCGGTGTCATCGGGAGTGATACGCCACCTCTGGGGCAATTTTGCGGTCGCTACGTTTTCCTTTGTAGCCGGACTCTTGTATTTGGGCGCCGGCAACCTGATGGTGGCCCCGCTTATCGGGGTTCCCACCGTCTCTACCGCAATGGTGACCTATAATTTGGTTTCGGTTGCCTTGGTGCTGGGCTTTTCAATGACCGCCATGTGGCTCGGCCATTGGTATCTAACGCAGCCCAAGCTTTCGATTGATGAGCTCAAGCGCACGACATTGGTACTGGCGGCGTTACTGCTGGTGCGAACTGCGGTGGCGGCGGCCACCCTCCTCCCTCGCCTTCCCGGAACTGAAGTGGAGATCTATCGATTTTTGGCGGGTAGCACCGGTATTTTTCTAATGATGCGCACCGCCTGGGGTCTGGCGGTTCCGCTCATTTTAGTGGTGATGGTTTGGAAAACCGTTGCCATTCGCTCGACCCAAAGTGCCACGGGAATCTTGTACGTTCTTTTGCTCTCGGTGCTGGCAGGTGAGACACTTAGTTTATACTTAATGTTTCATGATGGCTGGATTGCCTAAAACCTAATCTATGAGTCTCCAAATAACCTTCCGTTGCGAAAAGTGTAATGAGTGGCCAACTGCGGTTTGGTTGCGTGACCGTGAGCTGCGCTGCTCAGGGTGCGACACAAAAAAAGCGCTAATGGCTCAGCCACCAAAGCTGGAACCCTGCCCCGTCTGCGAAACCGAACACGTTTATAAACAAAAAGATTTTAACCGTAAGCTGGGGATTGGTTTATTGGTGCTCGGGGTCATCGCCAGTTATTTTACTTACGGAATAAGCCTACTTTTGGTAGCCGCCTTTGACTGGTGGCTCTACCGCCATACGGGGGATGTTGGGCTCTGCTATCGTTGCCACTCCCAATTTCGGGGCAGCGAAGAGGTGAGCGCACTCAAAGCGTTTAATCTTAGCTACTACGACTATTATAAAAACTTGAAGAAGAGCTAAATTTTAAAGACCGGTGATGTGGCTTACCGGTCTGAGTCCGCCCAAGCCGCCCGCGCCCAAACTTCCCGCTCCGCCAATTTGGTTTTGGAAGTTGTTTACCAGGGCACTGCCACCGCCTAGGCGGTTTTTAATGTTGCAGAACTGGGATTCAAATTGTTTGCGCGACACCTTGCCTTGCGGGTTGGTCTGTAACAGGCCGGCCAGCGATGAGGCCGATACCTTAAGTTCTTTAGCCGCCGCTTCGACGCTTAGGTCTGCATTGTACTCACCATACATATCAGGAATTAACATCGCCGGTACCGATTCGCCGGGAAAGGCGTCTTGCATCGGCGATTTGGGGTCGGGAACAAACGCGCCAGCGGCCACTAATGAATTTCTAAAAATAGTATTCGAACGCTTAACCCGCTGTTGATACAAATCATTACTTGTAAAAAAACGTTGCGAGTTGAGCGGCAATTTTGGGGTGTTTTCGGTATAGCGGTTCTTGGTTTTTAAGGAAATCCCCCCGCCCAGTAGGCCATTTGTATGGCAGACCATGCAATTAATCGGAGAGGAAACATCGGTGCTGTGTCCTTCGCGGCGACTTAGCGACGCGCTAAAGCGGCTAGACTGAGCAAATTCGACTGGCGCACTTCGCGCCCGAGCTCCTCCGGGATTAGCCGCTAAGTAGTAAAAGGGAAAGCCGTTGGGCTTTCTAAAAATCATTTCACCGGCTTCGAAGCTCGTATCAATACCGTTTCTAAATGCATCGGCTGATTCCGCTTGCGCTCCGTTGGGCAGGTTGTAGCGGTTATCGTAAGACACGTAAGCATCCTCGCCACCCA
>JAYSWN010000051.1:0-2132 GCA_043718025.1 Pseudomonadota bacterium
AAAACTAAGGCAATCAATGGCCGCTCAATTCCTAATCGCCATTCTTGCCTTGCTCGCCTTTAACCACCCTGATTATTTCCCCATCCTAAAACTCTTACCTTGGCACACTATGTCTCGCAGCACGGTGAGATCAGCCCTCCTATTGGGGCCGCTGCTCGCTCTACTGTCGCTTGGGTTTTGGAGTGAGCCCCGCCGTTTTTCGAAGCCGATCGTGGGTTTCGTAATTTTTCTCTTCGCGCTAGAACCATTTGCCCAAATTTGGGCTCTGGGCAGCCGCACCCGGGGGCAATCCCATGAAGAGAAAACCTATTTTTCAATAATTTCAAATGCCCCAGGAGAGGCATTAATGGAATGGCCGTTCTGCCTCACCGCTTGGAATCAGCCGCCCGAAGGGCTCTGTTTCAAACGCGAAAAACATTACTTCACCTACAACGCTCAGCGATTTCATCAAAAAAAAACGGTGAGCGTGGATCTCGGTCGCGCCTCTCGTCGTGAGCGCAACGAATGGAATAGGCTGCCGTTTACGTCGCTGTTCGAAAGCTTAATACAACAACGCTGTTTTTCAGAATCTGAATGGCGGTTCTTTTTAGACCAGTACCGGAAGTACGATTTTGCAGGTGTCGAAATCTACCCTGAACTTATTCCCGCCGGATGCCTGGCCGGGTGGGAGCAGCATTTTGGAAAAGCTAAGGGGCGCCTGAAAGTTCCAAGCGCCCCCGAGCGAGTTTTCTTTCAACTTAAATCAAGGCCTTAATTCCGAATCAGCTGCCTAACGCGGCTCGAAATTTCCGAAGCACTCATAAAGCCACTCTTTGAAACATCGCCTTTTTTATCGACGATGACGGCAAAGGGAATTGAGCCTGGACTATTGAACGCTTTTCCGAAGTCACGGTATTTGCCCGCGACTACGAACGGAATGCTATGACGGGATTTCCACTCACTTAAAAAGGTTTTATTCGGCTTGCTACCACGACTCCATCCTTCTCCGGAAAGGCTTGCGAATATCGCCTGACCCTCGAACTGCGGATAGACGTCGGCAAGCTCCGCCATTTCTTGATTACAAGGACCGCACCAGCCCGCGTTGTACACGAACACTTGCACTTTACCCACGTTGTCGGTGGTGCAAAACTGGGTTCCTTCCAAGGTGTCGTAGCAGATGTTGGGAATGCTGGCCGCCGAGGTTTCATTCACGTCAACGGTATCCAGATCGTTTGCAAAAAGCGGAAACGCCAATAGCATAGAGAACAATGCTGTCTTCATGGACTCTCCTAAATGGGGGTTAGTGGATTCACTCTATTTAGAATACGACGATGGTCGGTAAGCACCTGAAACCGGGGCTATTCGTCGTAACAAATGTGAACGGGGGGAATTGACCTCGGCTAAAGACTTTTAGTGTCCGCCGGCCCCTGCGTCGCCGCCCATGTCGGGGCCAAGCACGCGAAGGATCTCTTTGATGGTGGTGGCGCCATTGACGGCGCGGAACAGTGCGCTGTCTCTTAACGTCATCAAACCACGCTTTTTCGCTTCAACGAACATCAAACTGGCGTTGGCGCCTTTTTGCACAATCGGTTTTAACTCGTCGTCGATGAGTAAAAGCTCCTGAATGGGAAGTCGCCCACGATGTCCGTCATTGTGGCAGTTGCTGCAACCCTTTCCACGGGTCAGCATTTCCGGATAGGGCTCTTTAAAACCTACGTACTTCATTTCGTCGATCGTAGGCTTGTACTGCTCTTTACAATTTTCACACACCCGCCGAATCAAGCGCTGCGCAATCACTCCGCAAAGGGCGCCGGCCACCGTAAATGGCTCTACACCCAGATCAGTAAAGCGCTGAATGGTTTGGCAGCTGGTATTGCTGTGTACGGTAGAGAGAACAAGATGGCCCGTAAGCGCAGCCTGCATGCCAATGGAGGCCGTTTCCAAGTCCCGCATCTCACCCACCAGAATCACATTAGGATCAAGACGTAACATGGCGCGAAGTGCGGTAGCGAAGGTGAATCCCTTTTTTGTATTCACCTGCCCTTGTGAAATACCGGCCATTCGATACTCAATGGGATCTTCAATCGTCAAAATATTTACGCTTGGCGAATTTAAGTGGGCCAAAATGGAATACAGCGTGGTGGATTTGCCAG
>JAYSWN010000052.1:0-13774 GCA_043718025.1 Pseudomonadota bacterium
CGTGACGTGATCATGAACTCTTGGCTGGTTGAACCTAAAGCCACCACCGAAGCGTCGGGCTCACCGGCATTTGTCACCATTTGGCGGAGATTTTCGGGAGTCTTAGCTTCTTTAAACTTAACCTGAAGAACCGTGCCACCGGTGAAATCAACACCGTAATTAAGCCCTTTGGTGGCCACGCCCGCGATCGTAAGGCCCAGTAGCAAAACTGAAAACCCGAGAAAGTAGGGAAATTTATCAATGAACTGAATATTGGTGTTTGTTGGAATTAGCTGAAAAAACTTCATGGTAGCCCCTTATACGCTGAGAGTTTGCAAGTTGCGTTTGTGAATGAAGCTGTCGAATACGAATCGCGTCACAAATACCGCGGTGTACAACGAAGCCGTAAGACCAATCAGTAAAGTTACCGCAAACCCGCGAATTGGACCGTAGCCGAAACTCAAAAGCACGATGCCGGCTATAATTGAGGTTAAGTTACCGTCGAGAATAGCGGAAAAGGCTCGTTCGTAACCCTCGGCCACGGACATGGCCACGCCTTTGCCAGTTCGCAGACACTCTCGAATGTGCTCAAAAATAAGCACGTTCGCATCCACCGCCATACCCAGCGTAAGCACGAGACCAGCCAGGCCGGGCAGAGTCAGCGTGCCTTCGAATGCCGCCATACACGCCAGTACGAAAAGACCGTTTAGGAAAAGCGCCATATTGGCAACCATTCCCGACCAGCGGTAGTAAATACCAATGAAGATAAACACCGCGCTCAATCCGGCGATGAGCGAAAGCACACCCGAACGAATGGCGTCGGCGCCTAGCGACGGCCCCACTACGCGTTCTTCAAGAAATTCTAAACGTGCTGGCAGGGCTCCCGATCGGAGAACCAGCGAAGTGTCTTTTGCTTCGTTCTGTATCTGCTCTGGCGATCGGCCATTGCCGCCCATCTCAATCATCGCGCGTCCGCCCCCAATCTTCTGCTTAATGCGCGGCGCAGAATTGACGTTACCATCGAGTACAATCGCCATGTATTTATGAACGTTTTCGCCGGTCGCTTTTTCGAATTTAGTGGCGCCCGCCGGAGTTAGCTGAAAGTTCACAATCGGATCATTGGTTTCTTGATTGAAAGAGGTAGACGCGTCCTGCAGGTCCTCGCCGGTAACCAGGGCTTCGCGTTCAAGTACGTAAGGAATGTATTCCGATTCCTTCGTGTTCACATTTACCTTACGATGAAAAATAATTTCATTGCCTTTAGGTAATTTATCGGCGTAAAAAGCGTTGATCTGTTTCAAATAGACCGGCATGGGCGTTTTGATGTCAGGTCTAATGTTTTTTGCCGTTTGGAACTCCGTTACCCATCTTTGCAATTCAGTTTCGGTGGGGGCGCCATTTCCGCCACCCGGCTCTTCGGGCCCGCTACGCACAATCTGAAAAGACAGCTTCGCGGTGCGCGCCACAATGTCTTTCAAACGGCCAGGATCTTGAACTCCCGGAAACTGCAATAAGATCTTATCTTCGCCGTGCCGCTGCAAAATCGGTTCGGCAATACCAAATTCGTCAATTCGATTGCGAAGTGTCTCAATCGACTGGTCGATGGCTCGGCGGCGCACTTCGGCGTCGTACATTGTAGAGATCTTCAGAGTGGTAGTGGTTTCGGTGCTGCCTTCGGGATCGACATATTCGCCGAGATATTTGCCAATGGTTGCATCCAAGCTCTTCAGAGCCGCTGCGTTCGGTGCGGTGGCAACTAAACGATTGGCGGCGGTGACTTCGAGCTGAATGTTCTCCACTTTATCAGTTTCGAGGCGTTCTTTAAGCTGGTTCTTAAGTTTGGTGACGGCGTCTTTTTGCACTTCGTTAAAGTCGATGCCAAGTACCAGATGCAAGCCGCCCATCAGGTCGAGTCCTAGCTTCAGCGTTTCGGAAGGGAGCCAGTGGGTGTACCAAGGGTCATCGGCTTTCGCGATCTTGGGAATCACCTTGCCGTAACGGAATTTAAGAAAAGAGGGTATGAGTAGGTAAACTGCAAAAACTACCGAAAAACCTACTACCCAGCCGCGCCATTTCAGCCCCTTCATGATGCTCCCTTACGATATGAAATTTTTAAAAATAAATTAGGTGGTGGTAGAAATTGTTTTGCCGTTAGGTTCTTGTTTTAGCGAGGCAGCATTTTCTGCAATCGCACTACGCAAGATTTTAAGGCAGACGCCATCATCCACTTCCATGGTCACAAACCGGTCGCTTAACGTCTTCACCGTACCGATAATTCCAGAGTTGGTGACGATCATGTCACCTTTTTTAAGCTCTTTCAGAAAGCCTTCGTGAAGTTTTTGCTTTTTTTGCTGCGGACGCAAAACCAAGAAGTAGAAGACACCAAAAATCAAAAGCAAGGGCACCATCGGGCCGAAACCCGGCTGGCCCGGCTTAGTGGTGTCGCCAAAGGCGGTGTTGGCCCAGAGTTGGCCAAGTAGGGTAACGCCGAAAAATTGGGAAATGAGGTTCACGGTTACATCTCTCCTTGAGGGTCGGTAAACAATAACCCGGGTGCTTTTTTAATTCCGCGCTCATAAGCGTCGGGATAGGCCCGTTTTAGTTGTGGCGACCGCTGTTCGTAAAAGTCAGGAAACTGCCTAATTTCAAGTACTTGGCGAATCTCCCGCATAAAGGCGTGATAGTAGTGGAGATTATGGATAGTGGCAAGACGACTTCCCAGCATCTCCTTGGTCGCAAAGAGGTGGCGGAGGTAACTGCGCGAGTAGTTTTGGCAGCAGTCGCAACCACAACTTTCAGCGACGGACTTCTCGCTATTTTTATGTTCCGCATTGCGGATATTGAGCAGCCCCTCGTCGGTAAAAAAACCACCGTTGCGGGCGTTGCGGGTGGGCATCACGCAGTCGAACATGTCGATGCCCCGTTTCACTCCCTCTAATAGATCGCGCGGGGTTCCGACTCCCATAAGATAATGGGGAAGGGCGGGCGGCATCAGGGGCGCTAAATATTCTAACGTGTCCATCATCTGCTGATGGGGCTCTCCGACACTCAGGCCCCCTACGGCTAAACCGTCGATTGGTAAACTGGCGGTAAGCTCTAGACTTTGGCGGCGCAAATTGAGATCGACCCCCCCTTGAATGATGCCGAAGATTTTCTGCCCGTCCTTACGCGGGCACGCTAAAAATCGTTTGGCCCAACGGTAGCTAAGCTCTAGCGCCGATTTTAATGCCGTTTCACTGGCGGGGAGCGCTACGCATTCATCGAGCACCATCGCAATGTCGCTGCCAATGGTGCGTTGAATCTCGGCCGATAGCTCTGGAGTAAGGTGCACTTTGGCGCCGTCTAAGTGCGAACGAAAGGTCACTCCCTCCTCGCTCATCTGGCGCCCTTCGGCGAGACTAAACACCTGGAAGCCACCGCTATCGGTCAACAGCGGTCGATCCCAATTCATCCAGGCATGAAGCCCGCCGAACTGTTTTAGAACTTCAAGACCGGGGCGAAGGTAGAGATGGTAGGTGTTGCCCAAAATGATTTGGCTGCCCACCGCCTTGACCTCTTGGGGAGAAAGCGATTTCACGGCGCCGTAAGTGCCCACCGGCATGAATACTGGCGTTTCTACTACGCCGTGGGCAAGCGTTAGCCGGCCACGACGGGCGTGTCCTTGCTGCTCTAAGACTTGGAATAGGGGTGCCATTTGGGGCGGGTTGTATGTTATTTTTCATTGCGAAAGCAACCAGCAAAAAAATGACGACACTTCCCGAAAAAATTCTTCCCGTTGCCGCCGTCAACGCGGCTATTTTCAACTCAAAAAATGAAGTACTGCTCACTCGCCGATCAGCGATGGTACGTGAGCCCGGCAAGTGGTGCTTGCCCGGTGGCCATTTTGAGGGAGGTGAGACTTGGGTTGAAGCGATGCGGCGCGAAACTTTTGAAGAGGTGGGAATTGAAGTGTTGGAGGAGCGACTGATCGGCATTTACTCAGACCCCCAACTTACGGTGACCAGCCAGGCTGCGAAAGATGGTTTCCACCGGCAGTTTTTGGCGATTCTTTTCGAGGTCACCCGCTTCAAAGGAGAGGTAAAGCCTAATGAAGAGGTCGACCAGTGGGGTTGGTACCACCTGAATAATCTTCCCGAGCCTATGCTGCGCTCTCACCCCATACGCGTTCAGGACGCCATTGCCAGATCTCCCTTTGTTTTTGTGCGGTGAGGGGAATTAGACCTTAGTGAAGCGCGGAACAGTTTTTCCTTCCAAACCAGTTACGTTTTCAAAAAACATGCTTAAGGGTCGCGCCCAAAGCTTGCCCATCGGGTTGTCGTAAAGCGCTTCGTATAAAACCATCTCCTCGCAGCTTTCGCTATGGCGTCCCAGACCGATAATTCGGTAACGGTTTCCTTTGAAGTGAATGTAAACGTCACCCGCTTTGAGCGCGGAAATGTCACCTTCTGAGTTTTCCATTATCAGCCATTACGGTTTTTCGGTTTGTAGCGTCAAGAAAATAGGCGGAAAGCTTATGGTTTCACCAGATCTTCAAACGATTTCGAATCACCCATGCGGGAGTTAAGGGCGTCCCATATAAAAATATTATTGGTGTTTGCGCCCGGGTCATCACCGATATCTTCAAGGCGGCCGAATTCGTGTACCACCACATCGCGTCGCTGAGCGGACGAGGAGGCAAAAAATTCATCGCATAAATTGATGGTGGAGTGAACGAAACCCAGGGTGACATTCACAAACGCCACGGTCTCCTGTTGAGTTCCACAGCGCCCGTGTTTGTAAAAACTTACGCCGCTTTTAGTGCAGGCGGCAAAGCGGCGTCTGAGTGCTTTGCGGTAAAACCCTTCATTTGCAAAAAGGACTTTGAAATTTTGACCGTACTTGAATTCGTTTTTAAGCCGCGCCATTTGATTTTCAATCAGATAAAGAGAGCGGTGAATAACCCGACAAGCCTCTTGACTGTCGCTGCTGAGATCCCGGCGCCAACTGATCGGCGCCGCGGCCTCGTTGCTCATTTTCATCGCGCCAGAATAAAAAGTATCATTAGTAGGACGCGGCACCGCCATCGACGCCGTACACCACGCAAGTCCCAAAGCAAAACCTAAGTTTCCACGCATTTGATTTTCCCCCAAAGAGTGCGGGGTAACATAGAGTCGCGTCGCGTCGCCAAAGCGAAACGTGAATTGTGTTAACCAAGCACTAGTCGAGCTGCGTCATGGAATTTTCGACCACAAGATCGGTAGGGGGGCAGGATCTATTTTACCGTCAAAAAAGATCGCGGTTTGGTGAAGCTTTTCATTCTTGGCGCCTAAGTCGTGCCAGCGGATCATGAAGTCAGTAAGCGCAATATAGCCACGCGCGCCACCGAGCGATGGGTCCATGAAATAAATATTTTGTTCATCAAGGCCAATCACCACCATGTAATGACCGGCATCCCAAATGGCCGCATAGTCTTTACTGCCTTTATCGTCGTGGGCCTGACACTCGATCACTACGGTCTGCGCTTTGGCCAAGGCCAGAGCGATTTCCGTTAGCGGGACGTTGTGTTTTACCTCTGCTTTGATTCCAATTTGATTTGAGAACGCCGCCATTTTATGATGATCGGTACCCTCTTTCGGGTTGGAGGCCATCGCTTTAATTAACGCTTCTTCCGTGTAGAGCTTTCCGTAATAGGCAAAAACACTTTGCATGGCCGCCGGACCACACGAGTAATTGGTAGATTGGGCGGCCAGAGGGACGCCCCACAATATTTTTGTGGTCGCCGGAAGGGTGATGCCGGCGTCGTCGGCTTGGCTAGGGACGATGCGATTCTCACCAGCCCGAATCTTGGGCAAGCTGCCACCTTTGGGTTTCTCCCCGCATTGGACTAGTGAAAAAAGCGTAACGAGAAAAAGGAAAAATCGAATGGTGTGCTTGAACATTGTTTAGATCTCCGCCTAAGCTCCTAAGGAGATACTCATCCGGGGCGGTAGAAAAGCCGCAGCGTTTCATAGCCGCAACAATGGGTGCAAACGGGCAATAGGCTTTACTGAGGGCGAGTTGATTTATAACTGTCCGATTTATGAATTTCGAGCACCGTGATCATGGCCATGTTCACAATCTCATCTACGTCGGCGGACCGTTGTAATACGTTGATGGGTTTATTCATGCCGACCAGAATGGGGCCAATCGCTTCGGCTCCGCCCACTCGCTGCAGTAGTTTATAGCAAATGTTCGCCGATTGAAGATCGGGAAAAATAAGCACGTTTGCTCCCCCTTTGATTTCACAGAAGGGAAACGTCTCCTCCATGATTTCGGGCGAGACGGCAGTATCGGCCTGCATTTCACCATCTACCAGAATGTCTGGGCGCCGTAGCTTCACCAGCCGCGTTGCTTCGCGCACCTTTAATGCGGAAGGGTGGTTGTTGCTGCCAAAGTTGCTAAAGCTGAGCATGGCCACTTTGGGTTCGATATCAAAAAACCTCGCCTCTTCCGCGCAACAAATGGCGATATCCGCCAAATCGGTAGCGGTGGGATCGATGTTAACGGTGGTGTCGGCCAAAAATAGAATACGTTCTTTGAACAGCATCATGTAGATGCCCGAAATTTTCATTCCCTTGCGGGCTCCCACCGTCTGCAAAAACGGTCGGATGGTGTCCGGATAGCTCTGCGTTACGCCCGAGAGTAGGCCGTCAGCGTCACCGCGTCGTACCATCATCGAGCCGTAGTAGTTTTCGTTTTTCATCAAAGAAAAACATTGCTCACGAGTGTAGCCGCTGCGCTGTCGCTGCTCCCAAAATTCATTGGCGTAAATGAGCCGTTCTTCAGCTGCGGAAGGCGCAATGATGGCCACCTTATCCAAATTGACCAGCCCCAATTTCTCAATCTGCGCTTTTACGCGCTTTTCGTTGCCGAGCAAAATGGGATTGGCGATGCCTTCCGCCACAATAATGTCGGCGGCGCGAAGGATCTTTTGGTTAGAGCCCTCGGGAAATACGATCTTGGGGAGAGGACGGCCCGAGTGCTCTTCTTCATCGAGCACGATCTTCTCTTTAATCGAGCGTACGAAGCTTTGGCGAATGCCAAGTCGCTTCTCCAATACGGCGACGTATTCGTCTAAATCAATTTGAATGCGCGCCACGCCTGAATCCATTGCTGCTTTGGCAACCGCCGGCGCCACCCAGAGTAGAACCCGTGAATCAAATGGCTTGGGAATAATGTACTCGGGCCCGAATTTGAAGCGTTTGCCACCGTAGGCTTTTGAAACCACTTCCGGAACTTCCTGTTTCGCCAACTTCGACAACGCATGCACGGCCGCAATCTTCATCTCTTCGTTGATCTGTTTGGCGCGTACGTCGAGGGCCCCGCGAAAAATAAAGGGAAAACCTAAGACGTTATTCACTTGATTCGGATAATCGGAGCGGCCGGTCGCAAAAATGAGATCTTCACGGGCGGCTTTGGCTTCGTGGTAATCAATTTCTGGATCGGGATTGGCCATGGCAAACACCACGGGGTTTTTCGCCATGGAGCGAACCATATCTTGAGTTACCGCCCCCTTTGCCGACAAGCCTACAAAAACATCGGCGTCGACCATCGCTTCGGTTAGGGTGCGTACTTTCTGCTTGGTGGCGAAGGGCACCTTGTACTTATTCATCCCCGTTTCGCGCCCCTCGTAAATCACCCCATGGGTGTCGCACATTACGATGTTTTCGCGCTTGGCGCCGAGACTGATATAGAGATTGGCGCAAGAAATGGCGGAGGCGCCGGCGCCGTTAAAAACGATTTTAACTTTATCGAGGGCTTTGCCGGTAACTTCACAGGCGTTGATAAAGGCCGCGCAAGAGATGATGGCCGTGCCATGCTGGTCGTCATGGAACACGGGAATGTTCATGGTCTCTTTAAGTTTTTCTTCGATATAGAAACACTCAGGGGCCTTAATGTCTTCTAGATTGATGCCGCCAAAAGTTGGCTCGAGCAGCCGCACGCACTCAATAAATTTGTCGGGGTCTTCGGTGCCCACTTCGATATCAAACACGTCGATATCGGCAAAGCGCTTAAAGAGAACTCCTTTGCCCTCCATGACCGGTTTGCTGGCCTGAGCGCCTAAATTACCCAGACCTAGCACCGCGGTGCCGTTGCTGATTACCGCCACTAAGTTGCCTTTGGCGGTGTACTTGAAAACGTCGTCTGGATTGCGAAAAATTTCCATGCACGGCAGAGCGACTCCTGGCGAATAGGCCAACGATAGGTCGCGCTGAGTGCGGCAAGGTTTGGACGGAATGACTTCGATTTTTCCCGGTCGGCCTTGGCTATGGTAATCAAGTGCTTCTTTAGGAGATTCTTTTTTTGTCGTCACAGTGGCGGAGACTTTAAACCCCTTCCTTAGCAATTGCCAAGTAGGGGTTTAATCTAAAGATTCTGCTTTTTATTAGGATGCGTTAGGCGCGCTCGCTTTTAGGGCTGCCCGTTTCTAATCACGCCGCTGATGTGCTCTAAAATTTGGGGATTAGTGAACGGGTCATCTGACTTTTCATCGCCAGTGCTCTGACCATTGCTGCCCACGTCGCCTTCGTCGCTCTCGGTATCTTGACCTTGACCATTGCCACCGACATCGCCGCGAGGAGACCCGCCATCAATTCCTTGACCGTTACCCCCGACATCGCCGCGCCCATCGGACGCCAGTAGCGGCGAAGCGGAAAATAGAAATGCGGCTAAGGCGGTCAACATTAGACTACGGATCTTCATGATTTCTCCTCGGTATGGGCAAAAAATTGAATATTCAGCTGATAGATCTCAGCCGCTTCTTCTTTGGAAAACTGAGCGTCAAACTCGTCACGAAATTGGCGGATGCGCTTCTTAGCTTCAGCAAGGTCTGTCGCGCGAATACGCAAAGTCATTGAGGTGATCTCTCGCTTTTCAACCGGCTGCTCTTCAAGCGCTTCCGTGGCGCGCTTCATCATCTGGGCGTGGTGCATTCGCAAAGCGTTGCTGGGCACGTCAGACGGAGTGATGATTGCCGGTTGGCGAACGGAGTAACCGCCATTTTCCTTTTGCAGGTAACCGAAGTAGCAGAGACGAATCAGTGCCTCTTTGATCTTTTCGGTGGGCACCTTTTTGCGTAACAGTAGGTGAAGGTTTTCGGCGCTGGCATCAACTCCCGGGATCTGCACAACCTGGCGAATGACGAAGTAATACCACTGAAAAATCTGGGCGAAGTCTGCCATATCGACGGCGTGTCGCTCGATCGGAACTGGTTTTAGCCCCACCATCTCGCTATCCAGGCGTTGGCTGTCGCCGCCGAGGCGGTTGGTCTGCGCTTTTTCAACTAGTAGTTCAAGATAGCGGCGCTCAGAAGGAGTGTGCAGTAATCGACGGGCCAGACGATCGATCATGAGTTTACTCGGCAAACGGCTGCCCGCGAGCACCATGCCGATGCTTCGCGGCGATCGGTAGCCCAAAACTCGGGAAAGGTAGCCTGCACAGCCTCTCTTGGCCGAAAGTCGGGGCGCAAGTTGAGCCGACGCCGCCGACAGAAACGCAGGGAACTCTTTGTATTCAAATATGTTAAAAGGCTTTTCCACTTCCACCCTTGTTGCGCTGCGTAATTTAGCAAAAATCAAAATTTGATGCAAATGGTTACCAACGGGGCAACGATATTTGTCTGGGCAGAGGTGGTGCTTTGGCGGTTTCTGGGCACGCAGCGTGCGGAATTTTGAAAAGAGTGGTGTGTTCCTGGTAACCACGACGGTTTTTGGGCCGCTATAAGGGGGGTGGGCCCGATTAGTTCTTTAGGAAGGTCGCCGGTCTGTTCGACGAAATCTTTTTGTGCTCTTGAGAATAGGGTGTTGATTTCAATAGAGTTGTGGGCGTTTTTGCTCCCCGTGAGAGCGCCCATATAAACAGAGAGAAGGTAGTCCGGCAGGCAGCAACCCGATTGAAAAACATCGGGCCTATTTCATTTCTAGCACCAGCTGGTTTTCAGCATGGCGCGGGTGGTAGGGCGAGACCAGCGCCTCTCTGGATAAAATCATTTCAATTCCCATGTCGCCATCCTCGATCGACGGGTAGGGAATAATCTCTTTTACAAAACGACTCTTTTTTAGGCTTTTGGCAAGACCTGCCGCTTCGAGTTGACTGCTGCGAATTCCTCTTAACAAAATGAAAACCTTCGGGGGTTCAGTGTAGACCACCGTGCCGTCGCTGCGTTGAAAGCTTTCGGCTTTTACCACTTTGACCTGAAACTCAGGAGCCAGCCGGATAGCCTTTTTTGTCACCGGATCGGTGAAATCGAAGGTCCACCTTTCACCGCCTTCGGAAGGCAGCAGATCGCGCCGCAATCCTTTTAAACTGGCGGCTTCACCGCTACCGCCCCTAAAAACACCTTCGCTACGAAAGACTCCCGTCGCCATGCGGGGCATGGTGAGAATTTCGGCGGTTTCGGGCATGGCCATGAGCGGCACGACGAAAACAAGGGCGGTAAATAAGATCGATGTCATCTGCTTATTCTAACATGAGGACTTTGCGCGCCAGCGAGGAGAGGGGGAGGTCGAAAATGGTGCGCCGTGAGAACCACTGGCCCTTCACCGAAATTTTGAGAGACGAAGATCGGGAAGTGACCGGCAACGAAATGCCGGTAACGTGGAGGCGGTGGTGGGTGACCGCGTGTCGCTTGACGCCGAGACGTCTTGTGCCGTCAGCCAGCAAAATCTCTTCTGCCTTGTCATTGAGCTCCCCCTGCTTACTAAAGACGTGGCGGGGCAGATCCCACAAATTTTCCCACCACTCGCCGGTGGCGTTGCGGGCCAGAAAAATGGAGTCACCTTTTTCGTAGCGAAGGGCTAGCCAGTAAAGATCCACCTTTTCCCGTTTTGGTTTTCGCACCGGAAGGGTTTCGGTGATTCCTTTTTTTAATGCCTGGCAAGTGCCGGCCACTGGGCAAAAATCACAGCGCGGTTTGCCCTTCACGCAAACGGTGGAACCTAACTCCATCAGCGCTTGGTTTAACGCCCGCGGGCTTTGGCTTTCATCGACCCAAGCCTGGGCCTTAGTCCAAAAAAAAGCCTGTGACTTTTTTGTTTCGATGGCATCGGGCCAGGCGTAGTAGCGGGCGAAAACACGCTGCACGTTGCCGTCGACAAGGGGCACGCGAAGATCGAACGCAATACTTAGGATGGCGCCGGCGGTGTAGGGGCCTATGCCCGGCGTGAGCAGCAAAAGTTCGCGGTCTTTGGGAAACACCGCCCCGTGATTTTTTAATATGTATTGAGCCCCCTTCTGCAAGTTTTTTGCCCGGGAATAATAACCTAGGCCCGACCAAAGAGAGAGCACAGTGTCGGTAGGCGCCGCCGCCAAAATTTTAAGCGTTGGTAACCGCTTCAAAAACTTTTCGTAATAGGGAATCACGGTGGCGACCTGGGTTTGTTGCAGCATCACTTCGGAAATCCAGATCGAGTAGGGGTCTTGAGTTTTTCGCCAGGGGAGGGGGCGGTGGCTTTTTACAAACCATGACTCCAGCCGCTTTACTTCATTCGAGGTTATAGTTTTTTGCCGGCCCATAAAAAGTTAAGTTGGTTCGCGCCACCCCGATTTATCACTCTGTTTTATCCACATGCCGCGTGGTTTCAAGTGGGCAAAAAAATCTAAGGGTGAAAAAATTTTTTCCGGAGGTAGGGCCCCTCTGGCCGCGGTTTTTCCCTCGGCAATTAGGCGAACGGCGATAGCCGGTGGGCAGCCGGTATTGGCATCGGAGCCGACTCCCCATTTGGCTATGCCGGTGGTGTGGCAGTCAATTACTACCGTGCATTTGCTGCGGTTGCGGTAGCCTTTGACAATGGCGCGTACGATCTCATGTTGCTTTACGGGGCCTACCCGTTTCGCCGGTTTTTGCGACATGGCCACTTTGTCGGTGAGCAAAAGCGGCGAAATTTTGGTGCCGTGAACGGTAATTGGCTCTTCTTGCGCCAACCCCAAGTCGCGCAAGAAACGCACCTTGGTGACGAAATCGTCGTCAAACGCGATCTTAAACGAAACCTCTTTCACTCCCTTGTCGCGGAAGCTCTGAGGCAGCGTTGCTAACTCGGAGTGCAGGGTGAAGAAAGGGCGGCGTAAACCCACCGGGCGGGGAAACGCGAACGGGTTGGCACCGCTCATCGGCTCTACGAAGGTAAGCTTGCCATTAGTATAGAGCGCCGGCGCTTTGCTAAATTCTTCTAGAATGGTTTTGAGCGAATACGAAATTGGTAGCGCCGGCAACGATTCATAGCGGGTGGCGTCTTTCGAACCCAGTCGAATATGAATCTCAGTGACCTCATCCAGCTGGTGGGCTGCGTGTGCCGCTAATAAATTGGTGATGCCGGGCGAGGCGCCCATGCCGAGTACCGCGATGATACCCGCCTGCTTAAAACGCAGGTGAAGCTTCAATTGCTGTTTGGTCATATGAAAGAGCCCGCCCAAATCAACGTAGTGGCAGCGCGCCTTTAACGCTGCGTCCATTACGTTGAGATTGAAGGCGTAAGGGCAGCAATTGATGACGGCAAAGGCGCCGTGCAGCGCAGTGGTTAGCGATTCTTTTTTTGTAACGTCGATAAAGCAGAACTTTGGCGTCTTTAATTCTTTTGCAAGGGCTTGGGCTTTGGCTTGGTCGTAGTCGGCGACGATGACCTGGGCTTCGGGCCAAAACTCCACCAAATCGCGCACCGCGATTCGCCCCATGGCCCCGGCTCCTCCGGCCACCACCACTCGGAAAGATTGTTCGGCAGTTGGCTTGTTCATAATCAGTGCTCAGTTGGCAGCGGGCGGTTTTTGTAGGGGAACCAGTAATTCTTGGCTTCCATCACGTAGTCTAAATGGACATGCTTAGATTCGCGGAAGGCGTTTAGTCCGTCTTCGCCCAGCTCGCGGCCGATCCCGCTCCAGCGCATTCCGCCGAAAGGGGCGGCGTCATTATCGGTAAGCGGATCGTTGATCCAAAATGTGCCCGCTTTAATCTCTTCCATGGCCTTCATCGCGTAATCCATGCGGTTGGTGTAAATCGAGGCTCCCAAGCCGAATTTAGAGTCGTTAGCCAATTCAATGGCGTGGTGAACATCATCAGCGACGATTAGCGAAATCACCGGACCAAAAATCTCTTCGGTGCACGGTAGCGAGCCGTGCTTTACGTTGGTGAGAATGGTGGGCTCAAAGAAAAAACCTTTGCCTTTTATCACGGCGCGTTTGCCGCCCAACAAGAGTTCTGCCCCTTCTTCGCAGGCGGCCTTCACCTGAGACTCCACCTTTTCTAATGCCTCTTTGCTAATGAGCGGCCCCATGTCGGTGGATTTGTCGGCAGGGTTGCCCATTTGCACGGTTTTTACGTGCTTCACCAGCCGTTCGGTAAATTCCTTGGCAATCGACTTCACGAGATAAATTCGCTTTGCCGAAGTGCAGACCTGCCCCGCGTTGAGCAGCCGAGCCCAAGCCACCCCGCGAACCGCCACGTTGAGATCGGCATCTTCGCACACGATAAACGGATCGATGCCGCCCATCTCGAGGTTAACTTTCTTTAGGTCCTGTCCGGCTATCGCGGCGATCTTTCGGCCCGCGGCGGTAGATCCGGTGAAAGCGATCAGATCGACGTCGGGATGTCGCACCAACGCCTCCCCCGTCACCGCATCTCCGGTAATTACGTTGAGCACCCCCGCGGGCAGACAAGAAAACGCCTTGCTCATTAGTAGCGTTGACAGCGGGTTTTGGTGCGGCGGTTTGCACACTACCGTGTTGCCCGCCGCAATCGCCGGGGCCAGTTTCCAGGATAAGAGAAGAAGCGGGAAATTAAAGGGCA
>JAYSWN010000053.1:0-5301 GCA_043718025.1 Pseudomonadota bacterium
TGAGTAGTCAGTCTCGCGCGACAACCAACTCTTCCATTTTGGCCGCCGCCACCGTTTCTGCGACGCCTAAATTTGTTTTTGATGCGAGTGCCGACATTGCCAAAATAACCGGGGCTCCCCAAAAACCGGTTGTCGTTGCCTCGGCCTCGGAAGTGGGACCGTCATTGGTCTCCGCCCAAGACGCGGCAATCGCTTCTGTCCGCTCGGCAGCCTCGGGCATGCCTGAACTAACGCAAAAGCACATTACCCGTAGCGTGGCCCAAGCCACCGCCGCCGCAGAAGCGGCAAGCGAAGAAAATCAAGAGGGTGATGAAACTGACGATCAGCAAGCCGAAGACGAAGTCTCGGAGGTTGCAGACGGTGGGCAAGTTTTTGGGCGACTTTTGGTCGATGCCCCCTTGAACTCGTGGCTCGATCAGAAAAAAGGGCATATCGAACTTTCGCTCAAACCCGTCAAAGGACGCAACCCGGCCGACACCATTTATTTTGAACCCGAAGAGTACAGCTACCCTGCCGAAGACTTTCAATTCTCTACCGAAGGTTTAGAGGGAGGCTACCGACTGTTGGCTGGCTTCTTTGTTCCCGGGGTAAAAGACGCCGTGGCCAAAATCGCCCTACCCGAAACGGTTTCGGCCCAGTCTTATAAAAAGAAGCTTCAGTTTAAATTAAGCCACCGTGACTTTGAGCGCGCCTTAGCCATTCAGCGAAGTAAAGCGCGCGGCCTTTCGATGGCCCTCACCGTATTTGAAGGCGCCAGCGGAAATTATAAGAGCCCCAAGGCCATCACCAGCCTTAAAAAAGCCCGCGTCACTATCGAGGCGTTTCCTGAACTCGGCACCTTCTACGCGAACAAACGGGGAAATATTCTCATTCCGCGAGTGCCGTCGCAGTCCACTTTAAAAATTCATGCCATGGCCGATGGTTACTACGACTCCTACCTCACCATTGCTACCGAAGCGTCACCGGTCTATTCACCGCTCTTTTTGATTTCAAAAGACAAAGTGGATGCGGTCACGCGCTTCTTTACAAAAAAACCCCAGAGCCCCCTAAAAGGGGTGATCATGGGCCGGGTGTTTGACGCTTCTAAAAAAAGGGCCCCGTTGGCCGGCGAGCAAGTGAATCTACAGCACCGCAAAGGGCGCGCTCTTTATTTTAGTTCGTTACCCGACGCGGAGCTGCGGGAAACTACCAACACCGGTCTCTTTGGTTTTTTTAATGTTGGCTCGGTCTTTAGAACCTTAACGCGACTTTCTAGCGACCTACCCTATTTAATGAATGTGCCGCCGAACTCGGCGGTTTACGTGGAACTCGGGCGCGGCGGTAAAAAGAATTTGCGCGGTCGGGTGTTCGACCCCCTCCATCAAGAGGTGCCGCAAGCGGCGGTGCGTCTTTTAGGCTCGACTAAGGGTGACGAAGTGCTTACCGGCGAGAGTGATGATTTTACCATTCCAGGAATCGATTTTCCGGCCGGAACCGTTTTGCTTGAAGTTCAGCCCCAGCGCTACCCGGCCTTCTTATACGATGTTACCTGGAGTCCGCGCGACAGAGAAAAACAAGAGCGTTTTACCGTTTTCTCTAAGGAGACTATCGAAGACAGCGCAAGGTACTCGGGAAAGCAGAACTGGAAATCAAATTTGGGTACCTTGATCGGGGGCGCCTCCGCTGAGTTTTTTAAGGGGCGAAACGAATGCATTTCGGTAACGCTAGACAATTTGTCCGGCGCCCCACTACCGGAGAAAGCGGGTCCTTTCTTGTTGAACGGACAGACCTCTTCGAAGAGCGATGTGGTGTGTTTGAATGCGGCGAAGCCGAGGTTTAGTTTCTTTAATTTAATGCCAGGTGAGTATGTTCTGAAATGGCGCAATGCCACCGGTCAGACTATTCGTACCCGCGTCGTTCACGTGAAGCTCAACAGCGTTAGCGTGGCAATCGACTAAGTCACCCGCCGCGAGACTCGCTCTTACATGTCACATTTTTCGTTGGCGAAGGGATCGAGCCCTTTGAACACGAGATTTATGTCAACGGTTTCGATTAATCCGCCGAACATCTCATCTTTGTAGGCTTCAACTAAGTTTGCCGATAGAAACTGGGCGTAAAAGTTCTTACCCGCAAACCCTAACCCTTCATCCTCTTCCGAAGCCAGAATTGGCGCGAGGTCTTTTGCGCGGTGCTTCTTTACCAATCGCTGCAAACGCCCGACTCCTGAATTATATGAGGTCACCGCGGTTCCCCAATCCGGAAGTAGACTGCGGTAGATCCTGAAGAGTTTGGTCGCCGCCATGGTCTGTTTCAGCGGATCCGCCCAGGCGGCCCGGTCAGTAGCGTGGATCATCTGCCGCGCCGTTTCGGGCATGAACTGCCATGCTCCCACGGCTCCCACTTTGGAGGAGGCGCGAGCGTTAAATGAAGATTCTACAAAGGGGATGCGGCCAAGTGCGATCGGCAAACCCTGTTTACGAAATACGCTCTCGATATGCGGTAGTAACTGTTTTGAGCGGTGAAGGGCTGAGATGAATTCGTCGCTTTGCCCGGTTTGCGTGCGTAATGCCGAAATCTTCTTTTCGATGCTCATTGCATCGAGAAGGTTTTTTTTCTGCAAGAAGTCGCGCAAATTTGCCATCTCATTATTTTGGGTCGCGTCGGCACGCACTGGTCCGATGGCAAGGCGAAGCTGATTCTTCAACTCAAGCATAATGGCTTTTTCAATGCGGTAGACTTTAGTTTCAGTGTCGGGGCCCGGACCATTGATACGATAGAGCGGACGAAAATCGATGAATCCATAAACTAGCGAGGGGTCGAATCGGTCATGGACGACCCGCATTTTGCTGGAGAACACGGTGTGAACCACCACCCAAAACGCCACGCGATCTTTAAGAAACGGTGTGACTTGGAACTCGGCTTCGATCCTCTTCTGGGGATCTGAGACGATAGTTTTGGCTTTCTCGGCCAACTCAAATTCTGGGAACTCTGGCTGCGTGGGAAGTAGCGTACGGCCCACATTCCATGCGGGTTTAAAATACTGCCAAGGCGTAGCAGGAAGCTTGATGGGGCTGGTGGAGCCCTCTCCAAAGGTCTTAGGGATTAACGGCGCGACGATGGAAGTTTTACCGAACATCTCATTTTCGGAGGCGCGCGTTTTTTCAGCCAAACGAGTCACGCTGGCCAGACCAGCCCCAAGAAATACAATAACCGCTAGGCTAAAGGGAGAATTCATTGCGTCTTTGGCCATGGCCGGAAGGGTGTTTCTAAAATAGGGGAGTCGGCGCGATTGGGTTTTTAAGGCCTTTTTCACGCGTTTCATGAACGCAGGCTTAGACTTAGGTTTCTTCTTCCGCATGTTCGGCCTTTAAGTAGAGGGACAAAAATTGTCAGTGGTGTTGGGTTCCTGACCATCTCAAAGGCAAATTGGTGCCTGGCACCAACCCAACTGAGGGGCATAAGAGCAAGGGCCGTGCCACGAAACAGAGGGGGGATCCACCTCGATCCGAAGCTGTAGACCGACGATGGCGCGACCGGTTTACATCAAGTTTTAGCGACCAGGTCGTATTTGCGCAGTTCGGCCATGGCCCGTCGGTAGCCCACCGTTACTACGTTTTGAAGAGTTTTGGGGTTAAGAGTAAAGTGCTCGCCGAAGAACATTTCGCGATCTTTAGCTTCGGGATGAATGAAGATGTAGTTTAGCTTTTCTTTAAAATCGAGACGATCTTCCAGCATCGCCATCAGCTCGTGGAGATCCTGCTCGGGGTACTTCTTGGTTTTGAAGAATTCACGTACGGTATCCACCACCATTATTTTGGTGGCGTGGGCCTTTTTCGCGCCGTAAATCTTTTGTTCTACCGCTTGGTAAATTGCCTGAACCACCACGGCGGCTAAACCGTAGTGGTACAGCGATCCGGTCTCTTCCCTAAAATGATATGGCTGATGGGTGTACGAGCATATCAGCAGATCGCAGCCATTCTCCTTGGCGACATGGGTAGAAAGCGTTTCGCGAATCTCGCCATCGATGTAGTAACGCTTCTTTCCGCCATCGTGATCCACCAGGTATGGGGTGTATATCACCGGCAAGGACATCGAGGCCGCCACCGCGTCCGAAATTTTAGCGTTCGACGCATATTGACTATAGTTATCAAAAATTTTTTCGGTGCCGTAACGGCCGAAAATAATTTTTCTCGAATGGTCTAATTGAGTGCCAACGATGAAAAGATCGGGGGTCAGCTCGTAAAATTTTTCGGTTGGTAGCACATGTTTGCGCAGATATTCGGCGAGCCCCTTAGTCGTGAACAGCCCAGGCAGCCGGATATTGCGAAGCACCATCGATTCTAGAGTTTTTCCAAATAGGGAGCTTCGGCGAAAGTTTTTTAAGATATTGGAGGGCGTTGGCCAATCGATCGATAGCATGTCTCGGTAGGTGATGCGTGGAAGTTTCTCGAAATCTCCGGCAACGCGAAAGGTTTCATCGTCAGAAAAAGAATTGATAATGGCTTCAATCTTAATTCCCGAGGCCAACATAGCTACGATCATCGCCCCGGCACTGGAACCAACGTAAGTTGCAATTTCATTGGGGTGGTAAACGGGACGCGGATAGGGAAGAGCGTCTTGCACCGAGGCCTTCTCGGCTTTTCCCCCGACAAAGGAAAAGCCCTTGTCACGAAGCGCAAGACAAACGCCAATGTGAAACGCCGCTGCTTTGCTGGCGCCGCCGCTACAGACCAATCCGGTTTTACTGAATTCAATTCGTGTGCGGAATTTCGTTCTCATCAGGTTCGCCGAGCACTATCACTTCACATTCTAAGGCAACACCGAACTGCTTTAGCACTGTTGCCTTAATGATACCGATTAAGGTCAGAATGTCACTTGCCTTGGCGTTGCCTTTATTGAGTAAAAAATTGGCGTGCTTCAATGAGATTTCGGCGCCGCCTACCGTAGTGCCTTTTAATCCAGATTTCTCAATGAGTCGTCCGGCGGAGTGCCCTTCCGGATTTTTAAAAGTGGAGCCGCAACTTGGATAATCGAGGGGCTGCTTTTCGGCGCGTTCCGCGATGATGCGATCTCGTTCCGCCTTCACCCCTTCACCATCACCACGCTTCAAGGCAAAGGTTGCCGAAATCACGATTTGGTTTTTCACCGCATTCTGGTGGCGGTAGCCAAAGTGCGCTTGCTCGCGATTAATCGTTTGGGCGCCAAGTATGAAATCAAAAAGGCGAAGTTCTTTTAATATGTCGGCGTAACAACCATACTTTGTGCCGGCGTTCATAAAAATTCCACCGCCGATTGTCCCCGGCACCCCCGCGCTGAACTCTA
>JAYSWN010000054.1:0-2094 GCA_043718025.1 Pseudomonadota bacterium
GAGATTTTTTTGATGCTCTCGGCTGAGCGTGACCCCAAACAGCTATTGGCCATCTGCCTGCGCGAGTCGGTGGCCATGACCTCGGCCTCGGCGGGAATTCTTTACCAAATTGAAGAGCGCGACGGCGAGCTTACTTTCGTACAACGGTTTGTTTGCCACCGCGGGCAGAACCCCGTTGACGAATCGCGTTCAGTGAAAATCATTGAAAACAGCTTTTGCGGTTACGTCACCTTAACGGCCAAGCCCATTATCACCACGGATGTCTCGCGACTGAAGTCATTGGCCGTGCCCACCTACAATCGCAATATCGACTTTAGCGAAACCGACGATATCTACTCTTTGCTTACGGTACCTTTTCGAAACCGTCGAAACGAAAACATTGCGGTGATTCAGCTCTGCAATAAAACGGTGGTTGATTCCCGTGCCCAGTTCGGAACTGAAGACGAAAGTCTGGTCGCCTCCCTGGGCACCCAAGCCGCGACCTGTTTAGAAACCGTTGAACTATACGAAGACGTCCAAAGACTTTTTGATGGATTTGTGAAAGCTTCGATCAGTGCGATTGAATCGCGCGATCCAAGCACCGGCGGTCACTCCGAACGCGTGGCAAAAATTTGCGTAGCGTTAGCGCGGGCGACCACCGAATGCAATACCGGCATCTACCGTTCGGTACGTTTTCGTGATGAGGAGATGCGCGAGCTAGAATACGCGGCCTTGCTTCATGATTTCGGAAAGATCGGCGTGCGCGAAGAGGTTTTGGTAAAGGCTAAAAAACTTTACCCGTATCAAGTTGGACAGATTCAAGAACGAATACGACTAGCGCGAGCCGTTGCACAAATTCAAATGTTTCAAAAGTCGAATGGAAAAGAAAACAGACAGGCCGAAGACGAATACAAAAAAAGACTGGCCGAGCTCGATGCATTCTGGGCAAAGATTCAAAAACTGAATGAACCGGGCGGGGCCTTGAGCCCCGAAGACTATAAGATGCTCACGCGAATTAGGGCCGAGGCGTTTCCGCTAGAAGGCACGTCAATTCCCTTACTTAGTACCGAAGAATTCGAGGCCCTTTCGATCGAGTCGGGCTCGCTGACTGACTCCGAACGGCTAGAGATAGAGTCGCACGTGCGTCATACCTACCAATACCTAAAAATGATTCCGTGGACTAAAGACTTTCGCCATCTGACCGAGATTGCCTACTGCCATCATGAAAAGCTAGATGGCACAGGTTATCCGCGGGGCCTGCTTTCGCACGAGATCCCCCTTCAATCTAAAATAATGACGATTGCCGATATTTACGATGCACTCACTTCGGCCGATCGCTGGTACAAAGAGGCTATGCCCCTCGAGAAAGCTCTCAATATCCTTCACGCCGAGGTTCAAGAAGGAAAAATCGATCCGGTTCTTTTCGAGCTGTTCAACGACAAAAAAATCTACTTACTCACCCAATCCGATATCAACCGCGGCTTTGGCACTTAGTTATAAAAGCGTCGATGATAGAGTGTCCGAAGACCAAATCATTGTGATTGCGTCTCACCCCTTCGTTTACGCAGGTGGTTTCTGGGTGGGTTTGCAGCGACCAGATGGGTAGAGTTTTATGCTCCAGCCCTTCAATGGCCAAGTCGGCACTCGAAGCAAAGACCGTCATTTCCGAAGGAACGCTCAAAACGGCCTCTTCATGCGAGTAATAAAGATGGCCCTTAGGTTGGCTATTCAAAAGGCGGTTTTCGGTAAATGCCACTTCGCGAAACCCAACCCGCTTGAGTTTATCTTCAAACGCGTACCCCACCTTAGCGCCGTGCAAGTGGCCAATGAGCTGGTGACCGTAACAGATTCCTAACGTGGGAACCCCCACGGCCCATAGCGGACGAATCCAGTTTGCCAACGCTTGCTGCCACTCCGGTTTCTCATTTACGCTTGCTTTGCTGCCCAAAATTACCACTCCCGCCACCCCAACGTTATCGGCTTGAAGCGAATGGGCTCCAAACATCGCCGGTAAATGAAAGGTTAGCGGAATTCGACTCGCCCCCGCCATTCGGTTGAAGGCGAAGAGTTCTGGTTTCAATACGGCGGGGTCAACGACAACAATGTGTTTTGTCA
>JAYSWN010000055.1:0-38333 GCA_043718025.1 Pseudomonadota bacterium
GCTCGACCCCGATCCGCTGTTTACATTAAAAGTGATTTTAGGCCTGAGACAAGCGGCCTAGCGAGTTACCAAACTACAGAAAGGCCGGTAAGCCGCATTGCCGCTTTGGGGTCACCCTCTACGGGTTCATCATCGCCTGAATCCTTCGATTGCTCCGGACGGCCAAAACGGCCAATCTCCCAAGAGTTATCACCGGTAAAGGTGCACTGACAGGCCTCACATTCGGTAACGTCGTTTTCGGCTTCGTTTAAATGCAGACACACGTGGCACAATCGAAAATGGAGAATGCCACTTTCAACCGTCTTTCTAGCCGCATGCGCCGAGATTTTTAGCGCTCGTTTCACAACACACCCCCTCTTCGGGATTGGATACTATAATTATACCGAAGATTGACGAGAAGAGTCAAAGAACCTTGCTGGGTAAGGGTTCCGGGAGGTGAGCAATTGTGTTGCCCGCTTAACTGATTGGATTCACAGGAAAAAATAAGGCAGAGAAACTTTAGGCTTTCCGTCGATAACTACCACTTCAGCTACCACATTCCGCTATAACTCGAGGAAACCACAACCACTATCAACCACTACTACTGCTTCCGCATTTAAAGTTTCTCTGCCCATTAAGACCGAGGGTTTTTTTAAACCCTCGGCATTTCAGGATACGTGCCGCAATTCAAAGTCTTACTAAGCTTCGATTACTGAGCTTTGCCGCCAAACATTCCTCGACCAGCATTGCCGGTCGGTAAGTTGGCCGGAGTGCCACGTTGCAACCGCCCTGGCAAGGTAGGGGCTCCACCGCTATTTGCCCCTCTGTAGCCGACAATCTTAGAGGCGTTGTTGCTAAAACCTGTAGCTCCGCCCGCTAGACCAGCGACCGGGCCACTCAATTCACGTTGGTATGCTTCGCTATACCGCTGAGTAAGCTGGCTTTGCTCAGATTTGAGCGTAGCTAACTGCCCTTCAATCGTAGCGGCACCGGCTTTCAAGTCGTCGCGCTGCGCTGCCAAGGCCTTGATTTCGCCGTTCAGCGATTCAACCTTGAGTTCAAGCTCACCTTCGAAAGTGTCTTTAAGCTTTTTAGCCTGAGCCAGCTCTTGGCTTTTCTGCGTCAGATACTGGTTAGCTTGCTGCGAGTAAGCCGCGGCATCGCCACCGCTCTGCTGCACTTGCCCTACCTGCTGCTGAATCGCTTGCTTCTCTTGTTCGAAAGCATCTTTCTTCTCTTGGAACTCAAGCTGGAGTTGTTTCTCTTTTCTCAAGTCGGTTTCCGCAAGAGCCTTACGACCACCTTCTTTAACTCGTTCGAGATCCCGATCCAAATTCTTAGCTTTGTCGTTCGCAATTTTAAGCGCCGACTGAGCGCGGTTAATTTCCGAATCCAGCTTAGAGATAGGCTCTACTAAAGCGGCCGAAGGTACGTTGGGTCCCATCAGCGCAATTTGCTTTAGCGAAGACTGACGATTCTCAAGGTTGTTCGCAATCGTTTCCACACGGTCCAGCTCATTCACTGCGCTGGAGATCGGCAACCGGCCAGTAGCCACTCGAACGGGAGTGTTATTGCCAAGCTGAGGCACCATAAACGGAGCCGGCTGATTCTGCTGCGGCGGCTGCTGCTGGTCAGGCGTCGGAAGCGGCAAAGGCTGTTGGTCGTCGTTACGACGATTGTTCTGAGCTTGTTGCGGAGGCTGAACAGGCTGCGGAGCCTGGGCTACCGCGTTCTGTTGCTTACCGTTGTCATTTAAGCTTTGAGCAATCGCAGCGGCGGCGGCTTCAAGACCGTCGTTCTTCTTGTTTTGGTTTTGATTAAACCGGTTGCGAATCGCTTCTTGGTTAAGCAAGTTGTTTAAACCGTCAGAGACGGCCAACAACTTTTGCTCGCCCGCAAGCGCGGCTGCGTCTTGAGCGGCTTTCAGATCACATATCTGGGTAACGAGCTTTTCGTTAATGGCGTTGTTTTGTTCGCCAACCGCACGGGCGCCACCTTGGGGGAGTGCACCAGGCACCGCACCAGGAACTGCACCACCGGGGGTCGTGCCGACGTCAACCGCTGGACGAGCGGTAGAGTCGGTAGCCGGAGGGGTCTTACCGCTCTCAGCCAATTTCTTCAAAAACTCATCTTTAATTTCGGTGATACGCTCGAGCAAAGATTTTTCTTTTTCTTTCTCGGCAGCCGGCTCGCCAGTCTTGGTAGCTACGGCTTCGGCCACTTCGGTTGGCAATTCAGTTTTCAAACCAAGTTCGGCAATCATGTCGGCAGTAAAGAGGTCTTTTAAAAGCTCATCTTTATTGAGATCGCTCGATTTGAGAAGCTGATCAACCAAGTCCATCAACGCTAACTTGCGTTTAGAAAGCGTGCTACCGAAAAGCTCGGGTGCCACTTTATCAAAAGCTTTTTTGAGATCAGTTTTGAAGGTCTCTTTGGCGGTAGCATCATCACCAACCGCTTTGAAGGCTTCTTTCACTGCTTCGACGAACTTGATGGGTTCGGTCGCATACTTAGTGACAAAACTAATGACGTCGGCGTCTTTAGTAAGGTCTTTCAGCCACGCACCGGATTCCGTCTTTTCGGAATCACTCAGGTGAGTGAGTTCTACAAACTTTTCGGCCGCGGCTGGCTTGTGAAAAAGTTTGAAGTCCGTGCCGGCCGCTACGGAGATACCCGAAGAGAACAGCAGCACCATTCCCGTAATAAGAGCCAAACCCTTAAGGCGGCGGTTCACTACCATGTTTCCTGCTTCAGTACGTCGTTTCATCTTCAGCTACTCCTATTTACAAAATCTACTTCTGCTTCAGCGTAAAAACCGTGAGCGACTATCTAGATTGCTAGAACTGTTCCAGCCCAATCTCAGCCGCACACACTACGAGTGTGCGCAGGAATTAGACCTCGCTCGGGTATCGGAATGAGCAAGCGTTATGCCACCCCTTATTTAGAGGGAAAGACCAACGGAATACGGATCTCTTGTGGTCAAAGCGGTGAGACAAGTTGCGTTCAGTTTTTTTGCGAGTTGTATCGCTGAGTGACAGGCCACCAAGACAAAACACCGCAACCGTTTAATCTAACGCACAAAAAGAAATGTTTAAATTTCACTCAGCGGGGTTCCACCTAAAGCGACGCATTTGGTCACCTTAAGGGGGGCAAAAATTTAGGGCACGGTGAATACCGCAAGGCCACAGAGTAAACCCGCGGTGCCCTATTTGGCGCGATTTTGGTGAGCACCTGTCAGAGTGTTGGGCACCGCCGCGGCTGAGCCACTTTACAATTAGGCCTCGCGTCGTCTGACTTGTTGGGTTAGTTTGCTCGCCTGATGAGTTCCAGTCTCTTTGTTACCAGAGTGGTCGAGTTTTCTGCAGCCCACCGGCTTTACCGCGACGACTGGACCCCGGAAAAAAACCGCGAGGTCTTTGGCGCCTGCTCTAATCCTTTTGGTCATGGTCATAATTACGAGCTTGAAGTCTGCATTGCCGGCGAGGCTGACCCCGAAACCGGGATGGTAGTTCATTTTCAACGCTTAAAAGCCTTACTCAACGAATTGGTGGTGGCCCCATTAGATCACCGCCATATGAATCACGACGTGCCCTTTATGGCTGGTCAGCTGGCCACCTCGGAAAACCTTTTGCTAGTGCTTTGGGGCCGCCTTGAAGCGGCCACGGCCCAAGAAAACTGGAATCTTCACCGCTTGAGGCTGAAAAGCACCGGCCGTAACTGGGTGGAATACTACGGAGGACGGCAACCCCATGGCGGCTAAAGAAGACACTTTTGAGAAAAATGAAAAGGCCCTGTTACAGGGAGTGGACACCCTACTAAGGTCCATTGGCGAGGATCCTAAACGGGAGGGGTTGGTAAAGACCCCTGGGCGCTACCTAAAGGCCTTTAGGTTTCTTACCACCGGCTACGACCAATCGCTTGAGAAGCTGGTGAACGGGGCGCTGTTTGACTCCTCTAGCACCGACATGGTCATCGTACGCCGGATTGAGTTCTATAGCCTTTGTGAGCACCATCTAGTTCCCTTCTTCGGCCAATGCCACGTTGGGTACATCCCCAAAAAGAAGATCATCGGTCTATCGAAAATACCTAGAATTGTTGATCTATTCTCTCGTCGGCTGCAGGTCCAAGAGCGGCTGACCAGCGAGATAGCCACCACCTTAATGACCGTCTTAAAGCCCCACGGCGTGGGTGTGGTAATGGAGGCCCAGCACATGTGCATGATGATGCGGGGGGTGGAAAAGCAAAACTCTTCAACCCAAACCAGCTCGGTTTTAGGAGAGTTTCGTAAACCCAGTACACGACAAGAGTTTTTCAACTTGATTAAAATGTCCTAACTGCTTAATTTGCGAGTTTTAATATGAAGCTCGCGATCACACAACTTGCCGAGGGAGATAGCTTTTTTAAGTTCTCCAGCCTTAAAGACGCCTGGGTTCAGGGCGTTATCACTAAAATTGCCGAGCAGGGCTATACGGTGCACGGCGAAATGAAGCTTAATGTCCAATTGACCAAGCTCGAGCCCGACTACTACATGCGCGGAAATCTGGAGTTTGTGGTGGATCAAAACTGCGCTCGCTGCGCCGAAGTGTTTCCCCAGGCCGTAAATCATCCCTTTTCGATCGCGTTAGCTCACATCGCCGCCAGCCGCAGTAAAGCTCCGGTATTGGCCGACGAGAGCAATGAATTAGATGTGCACTTTTTTGAAGGGCACGATGTAGATTTAGCTCCGATTTTTCAGGAGCAGTTTTTTTTAAGCCTTCCTTACCAGAGCCTTTGCGGCCCAGAGTGTAAGGGGGTTTGCCAAACGTGTGGGAGCAATTTGAACCAAGGTGGTTGTGATTGTCCCCCAGCGAAAGGCCTTACCGCCTTTTCGGTTTTGGAAAGCTATCGGGCCTGATTTTCATGGCCCAGAGGAGATAAAATGGCAGTACCTAAAAAACGACGATCCTACACCCGCCAGCACTTGCGACGGTCTCATTTGGCTTTGAGCAAAGTGAACTACGCTTCGTGCACGAATTGTGGCGAGCCCATTTTGGCTCATCGCATTTGCGGAAGTTGCCACTATTACAAGGGCAAGCTGGTTCGCTCGTTGGCTGAGTAAGCTTGGAGAGTGAATCTCTTCGATGAAATACAAGGCTAGAATTGTAGGCTCTGGTTCTGCGTTTCCTGAACGCGTGATGACCAACAAGGAGTTTGAAGCATTCGTCGACACTAACGACGAATGGATCAGAACCCGAACTGGAATTCAAACCCGCCGCATTTGTGACCCTAAAAAAGGGGAAAATACTCTGTCGATGGCCCACGCCGCTGCTAAGCGAGCGTTGGATATGGCCGGCGTTGACCCCAAAGAGATCGACCTCATTTTAGTGGGCACGATCACCCCAAATACGGTGATGCCGTGCACGGCCAATCAACTTCAGGCCCTACTCGGCTGCGACAAAGCCTTTGGTTTTGACCTTCAGGCGGCGTGCTCGGGTTGGGTATTCGGCCTCTCCATTGCCGAGCAATACCTAAATTGTGGCAAGGTAAAAACCGCATTGGTCATCGGCGTCGAAACGCTTTCCACCGTCGTGGATTGGCATGACCGCGCCACCTGCGTGCTCTTCGGCGATGGCGCGGGCGCTACCGTTTTGAAGCGCGTAGGAGCGGATGCGGAGGGGGGCATCGTAGGGATTAACTTGGGCACCGACGGAACGGCTCAAGATCTTTTATGCATCCCGCATGGCTACTGCAAAGTGCCACCCTACTCGGCAGAGTATTCGGTAAACCAGCATAAGATTAAGATGCAAGGTTCTGAGGTTTTTAAACTCGCCACCCGCACCATGGTAAAGTCGGCAACCGAGCTATTGGCCGAACACAACACGGTCAAAGATGACGTTGATTTTTTCTTTTTTCATCAAGCTAACATTCGCATCATCGATCACTGCGCCCGAGCGCTTAAAGTAGATCGCGATAAGATGTGGCTTAACGTCGATAGATTTGGCAATACCTCGGCGGCTACGCTACCCGTTTCACTGGACGAAGCGTGGAGAAGTGGCGCAGTGAAACCAGGTGACCTAATGCTGTTTGCTACCTTTGGTGGAGGCCTTACCTGGGGCTCCGCCTTGATACGCCTCTAACTACACTCATTATGAAGACTAACGTAGCTGCTCTGTTTCCAGGCCAAGGTTCTCAAAGCGTGGGCATGGCCCGGGCCCTGATCGAAAATTTTACTTACACCCGAGCCTATTTCGAAGAGGCGTCCGACGCCCTTCACGAAAATCTGCTGTCCTGGTGTTTAGAGGGGCCGGCCGACGTGCTTGAGCTCACCATGAATCAGCAGCCCAGTATATTGACCACCTCTTATGCGTGGTTTCAGGTGCTGAAACGGCAATTTGATTTTGTTCCGGCGAGGACCGCGGGCCACAGCTTGGGCGAGTACTCTGCCTTAGCGGCCGCGGGGGCCATGACTTTAACCGAAGCGGTAAGACTGGTGCGTAAGCGCGGTGAGCTGATGCAGACTGCCGTGCCCCAAGGCCGCGGGGCCATGGCGGCGTTACTGGGGCTAGATGCCGAGCAAGCGTTTACCCTTTGCAAAGCGGCGACTGAAGATCCGAATGATTTCGTCGTAGTGCCGGCAAATCTGAATGCACCCGGGCAAATTGTGATTTCGGGGCACGCCGGCGCCGTGACTAAGGCTTGCGAGATGGCGAGCGCAGGAACCCTCGACGGCATCAAAGCGCGAAAGGCGATTCCGCTCAAGGTGAGCGCGCCATTTCATTCTCCGCTAATGAAACCCGCCGCGGATAATTTCAAGGCGTATCTCGCCGCCACACCGTGGAAAGTGCGACAGTATCCCGTCTGCCACAACGTTAACGCCCAGTTACACAAAGACGGAGACCTGGTGTCGCTGCTTACCGAGCAGATTTGTCAGCCGGTACGTTGGATTGAGTGCGTCCAGGCGCTCTACACCGCAGGCTCCACCACGTTTGTGGAAATGGGGCCCGGCAAAGTTTTGAGTGGGCTTGGAAAAAGAATTCAGTCCGAAGCTAAGTGGATGAACGTGGAAAGCGTCGACGACGTTAAGGCCTTTGAAACCTGGTGCAAGGAGCATACATGAAACGATTAACCGGTGAGATTGCCCTGGTAACGGGTGGCTCGCGAGGCATTGGCAAAGCCATTGCGGTAGCGTTGGCCGCCGAAGGTGCCCACGTCTGGGTAAACTACGTATCGAGCGCCGAAAAGGCCGAAGCGGTTTGCGCCGAGATTAAAAGTGCGGGCGGATCGGCCACCGCAATCAAGTTCGATGTCTCGGTGCCAGAAGAGATTGAAGCGGGCGTAGACACGATATTAAAAGAGACCAAAAAAATTACCATTCTCGTAAACAATGCCGGCATCACCCGCGATGGATTGATGGCCCGCTTTTCGGTAAATGATTGGGATCAGGTTTTGAATACAAATTTGCGTAGCGCCTTTTTGACGTCACAAGCCTTATTGCGCCCGATGATGAAAGAGCGTAAAGGCGCGATCATCAATATTTCGTCGGTAGTGGGAATTACCGGTAACGCCGGACAAGCGGCTTACTGTGCGGCAAAAGCGGGAGTGATTGGCCTGACCAAGTCGATGGCCAAAGAACTTTCTTCGCGCAACATTCGCGTCAACGCCGTTGCCCCAGGTTTCATCGATACCGACATGACTCAAGAACTCACCCCCGAGCAAAAAACCGAGTTCATGAAGCACATTCCACTCGGACGTACCGGTACGCCCGATGAGGTGGCCCAGACCGTGGTTTACTTGGCCAGCTCCGCCGCCAACTACGTCACCGGCCAAACGATCGTAGTGGATGGCGGCTTATCCATGTGATTTGAGTCATTGCCGTACCGCCTGCACGAAGTGATCTTGGTCCTCGCGGGGGTGGCTCACTACGGCTGGCGTCCGCCGCAGCGGTAGGTGCCGGAGTAGTTACGTAAATCCGCCGCATCGGTGACGCAGTTTTGCATGGTGTTGATCAAGATGTCGCCGGCGTAGGCCTTATCCTGACCGACATCCTCCGCGCGCTCATGGGCGTGCATCATGTTGTGAAGCATCTCGTGGGCCATCACTCCGGCCCAGACGTCGCTCGACGCCGCATCGAGAATTTTGGCGCTATTAATCGTCACTTCAAAACCACCGTGCCAAAAGAGGCGGCCCTCTTTCTCCGTGGTATGAACCAGACCGTAATGGGCCCAAGCGTAGGCGAAACCTTCTTTGTAGCCCTGCATGACTTTAATGGGCGGCAACTCCGCGCCATTGCTCACGTGCGCGCCGAAAATACGAATTTGAGTCTTGTACAGGATTCCGGCGTCTAGAAACGCCTTACCGTGGTGTTCGGTTACCGTTTTGGGATCGACGTAATCCATTCTCGCGTTCTTATCCACGCAGCGGAGAACTCCCCCGTCGGAAAACATCCGGGTGTAGGCCTTGGAGACGGCTTCTTTGAAGAAGGTTTTCACGTTTTCCGGCATCTCGTCCGGGTAGGACTCTTTGTAGGTACTCGCGCCGTGAACCGGCAGCGTCAGCAAAAGGGTCAACAGCGTAATGTGGGCGAAAAACGGCATCAATAGCTCCTGGGTTCATTGGCGCAAATCTTTCTATCTCGGTGGACTCAAAATAGCCAGGGCAAGCCGAGCCGGATTGGATTGGCACCGAAAGTCGGCAGTGGCTCCTTCAATCAGTTAAGACCAAAGATTGTGCTACAATCTCTTCATGAAAACGCTGTTGATACTGCTCCTTGCCACCGTGGCCCAAACCCAAGCGGAACAACGAGCAAAGACCGATCACGCCAAAGGAAAGCCGGCAAAGCTCATAACCACTCGGAGCGAGCAAGCCGTCACTGGCGCCGGCATCTGCCCCTGCCCTGAATCAAAGCCGCTCAAGGCCGAAGACGCCCAGAAATCCCTTTCGTACTTTAAAGAGAATAAACCCTATAACTCATTCGATTTGTCTAAAGACATGTCCTCTGCTCAAGCGACTTCTCACTTTAGCGAGCTGCCCGGACAAAAAGGCAGAGGCATTGTAGCGTTGAACACTCCGAGCGAACTCAACGCCTGTTTAGAAGAAGGCGATGTCTTAGTCTATTTTCGCACTTCGAACGACGTGCCTTCGGCAAATAACCTACAGGGCCACATCCAAGAAGGCACCAGCCACGCGGCAGTGGTGATGAAGGATAAAGACGGGAAGTTTTACCACATTGACTCTCCCCAAGGTTACGGTGGGCCCTATAGCTTCTCGGGGCCTTTTCACGTGATGAAACTTCGCAAAAACAAACTCTACGGCGACAAGAAACCGGAAGAAGTTTTAAAGCGCGTGAAAGAACTTGCGCTAAAAATGCAGGGCACCGTGCAGTACGATAGTTCGCTCACAACCGACGTCTACGTGGAAGGCAAGAAACTGGCCGGGGCCAAAGCGAAGCTACCCGAGATCATGAAACGCGGCTGCGAAGCCGTGTGCAGTAAAATCGAAGGCGGCAAGTGCCCTCCGATGTACTGCTCGGAGCTGGTTTACACTCTTTATGCGTTAGCCGGGGTGGAGGACTTAGAAGCAGAGGGGCTATCGGCCCTGGTAAAGAGGCTTGAAGAAGACGTTTTCAAAGGCCTACCCGAAGGGGAAAAAGGGCTGATGCGGCAGCGCTTTGTGGACACCATGTTCAATGACCAAGCGCTTAGAGCCGTGATGCCGGAAGCGCAGAGAAACAGCGCGCGTACTTTAGTGGAGACCCTCATGAACCCGAATACTCCGCAGTTCGTGCGCGATACGGTAGATGCGACTCGTGGTCCGATTTTTTTCCCGCACTCGTTTATTCGCGAAGCTAGGAAAGACGAGGGCGCTTTTTGCTATGCCGGGAGCTACTTGGGCGGGGCGTTTGGCTCGGGGGGCGGGGCGGTAGGGCAAGCGCAGCAGCCAGTGCCGCCTAGTGCGAATCTCTACCTTACGCTGCAGGGTCATTATACTGACGTTCTGTCAGCCCAGTTCTCGCCCGACGGCCATTCTCTTGTGACTGCTTCCGAGAACACCACCAAGATCTGGGACGCGCAAACCGGGCAACCCAAAGCAGTTCTGCAGAGATTTCAAACCTGGGTTCAGTCGGCCGAGTTCTCACCCGACGGTAAATCCCTTGTGACTGCTTCCTCAGACAAGACCGCCCAGCTCTGGGACGTTCAAACCGGACAACTCAAAAAAACGCTGCAGGGGCATTCCAGTTCTGTTAGGTCGGCCCAGTTCTCGCCCGACGGCAAATTTATTGTGACTGCGTCCGACGACAACACCGCCAAGCTCTGGGACGTTCAAACCGGACAACTCAAAGCAACGCTGCAAGGACATTCCGCTACCGTTCTGTCGGCCCAGTTCTCGCCCGACGGCAAATTTATTGTGACTGCGTCTCGAGACAACACCGCCAAACTCTGGGACGCTCAAAGTGGGCAGCTCAAAGCCACGCTGCAGGGGCATTCCGAGACTGTTCGCTCGCCCCAGTTCTCGCCCGACGGCAAATTTATTGTGACTGCGTCCGACGACGACACCGCCAAGCTCTGGGACGTTCAAACCGGACAACTCAAAGCAACGCTGCAAGGACATTCCGCTAACGTTCTGTCGGCCCAGTTCTCGCCCGACGGCAAAACGATTGTGACTGCGTCCCACGATAAAACCGCCAAGCTCTGGGACGTTCAAACCAGACAACTCAAAGCAACGCTGCAGGGACATTCCGGTTCTGTTTACACGGCCAAGTTCTCGCCCGACGGCAAATTTATTGTGACTGCGTCTCGAGACCGAACCGCCATGCTCTGGGTCGCCGGCGCCAGCGTCTCCGAACGCGCTACCGACTTCATGAGCCGCCTCTACGCCGCCGGCCCCGAAAACACCGACGCCGCGCTTGCTGCGTTAACGGATCCCAACAACCAAACCGAATGGAAAAACCTTGTCACCGCCATGAAAAACCACGCCGGCCTCACCAAAGAGGCCGTGCATACTCTGGTCAATAACCAGGTCTCGGCCGTACCCATGCAGAACGCCTTAAAAACCATCGCGGATACTTTTTACTAGGGACAAAAGAGAAGAAAGAGACGGGCCTTATTGGTCGGTTGGGTCGGTGACAAATTTTTTTAAGCCTGCCCCTTACCACTATTCGAACAAAATCCGTTCGGCAGGTACCTGAAGGATCCTGGGCTCCAAAACTTCGGTTTTACGAAGCCCCCGCGTCACAAAGAGCACGGTGGCCGGTGAGTAGCGCTGCAGAAATCGACCTGCCATGCGTAGTTGCTGCCGCGTGGGAGCAGCTTCCAAGATCGGAATAATCCCCAGGCACCCGCTCTGACTCTTCAAGGCGAATGGAATTCGAACATCGGGCTGCGCCCTATACTGAAAGAATCTAAAGCTCAAGCCCATTTCATAGAAAAAAGTCGCTCGTAGATTTCGGTATACTGCGCCTTCAAACTGCCGGAGCAGATCGGGCCGAGCTTCTGAAAGGGAAAGGCACTCCGCCTGATCCTCAAAATAAACCGAAACTCCTTTACGATCGCCTTCGATCGGAATCTGACGGATGAGAAAGATGTTTTCTAGGGCAAAGAGAAGTCTTTTCTGAGTCACCTCAGAAATGCCTGTCTCCCGGCGCAATCGCGTTGGCTGAACCGCTTCCCCTTCCCTCTCCGCAAGCCGAGACACAAAATTCACTAGCTGCAGGTAGGGAATTGTACTTGGGTAGACTAAACGAAGGTCCCGATCCAACATGAGCTGCAACTGTTCCCGGAGCCGCTCGGACCTGACACGCTCATTTCTTAAAAAGCAAATTCCGGGCAGCCCCCCATTGTCGAAGTACTTAGCAATGAGCTTTTCACGGCTACTCTGCGCGGTCTTACTGAGTTCACCCTCCCACTCACCAGAAAAAGTTGCCTGCTCAATGAGCCGCAGCGGCAGCTTAGACCGTTCGAGCTCGGCAAGTTCCGTGAGCACCATGGGAAGTAAGTCCACGTTCACAATGCGACCCGTTAAAGACTCTCGGATGGCGCTGCGGCTATAAAAACGCACCGAGCCGGACAAAACTATCTGGCCTGGCCGCTTCCGCTTTCGAACGAGCTCCTTTAGGGCAGGAAAAAGTGGTGGGCACATCTGGCTTTCATCAATGGCTACCGGCGGCTTTCCTAATTTACCGAGAAACTTGACTGGGTTAACTGTGGCGGCACGCAATGTTAAGTGGTCGTCGAAGGTATGGTAGGAGGGACAAACCTGCTCTAAAAACGTCGTCTTACCCACCTGCCGATGCCCAAATATACCTACTAAAGGACTAAACTTCAGAAGCTTCCGATAAATCTCCAGAGAATGCCGGGGTCTTAAATGTGCCACCCTTGTATTTTTCAATGTTTTTCATAAAAATACAAGGACCTTACATTTTCTAGTAAATTTAGCGTACTAGGGGCCGCTTACCCCTCATCGATATGGCAAGATTTGGTGATATGGAACAGATTAAGTCTCAAACCCGGCGAAGGGTGAAGAGTCTGGTATCCGAAATTTTAACTACTTCGGTTTCTTGGCAATCACTTGAATAACCTGGGAGCTACCGAGCGGCAGCTCGGAGTAGTACAGAATCTGAAAACTCTTCAGGTGGCCTAAAACTTCGTTAGGCTTATAGCACTCTTCAAAATCTAAATTGGGGTTCGGGGTGGCGGCGTTTGCCCGCACCTGTTCCAAAGTGTAAGCCTCAAGGGCGAAGGTTCCGCCGGCCACTAAACCACGCAGCACCTCGCTAAAAAAACGGGGTTGAGGACGAAAATACGTCATCACGATGGTGTCGTACTTCATCAGCGGCATGAGAAAAAAATCTAAGTTCTGGGTCTTGGCCGAGACGGTAACTTTTTTCTCGGCAGCTAAGGAGTTTGCTCGTTCAATCGCCTTAGCGTTTCCATCCATCCCCTCCACATCAAAGCCCTGAGAAGCCAAAAAGATGGCATTACGCCCTTCTCCCATCGCAATATCGAGGGCCTTACCAGGCTTGAGGTGGCCAACGTGGCTCTTCAGCAGGGCCACGGGCTCTTTACCGAATAGAAAGCCTGTGGTTGAGCCGTACCGCCCTTCCCATATTTCTTTCGAGGTCTTTTTGTTGGGGTCAATTTCCGGATATTTTTCATCAAACATTCGGATATCTTAAAGTCACAATAGGCGGGCCATCAAGCAAACGATGAGAAAAGAGACGCCGCAGGTCACAACGGCAAGAACTTCTGTAGAAACTGAGGACAAAGGACGAAATCTTGGGAGGTTCTCTTGCTTCATGCTCTAACCGTAAGCAAGAGTGATGCCTCATTGCTAGGCTCAGAAAGGCCAAAATGCTGGTTCCTTCTTGGACCTTGGTTCCAGAATGGAACTGACTTTAGTACGGAATAACGAGGCAAATAGGGGTTCGTCAGAAGATAAAGAAGGTGGCGCCGAGGTTGGCCAGAATAAAATTTTGCGCAGGAAAGAGATAGACGATTTCAAAGGAAAACAAGACCCGTCCCAACGGCACGCCAAGGCTAGCCCCTAACATTACGAATGCGCCTTTTAATAAGTCAGGCCGATCAATCGAATTATCCATCGGGCCTGAGTCCAAGGCCCTCAGCTTAACCCCGGCCACCGGTCCAATCGAAACTAGCGGGTTGTCATTGTGGAATTCATAGCGGTAGCGCAGGCTAAGCGAGGGGTAGATGTCCCATTCAAAGGCCAGATCGGCCACATGATTGCGACCAAAATACTGGCCCAGCCCTAAGAACCCGCCGGTACCCGCTTCCGCCTTGATGCCTGACCCATACACGCGAGGCGAAATGAGGGTGATTCCCCCGCGCACGTAAAACTGATTATGAAAGACGAGCGAAGTTTTTTGCACGAGCATACGGTACTGCTCCTGCATCACTTCGAGGTGAGCCTCTAGCTCTTCAATTTTTTCAGAAAGTGCCTCATCTTTTGCCTTTAGCTCCGTCACCATTTGGGAGGATAATGGCTCTTTGGCCTTTTTAGGGGCCGCCACGAGTGTCTGACTGGATATGAACAAAAAGACGATGCTGAGAGTTTTCGCCACCATATTGTTTGTGAGTCTTGCCTTTGATGCGATGGCCATTCAATGCCCTTTGGCCCCTGCCGCCATCGAAAAACTGCAAAAAGAGCTCGATGCTCTGGCTAAGCTCCGAGACGATATGCTCCGCGAATTTGAAGGCGCCCTGAGCAAAGATTTTCAGGCGATTACCGAAGGTGAAAAAGACCCCAAACTGCGGGGCACCGCGGTTAAGCTCGCCTTTGCCAAAAATCGCCTAAATAAGAAAATTGAGTTGAAGACTAAAGAGATGAATGAACTTAACAAAGAGTTTTGTAAATTCTGCGCCCCCGAAAAAAAGGCCACGGATAAAATCGCCCTATTTTGCGATTATTGTGAAGATCGGTCGCGCTGCCCGGAAGACCAATAAACCTAACGATCGTTAACGGCGCGTGAAAAAGAGTTGCCTTGAGTCCGCAGGGTGTCGACCATCTCGTTGAAAAGATCAGATATTTCCTGAAACTCGTCGCCTTTTCTCAACTTCAATTTAACGTCTTTACCATCGACCAGGTCAGCCATCGTGCGCTTCATCGCATAAACGGCGCCGCCCACGCGGTGAGAAAATAAAATACCTAATACGCCCACGCCCAAAAGGTGAAGCGTAAAAACCGAAATCAGCACGCCCACTAAAACACGAAGTTCGTGATAGAGCACGTTAGTGACGTCAGGTTCAAGTCCCGCGTATTTCACCAAGATTCGGTAGTTCTCGCCCAGAAAGTAATAAAGGATGGCACAGATGAGCGCCATTTGGACGAACGAGCCAAAAACCAAAACCCTGATGAAGCGAAACTGAAACCTTGGTTCAGGAATAAAATTGGTAGTTCTTCGTCGATTATTCATTCTTTTAATTGTACCCGAGGTTATTGCAAGGAATGGAATAAAAAAGAGCTAGGCAACCGACTATAACGCGCTTACATTCCGGCCATGGTTACCATAGGAATGAATTACCAAGTCCTGCCGGGCAAAGAAGTGGTGTTCGAACGCGCTTTCGAAGCCGTAATGGATGTCATGGATGACTCGCCAGGCCACACCAAATCGCACCTCTACAAAGACGTTCTTAACGCACAGAGCTACCTCATCGTCTCCGAATGGAACGATGAATCGGCGTTTAAGACGTTTATCAAGTCAGACGGTTTCGCCAAGGTGACGTCGTGGGGCAAAGACCAGATTCTTGCCGGTCGCCCGATTCATCAGGTTTATCAAAACCCGTAAGTGAAATTTCTATGTTTGCAGGCCAGCTCCGTGTGGGAACGCTACGGAGGGATTGAATCCTATCTGGATGATCTGCTTTCGTTGCTTACCGAGGTTTGTGGGCCGGAGAGTTGCCATACGCTTGTCCTGACCAGCAGCAACATTTCCCCTTCCACCACTTACCAAGTCACTCCCGTGCGAAAATGGTTGCCAGGAATATTTCGGCGGGCAGAAAATCGCTACTCAGTCCTTTTAGCAAAAAAAGCGTTCGAAATTGCCAAAGCCGATCGTCCCGAATTTATTCTCTGTGGCCACGTGTCGCTCGGCCCGTTAGCGCAACTTCTCTCAAAAACATTGAATATTCCCTTGGTTTCAATCGTCTACGGAATCGAAGCCTGGGGAAACCTGTTGCCGCAGGATGAGTGGGCTTTAAAAGCATCGCACAAAATATTTTCGATCAGCGAATGGACGAAGAGCCGATTGGTAGCCCGAGGGTACCCCCCGGCACAAATCTTAGTGGTACCGCCCCCCCTTCCCGAAGCGGCGGTGCATTGGCCGAGCCGAATCCCCTCGCATCCCCCTGCGCCGTTAACGCTGCTCACCGTTTCCCGATTGGATTCGAGCGAACGTTACAAAGGACATGATCACGTCCTGCAAGCGCTAGGCAAAGCGCGGGCTCAACGTCCCGGGCTTTCGGTGCGTTACCTGATTCATGGCGAAGGAAATGACAAAAAATATTTAGAAAATATCGTGCGCCGGGAGAAATTAGGCGACTGGGTTGAATTTCATACGAGTTTAAAAAATCGCCAAGACTTGGGCGAGGTTTACCGTAAAGCCGATGTGCTTATTATGCCCTCTCGTTTTGGCTTCTGGGGTGGGCGCTGGCGCGGCGAGGGGTTTGGCATCGTTTACACTGAGGCGGCGGCGTGTGAAGTGCCGTCGATCGCGTACGAATGCGGAGGCGCCACCGACATTATCGTTTCAGAAAAAACCGGATGGTTGATTCATCCTGACCATGTGGTTGGTTTAACCAATTTGATTTTAGAGCTAGAAGCCAAAAGAGAAAAAATTTCTGAATATGGCGCGAACGCTCGCCGGCACGTGAATGATCGTTTCTCGCGTGAAACGATCAAAAAAAGTCTCAAGTCAGTGGTTGCAGGGCTCTAATCAATTCATCGGAAAAGTGGCCCAACTGCCAATTCCGCGCACTTTTCCACGATTCACCGGAATTTCGGCGATTCGCGCCGAAACTACGTGACGCAGAGTTGAGGGCATTAGTGGATTATTGAGCGATTGAATCTTCACTTCTGGCTCGCCGTCGCGAAAAAATTCTTTCCAGTGCTCTTTAGTGTTGGGATAACTCTCGAGATGGAGCACGTCGCGCAGAGAAATTTTTGAACAGCGGTAGATCCAGTGGTTCCACCAGCGATTGAGCTGGAGCGTTTTCTTGTCGGTAACCTCTTGCTGTTTGAACAGCGTGAGATTGTTTTTGTCTTCTTCTTCCCACGGTTTGGTTTCAATCAACAATTTTCCGAGTGCTTCGGCGAATGCTTTTTTCGGATCCGATGAGGATCCGAACGTAAACAATGGCTTTTCGTCCACCCGGGTTCGCGAAAGGGCGGCCACCCCGACTACCCACGAAGGCGTGGAGTTTGGATAAAACAGCAGATGCAAATCATAACGTTGCAATAAAAAGAAGGGCACGTGATCGCGCAACCAACTATTCGCGCCAACCACGAGTAACGGCGTTTTCATCGAGGCGGCGTAGCGCTGCAACACTCGCTTTTTGGCGATTTCATGCATGGCGCTCACCAAGGCCTCTTCTTGCGTTCCGCCGCAACCTAAACCCTCTAGTTCGGCGTCACCGGCGTGCGCGTAATACTCCTGCTTCTGGCTTCCGGTCTGAAGAATCTCAACCTCTTTAACCGTGTCGGAGGAGATTCCTAGGGTCGACTTTTTCAGCCACTCTTGAAACGCATTAAAACGCGCATCCTCACGTTCATTTGCAACACCATATGCCGTGATTGAAGCTTGCGTAGAGGAGTCACCCCAATTGGCTCCCGAAGCGCGAGCCAGCCAGAGGTTACCTTGGGGTAGCGAATAGCGTGAGCAGACCAATTCTGAAATGGGAGAAAAGGCAAAGTGGGTATTCTTGCTCATGGTTTCTGGCCCCACGTATTTGTCTTTCGCACACTTGCAGCGGGGATGGGGGCAGACCAGGCCGTCTAGCCGGGTGGACGTGCCATCGGCCTGAATTTCAAAATAGACGTGGGCGGTGTTTAACAAAAGCAACTCGCCCAAAAGTTCGCGACGAATTTTTAGCTCGGCCAAGTCGGCAGTTTCATGAAACACATTGCGATCGGTAAGCCAGCCATCCACGCAGCCGGTGCAAGGAGATCCCTCTTCGGGTTTAAACGCCAAACCCAAAAGAAAGCCGCCACGGATTCGAAATAAAAATGGATAAAGCGCGTAAGGCTTACGATTCACAGTAAAAACTCCAAAGTAGATTTTCTCTTTTGGGAAAGCTCGCGCATTATAGGTAAGCTAACTGCTGGTAACAAGACGCAATATTTGTCACCGGTAGTTCACGGCTAATAAATCGATGTGCCGAAAAAAGGCGGTTGCGCACAAGGTACGAAGAGCTCAAAAAGACGCCCCTTATTGTCACCGCGGGTGGGGAGCAGAGGCAGAAAGACGCGCCTCGAATAGAATTTAAAGCTTCCCGGTCTTAACGTACCAGTCGTGGGTAAGCTGCAACGTCTTGGTCAACTCTTCGCGAGGGCGCCAACGGAATTGGCAAGAAAAGGCTTCGGACGAAACTACCCAACGTTCAGGCCAAATGTCTTTGACCCGATCGGCAGTAAGATTAGGAATCTGACTTCGCCACTTAGGCACTCGTTCGACCACCTGAGAAACGCCCCAAAGCAACGGATGAGGAAGCTTAAGTAGATAGCCCTTCCGGTTTTGAGAATTCCCCACCATCTCGATAAGGCGCTCATCTGAGATCGGCTCTTCCGAGGCCACAAAAAAAGCCCGGCCGCTGACGCTTTCCCAGGTAGGGGCCTCCAGCGTAACCAAGATGGCATCGACCAGATCAGAGACGGCGATGTAACTAAAGAACTTGGTTTTGCCACCTGGCTTAAACCGCACCGGTAAACGGGTCATTTTAAACAACGGTAATGTGGCGACATCACGCGGGCCAAAAATCATCGGCGGTCGAATAAAGATATAAGGACGCTCGGTGAGAGTCGGCCCGAACTCTGCGTTCACCTTTTGTTCCATTTCGAGTTTAGATTCGCCGTACCAGGTGACCGGACTTTCGGACTGGTCTTCTTTACGGGTTTGGTTGCCAACCGTGGGCCCGGCCGCGGCCTGGGACGACAAAATTACCGTTCGCGAGTTGGCCGCGACTTTGAGGGTGCGAAGCAGACTGAGGGTGCCTTCCACGTTGGTCTTACAATATTCAACGCGGGACATGGCAAATACCGAACCGGCGGAATGAATCACATGATCCATCGCCGGAAGTGCCGAAAAATCCCAGTGCGGGGCCGAAGCCTCTACCGCAATCACGCGGCTCGGGACTTCATCAAAGCCGTCTCCCTGCAATTGAGCACGAAATTTTTCTTTACTGCGAACCGGAACGTAAATGGCTTCATAGCGCGCCTCTTCAAGCACTCGAAGCAAAATATTGCGGCCCACAAAACCGGTCACCCCGGTTAAAAACAGCTTCATACGGTTCCTTTAGGCATTCATCGGCGGCGTCTCAAACAAACGGTAAGTCTTATGCTTTTCTCCGCCCATCACGCCGATACTCTTTATAATCTCTTCGTTATTCTCTTCGACCCAAGACAGCTCGCCTGATTTATAGCGCTTACCGCCGGTCATGAGCGCTTCAGCATAAAAAAGAGCGGCCACCCCTTTTCCGCGAAACTCTGGCGCTACGCCCAGCACCGCAAGACGTGCCTCGCTGGGCCTTCGGGTCAATAAATTCCAAAGAAATTTAATTGGCCGGAGAGAGCTGGGCCAACGTCGAGCGCCCCACATAAACTCGTTCACATTCGGAATGCATAGGCAGAAGCCGGCCGGAACGCCATTCTTCTCGGCGATGAGCACAAGTGCGGGGTCTAAAATTGCTTTGAGATCTTTGGCGGCAAACTGCAAGTCTTCGAGAGTGATGGGAACAAAACCCCAATTTCGATCCAACGTTTGGTTGTACAGCTGGTGAATGATCTTAATTTCATCATCCATTTTCGCCATATTAATGCGGCGGATAGTCAGCCCGGTAGACCGCTTCACCCGTTCGCAAATTTTTAAAATACGTTCGGGCGTTTTCAATTCCCCGTTGATACGAAAGGAGAAAAGATTGCGAGCGGTGACTAGACCTAGTTGATCGTAGATTTCAATATAGTAAGACGGATTGTACGGCATCATCACCATGGGGATGCTGTCAAAACCATCAACGAGTAACCCAACTTCGTCATTCACAGTCGGATTATATGGCCCGCGCATGGGAGAAAAACCGCGATCGGCCAATTCTTTCTGGGCGGTTTGGATTAGCGCTTTAGCGACTTCTAAATCATTGATGAAATCAAAAAAACCGAAAAAACCCAGCTTGTCGTTGTAGTGCTTATTGTGAGCTTCATTTATTACCGCACAAATACGGCCGACGGGCTCGCCATCTTTGTAGGCGACAAATGGCAGCAAAACCCCGTGCTTTTGGTACGGAGAGTCTGGCTTAAACATTTTGGTGATACTGCCCGGAAAAGGCGGAACGAAGTAAGGGTTGTTACGGTGCAACCGCTCCGGTATCCCCTCGAAAAGCTTCATCTGCGCTTTCGTTTGGCATTTTGAAATCGTAACCACTGCTTCCCTTCCTCTTCGTATCACCGGTGTAAACGGCATCCGCAAAAATGCCCAATTCTTTACCAATGCGGCCACAGGTTTCCAAGACGTAATCGAGCTCTTCTTCGGTATGGGTCGCCATGTAACTGGTTCGTACGATCGCCTCACCGTAACGAACCGCCGGGTAAACTGCCGGAGTGGTGAAGATACCGGCTTCGAAGAGCTTCTGACTAAAGACAAAGGCTTTCATCTCGCTGCCGATGAGCAACGGAATGATAGGGCTTCCGGTAGTGCCAATGTTAAACCCAAGTGACTTGAAGCCTTCTTGCATCTTCTTGGCATTTTTCCAAAGATTGGCCATGCGCTCTGGCTCTTCTTGCATGATCTGAAGGGCCCGAAGCACGCCGCCGGTAACCGCAGGGGCCAGCGCCGCCGTAAAAATAAAGCAACGAGCCTTATGCTTGAGGTATTCCACTACGTATTTGGGGCCAGCAATAAAGCCGCCCATTGAGCCAAGCGATTTCGAAAACGTGCCCATAACCAGATCCACGTCATTATTCATGTTGAAATGATGAACGACGCCTTCGCCCTTGGGACCAAACACACCGAGAGAATGGGCCTCATCTACATATAAACGGGCACCAAATTCTTTGGCCACTTTAGATACCGCAGGCAGATCAACCAAGTCGCCCGACATGCTGAACACGCCGTCGACAATCACCAATTTTCCACCCTCTTTAGGCAGGCGGGACAGACGTCGACGAAGGGCTTCGGGATTATTGTGCGCATACGGCACAGTCTTGGCGGCAGAAAAGCGGCATCCATCTAAAATGCTGGCGTGGTTTTCGCGATCACACAAAATATAGTCGTCGCCTTCTAGAATGGTACCGAGCACGCCTTGGTTCACGAAAAAGCCGGTGGAAAACACCATAACCGATTCTTTTTGCATGAAGGTGGCAAGCTCTTCTTCAAGCTGTTCGTGAATTTTAAGGGTGCCGTTCAAGAAGCGCGAACCGGTGCAACCTGCGCCGTATCTTCGAATTGCGGCCTGCGCGGCTTCAATCACTCGTTCGTCTTGGGCCAAGCCTAAATAATTATTTGAACCAATCATGATCTTACGGCGTCCGCCGACGATCACTTGATTTTCAAAAGTTCCTTCGATGCTTCGAAAATAGGGGTAAAGCCCCATAGCCTGGACGTTTGCGGCTTCGGTAAACTCAGCACACTTGGCAAAAATGTCTTTATGTCCGTCGGTCATTTTCTCTCCCCTAGTGCGTCCCATCTCGAGGCGCCTCTGTTGCTGTGCGTTAGGGTCAACAATCACGAAGCGTCAAAGTTAACACTAAAACGTCAAAAACCACAGTCAAATCAAGGCTTTAATGAATCACGTTCTTTTTTTGAACGGCGTTCATTTTTTGAATTGGCTTTTGAAAGCTAACATTGAGATAAGCAACGCTTCTAGCATAACGAGATTTGAAAAGGGTAAGCTTTCGGCACGACGCGTATGGGCATAAAAGAACGAAAAGAGCGTGAAAAACAGCGTCGTACCACCGACATCCTGGCGGCGGCCCAGGCGGTTTTTGAAACAAAGGGCGTGCTCAACACCACCCTTCAAGACGTGGCCAAATCTGCCGAAATTTCGGTCGGCCTGATCTACCGTTACTTTGAGTCCAAAGAAGATATTTTTGCCTCGCTTGCTCTGCAAGGTGCCGAGACATTTGATACTGCGCTCAGCGATATTTTGAAAAAAGCGTCGGTAGGCGGGCGCAAACGGCCCCATCCGGCCGATGTGCTGACTCAGATTGCCGAACGGTTCTTTGTTTTTTACTCTCCGTATGGCGACTACTTCGACATGCTTCTGTATTCCTACAAGGGCATGAACAAGAAGGTAAAAGTTCAGGGAAGCACCGTCACTAAACTGATGAGCGTAACTTTAAACAGTCTTGATCAGCTTAAAGAGTACCTGCTCGCCACTCCTGAGTTTAAAGCTAAGGACGAAGACGAAGCATTGCGGGCCACCTTTTTACTTTGGGGAATGTTGCTGGGGCTGCAAAAACTTTTTGATAGCAGCGGACGTGGTCACCTCTTTGCTTTTGGCCAACCAGAATTTATTCGCGATATGGTTCAACAGATTTTCCGGGGAATCGCAAACCCTGAGACGGCCTCGGGCACCCGCAGCGCTAAAACTAGATCGCCATCGCCGGAGGCCCACTGACCCCTTTTCCATGGAAACCAGAAAATATCCGCGCGGTATTTACTGATTTAGATGACACTCTCACCTTGCGCGGACAGTTGCCAAGCGCAGCGCTGGCAGCGCTTGAACGGCTAAAAGCCAGTGGACGACACGTCGGAGTTGTTTCGGGATGCTCTTTCGGCTGGGCCGCCTGCCTAATCCGCCTGCTGCCGGTGGACGTCTTCATATTTGAAAACGGAGCGGGCTATTTTGCCAAAGTGGCCGGACGAATTCATTTGGTGGGGGTGGGACGTCGTGATGACCGTCGCGAAATGTCCTTTCTATTTTCTGAGTTAAAAAAGAAGCACCCAAACCTGGCGCTGGCCACCGATGACGAATTGCGTCGTTACGACTGCGCCATCGACATCGGTCAAGAACAGCAGGTTGATCCAAAACTCGTAGAAACAATTTTGCAATGGCTAACCTCTCACTCTGAGATTCAGGCCCGACCCAGTTCTATTCATATCAATTTTTGGAAAGGCACTTTTAACAAGGCGTCGACCTTAGCCCTATGGCGAGAAACCGAAAATATTTCGAAAGAACATTCGCTTTACGTTGGTGACTCGTTGAACGATGAGCCACTCTTTGCGGAATACGCGATGTCAGTCGGGGTTGCCAATGTGGCAAAGCATCTCGCGCGCATGAAAAACCAACCCGTGTGGATCCTTAGGGGTGAAGGCGGAGAAGGTTTTTCCGAGTTAGCTGACGTAATCTGTCGACGGTAATAAAACTTGCCCACCGTTTCGCGCGCCACAGCAAAAAATGCCTATTTTCCTGAGCTTAGGAATTTGGTATTACCTAAACTCCAGTACAGATTTCTTTTTACACATTAAATTCGAGTGAGCAGCGGGGTTGAGACGGCATGGCAACGAGGCGTAGTGAGATCAAAGTAATCACTGGCGGCAACCAGATGTCGCTAATTCGCGATACCGAAGAGGTGATTAAATTTTTGGAATTTGCGGCCCGCAAAGGGATTTTGAATGAGACGGCAATACATTGCCGCCTAACCGCATGTCACAATCTGTTTGAGATGTTGAATGAGGATGAAGACAGCCTTAATTTCATTTCACAGAATCTCGACGTTCTAACTCACCGTTTCGGAAACAAGAACCCGAACGTTCAGGCGTCCACCCTCAAAGTTTATAAATCTCGTACCAAAAGTTCGATTGAAGACTTTAGGGCATGGAGCGCCGACCCCTTCGCTTGGGAGCGATGCGTAACCGAAAAGGCCAAAGCTTCGGCCTCGGAGAACCGTAAGGAAAAGCGAGGGAAGAAGAAAGCGTCCAAAGTGGTTAAGCCGACGTTAGAGGCTAGCGAGGGAGAACCACTGGAGGAGCCGCCAGTGCAGATGCCCGAAAGCAAGGTGCGACGGGTTTCTTTTCCCATTCGCGCGGATTTTAGTATCGAAATTTCAATTCCGGTGGAAGGCATCACCCAAAAAGAGTTGCACCGTTTGGGGTTGTTTCTTTACCCCTACTGCCAAGACCTAGAGGCTGAGCAGTTACGCTGGCCCAGTGGCTCTTGGGTGCAATAAAAAAGGTTCAAAACCAGATCATCGGCGGGTTTTCGTCCTGGCAGGCAGTTTCTGAATATTTCTGCATGAAATTGATGAGCTGCTGAATCACGTCGTAGCTTCGCGTGTTGCGATCTAGCTCACAGCCGTATTCCAAACCGTCGCGATCTTCGTCCTTGAAGGGCTTGACGCGCTTAATCTCCACCACCAACCGCAGGTAGGAACTTGGCGTGAAATAGAAGCGGAGGGCCACTTTGTCTTCCACCCTTAAGGGGTGGGTTGGCTTTTCTTCCCGAAACTTAATGCCCGAGAAACTGATGTCCATGATTTCTACATGGTGAAGCCCAGTCTTTTCGGCAAAGCTATAAACGCCTAGAATGCGATTAAACAGTACCCGTTCGTACTCCCGCCGCCGCTCTTCGCTCTTATTTTTTCGATAATCAATCAGGTCAACGATCTTTTCGCTAGAACGAGTGGTACCCGACTTATCCTTCGATTTCTTCATTTAGTTGTCCGGGGAAGAGTGGTTAGACTTTGCCATCCCTATTATAGTCGGCGTTTGAGAAGAAACAACGACGCGGAGAATAACGGGACATCTCTCGACGATAGCGTCACTTACACTCGAAAAAAATCGATGGTCTTTCGTAAGCCCTGTTCGAGGCTCACTTGGGGAGTCCAACCCAGCTTAGTTTGAGCCTGAGTGATGTCTGGCTTTCGTTTTTGAGGGTCGTCCTGCGGTAGCGGCTCAAACACGATCTCGCTCCGTGCGCCAGTGAGGCGCAAGATTTCCTTCGCAAAATCTAGAACGGTAGTTTCTGTGGGGTTGCCCAGGTTAAACGGACCAATGTGCTCCGATCCGAACACTTTAAGAATCCCGCTGACCAAATCATCGACGTAGCAAAAACTTCGGGTCTGGTTGCCTTTGCCGTACACCGTAAGCGGCTTGCCGTGCAGCGCCTGCAAACAAAGGTTAGGCACTATGCGTCCATCCCCTGCCCGCATCCTTGGGCCATAGGTATTAAAAATCCGAATGAGTCGGATAGGCAGCTGATGCACGCGCCAGTAAGCCATGGCTAAGGCCTCTAAATACCGTTTGGCCTCGTCGTAGCAAGAACGGGGGCCCAATGTATTCACGTTGCCCCAGTAAGTTTCCTTTTGCGGGTGCTCCAACGGGTCGCCGTAAATCTCCGACGTACTGGCGAGCAAGACCGGGCATTTTTTTTCGAGCGCGACTTTAAGAACGTTCTCGGTGCCGAGCGAGCCGATGCGCAAGGTTTCGATAGGAAATTTATGGTAATCCACCGGACTTGCGGGGCTGGCCAGATGAAAAATGCCAGCGAATGCCCCGGACACCGGAATCTCTTTTACGATATCGGCTTCGACGAGCTGAAATTTTTTATTCGGCGAAAGCGTTTTGAGATTTTGCCGTTGCCCCGTAAAAAAATTATCGACGCAAACCACCTCAGCGCCCAACTCAAGCAGCCGGTCACAAAGGTGCGAGCCAATAAACCCGGCGCCGCCGGTAACCAAATATCTCCCCTTCATGATCTGCCTTTAAACATGGTCAGGGCGCCCGATGCAAAAATAGGTAAAGCCATAACGACGGGCACTTTCAGGGTTAAACAGATTGCGTCCGTCAAAAAGCACGGGGGTTCTCATTTTCTCTTTTATTCCTTCGAAATCAGGCGAACGGAATTCATTCCATTCGGTGAGTACGGCCAGAGCATCGGCGCCGGTTACCGCCTCGTAGGCATTATCAAACACCTCTACCCTGTTCTCAAACATTCGTTTGGCTTCGCGAGCGGCCACCGGATCATAGGCCCGCACTTTGCCTCCGGCCTTTAGAACTTGCTCAATTAAGGTCACCGACGGCGCTTCGCGCATATCGTCCGTCATGGGCTTGAAAGCAAGTCCCCAAATGGCGACGGTCTTGCCTTTCCAATTGCCTTTAAAATGTCGGTCTAACTTTTCGAACGCGGTTTTCTTTTGCCGCTCGTTTATGCGGTGAACTGAGTCAAAGAGGCCCATTGGCACTTCTACTGATTTCCCCAAATCGATTAACGCGAGCACGTCTTTCGGAAAGCACGATCCGCCGTAACCACAGCCCGGATACAAAAACTTATTACCAATTCGCGAATCGGTAATGATACCGCGACGGACTTCGTTAATATCGGCGCCCACTTTCTCCGCAATGAGTCCCATCTCGTTAATAAAAGAAATTTTAAGGGCGAGAAAGGAGTTGGCGGCATACTTGGCCAGCTCAGCCGATCGCGGTGACATGAATAAAACGGGATTCCCCGATCGAACGAATGGGGCGTAGAGATCTTCCATGATCGCCTTGGCCGCTTCAACCCGAAACCCCAGAATGACCCGCTCGGGGCGTAGAAAGTCATTAATCGCGGTGCCTTCTTTCAAAAACTCTGGATTGGAGACCACATCGATTGCGAAGGCGCAGCCCTTTAGCACCTCACGCACCGTATCATTAGTGCCAACGGGTACGGTGCTCTTCATCACCACCACGGCTTTATGCTTAAGACAGTTCTTGATGGTTTCTGCGGCTTTGAGCACGTAGCTCATGTTGGCGCGGCCATCTGACTCAGAAGGAGTGCCTACCGCAATAAAGACCACCTCCGCGTTTTTCAGTGAGGCTTCAAAATCGGTGGTGAAGGTTAGGCGGCCCGCCTTGGTATTGCGCGATACCATTTCATCCAAACCAGGCTCAAAAATAGGAATCCGGCCGGCGCGCAGTGAACTCACCTTCTCCGCATCGACATCGAGGCAAGTGACATGATTGCCCGAGTCAGAAAAACAGGCCCCGGCAACCAACCCCACATAACCTGTTCCCATTACGACGACGCGCATTGTTGTTCACCCTTTTGTTGGTAGTAGACCGCAATTCAACGCTTTTTTTAGCTGTTTGGAAAGTGGGAAAACCGCTAGACTTTCCCTGATCCCATAACCTAAACCAATACCTCATGCACAAATCTTCCGACCTCCATAAACAAGGCCAAAAAGCACCCCTGGCCAAAGCGACAAAGTTTAATTTTTGGCCCTGGGCAAAACTTGCCTTGGGGGCCGCGGTCGTTATTTATGTATTAAAATCGCGCCTCATCGACTTCGAATCTCTAAAAGAGGTGGTTTTTGCGCCTGACGTTATCGCGCTATCGTTTGTCTTTTTAATTTTCACTACGATCGCCTGTTGCTTCCGCTGGTATTTGCTTACCCGAGCTCAGGGTATCAACGCCTCTTTCCGGGGCATGCTCGAGCTCATGATGATCGGTATGTTCTTCAACTTATTTATGCCCGGCTCAGTGGGGGGCGATTTGGTGAAAGGTTGGTACATTGCCAAAGAGCAGCCTACCAAAAAAACGCGGGCGGTTTTTACCGTGCTGTTCGACCGGGCGATTGGGCTTTCGGTGTTCTTTTTTTCCGCCGCGATCACACTTCTGTTTTTTTCTGAATGGCTGGTGGGGAAACCGGCACTCCAGGCAATCGCAGCGCCGATCTGGGGAATTTCAGCCGCCATGTTATTTGGCGCGCTCTTTTTCTTTTCCCCGCTTTGGGACGCTAAGCCCACGCAAAAGTTGCTGGGTCTGCTGAGACAACGAGCGGGGCTGGCCAAAGTGGTGGACGCCGCCGACGCTTACCGCGGGCAAATTCCCACCGTAATCGCGGCCTTCGCGATTTCCATTGTTTCCGTCACCACCAATATTTGGTTTTATTCCTGGCTTGGGCAAAAGTTAGGCATTGTTGCCACCCTTTCCCAGTATTTCTTTTTGGTGCCGGTTGGACTGACGGCCTCGGCAGTGCCCATTTTACCGGGTGGTATCGGTGTAGGGCAGGTAGCCTTTTTTAAACTGTTTCAATGGGTAGGAATTCCTAACCCTGAATTCGGCAGCACCTTGTGCACCATATCGCAAATATTCAGCGTGTTGTTTGGCTGCCTAGGATCCCTCTTTTATTTCAAATACCGTAGCAAAATGCCTTCCGAGGTAGCCCCGAATGCCGTCGACAAAAGCGATAGTCATCTCGCGCGAAGTCTTCGGTGAAGCTGACCTTTACGTCCAGTTTTTAACCAAAGACTGGGGCATGGTTACCCTGCTCGCAAAAGCCGGACGAAAAAGCAAACGCCGCTACGTGGGTGGTCTCGACCTTTTTTGCCACAACGAAATCTTTGTAAAGAATCACCAAAAAGAGCGCGCCTACCTAAATGAACTGACCGTGCTCAATTGCTTTGGCGCTCTGCGCGACGATTTGGACCGACTGCAGGTGGCGGGCCGGGCCCTAACCTGGGTAAAAAAATTGGTTAATCTGGCCTCGCCGGTACCGGGCATCTACAGCCTGCTCGGCCAGACCTTGGCGCTCATCGAAAAAGAGAACGACTCCAAGCGACTCGAAATTCTGCTTTTCATCTTCAAATTGAAACTGATTGAGAGTCTAGGCATCAAGCCTGAAGTAGAAAATTGCGCCCGCTGCCATTCAGAAATTCAGGGCGCGGTAAATTTTGATTTTCCTTCCGGCGGCGCACTCTGCCGCAAATGCGTACCGACTTCCCGGGAAGAGGATCGGCTGCTCGATGAAGAAGATCGAAATATATTAAATAATGGGTTCAACGTACGGTTGGTGGACTGGCCCGAGACAAGATTTCCCGACCAGCGATCGCAGTCGCTCAATCGACTCATTACCCACTTCACCTCGTTTCACACTAACGTACGTTTACCCAACTAACCGTCACAAGACGTTAGTCGCGTAACTTAGTGTGAGCCGCCCCTTGCATAGTTTGAGTGCTTTTAGCGACCACCACGTCTTTGTCGCGCTGATCAGCACTCAACGTACCGGCGCCAGATAACCGGCGAAACTGGCCTTCGAACCAGACCCGAAAACGGTCAACGTAAAGAAAGGCCGAAGGCACCACTACCAAGGTCAGTACGGTGGAAGAGATCAAACCACCGATAATACCCAACCCCATACTGGTGCGCTGCTTTGACGCCTCATTTAGCCCGATTGCCACGGGGATCATGCCGGCGATCAGCGCGAAGGAGGTCATTAAGATGGGGCGCAAACGCGTGCGACCGGCAAGAACCACCGCCGGGACTCTCTCCATCCCCTCCCGCATTAACTGAAGAGTGTAATCGACAAGAAGAATGGAATTTTTACTCGCTACACCAAGCAACATCACAATGCCCAAGCCCGCGAATAAATTTAGCGAACCGTTGAAAAGGAATATCCCCACGAAGGCGCCGCATAGGGCTAGCGGCAGTGCCAACATGATCGTAAAGGGAGTGATGAACGATTCGTAAAGACTGGCGAGCACCAAAAATACGAAAAGTAGACCGGTTCCAATTGCCAGGATCATCGACTCGCCGAGTTCCTTAAAGTTCTCGGAATTACCTACCAACACCGATCGCACCCCTGACGGTAGTTTGCCATCAGCCGACGCCAAGTGCCGATCCATATCAGAAATCACTTCACCAATGCCGTAGCCTTGAGCCACATCGGCGGTGAATTGAACGTACCGGCCACGATCCTGACGGTTGACCACCGAAGGGCCTCCGCGTTGCTCGCCATCGGCAACGGCCGCCAAACGCACCAAGCGGTTATTGACGTTAGGCACCAGAATTTGGCCAAAACCTTCGCGAATGTTCCGTTGCTCGGGCAACAGGCGAACCCGAATATCGTACTCCCGTCCATCTTGCCTAAACTTTGCCGGAGTGATGCCTTCGACTTGCGCCCGAAGCTCCTCACCCATCGAGCGTGTGCTGATGCCATACCGCTCAGCCGCGCCGGGTTTAAGGGTGACCTGAAACTCTGGTTTTCCCGGACGAAAGTTGGTGTCAACTTCGACCAATCGTTTGTCGTTCTTTAAATAAGTACCTAGCTTAGCGGTGGCCAACTCTAACTCTTTCTGGTCAGAACCCACCAAGTTCATCATGAAAGGGCTGGTAGCGCCCGCTCCGGCCGGATCGTAGTTGATAACTTTGGGATTGGCGCCGGCGAGTGGCGTACGAATTTGATCGCGTACGATATCTTTCAACTTTACGCCGTCAATTTTCCGCAAATTTGATGGCGTCATTCGCACGTAGATTTGAGCAAAGTTTGCCTCGCCATTGCGACTGCCGACGGTCACGGCCGTAACCGCAACCTCTTTGTTTCCCCGAACGATCTCATCGGCCTTGGTCGCCGCAAGGTTCGTTTCATCTAAATTTGATCCGGACGGAAGCTCCAGCGTAACCATAAATTCATCCATGCCGTCTTGGGGAATAAAGGTTCTTGGAATCTTGATAACCGTGGCCATGCTGACCAGAAAAACCACGAAACTAATCCCCAAAGTTACCGATGGCCATTTGAGGGTAAAACCTAAGAGCGCTTCGTACTTATTTTCCAACCAGGTCTGAAAACGATCGAACGCACGAACTAAGGCACCAACCGTGTTGCCCCAAATTCCGCCGGGATTGTGTTTTATGTCGTGGGTTCGGCCCGCAAAGTATGCCGACAACATCGGCGCAATGGTAAGCGCATCAAACAGCGAAATCATCATCGCAAAACAGATGGTTAGGCCAAATTGCTTGAGAAACTGGCCGACGATGCCTTTCATGAAAGCAACCGGGCCGAACATAGCGATAATAACGAGGGTTGTGGCCACTACCGCTAGGGTGACCTCCTTGGTGCCTTCGCTAGCGGCGGTAACGGGGTCGGCCCCATTTTCTAGCTTCCTAAAAATATTTTCTCGCACAACGATCGCGTCATCGATAAGTAGCCCCACGGCGAGGCTTAACGACAATAGCGTCACGATATTAATGGAGAAGCCCGCCACCGCCATCAAAATGAAAGCGCCTAATAACGAGTTAGGAAGCGCCATGCCAGTGATGAAGGTCGAACGCGCACTGCCCAGAAAGAAAAACACCACCAAAATGGTAAGCAGAATACCGATGGAGATAGTTTCTTGAACGTCGTAAACGTTATCCGCAATCTTTTTACCGGCATCACGCACCAACACCAATTTGGCCGGAATCTTTTGGGTTACCAGTTCGGCGTTTAGCTTCTCCATCGTCGCTTTAACGCTTTTCACCACGGCTAAGGTGTTGGAGCCGCTCTGACGGAAAACTTCGATGAAAATGGCTTTCTTTCCGTTCACGAAAGCGCGGGATTTTTCATCTTCTAACGTGTCAGCCACGCGACCCACATCCGACAATTTGGTCGGTACGTCGTTGCCGTACATGCTAATGAGGGTGTTAGAGATCTCCCCCACGTTCTTAAATTCTCCTAGACTTCTAAAAACGGTTTCGCTTTTCCCCTCGTTCACTTTACCGCTGGGAATATTTTGGCCCGAGGAGGCCAGACGGGCGGCCACGCCGACAACGGGAATTTCGCGATCGCGAAGTTTATTGCGATCCATGTACACATGAATCTCGCGTTTTCGTCCGCCCACGATATCAACCGTACCCACATCCTTTATTTGCTCAAAACGAGGCTTCACCATTTGGTCGGCCACATCAAAGAGTTCAGCGGGCGCTAGGTCTGATTCAAGCGAAAGACTCAAAATTGCTTGGTCGGCAGGGTCAATCCTTCGAATCACCGGCTCCTTGGCCTCGCGTGGCATTTTAGTCTTAGCGACACTCACCCGATCACGAATCTGCTGCTCAGCGTACTTAATGTCGGTTTCAAGCCGGAATTCAGCAACGACTTGGCTCACCCCTTCAAAACTTTTTGAAGTGAGGCGTTTCATGCCCGAAATGGTACTCAGCTCGTCTTCAACCGGTTTAGTGACCAGGGTTTCAATTTCAGACGGGCCCGCACCGGGATAGACGGTGGTCACGGTTACAATCGGAAAATTCACGTCAGGAAAAAGATCGACGGGCAGGCTCTTTAAAGACATGTAGCCCACGACCAACAATAAAATCACGATGCAGGTGATAAAGATGGGTCGCTTAATAGACAGATCAGCTAGATTCATGGCGTCACCTCTTCATAGAGCTTCATCTGAGCTCGGACTTGTAGCGCTTCGAACGCCGCACGAACCTTTACTAAGCCGCTCAGCGTGTACTCTTGCTCAATCAAAAGCTGTTGGTACGTCGTGGTGCGCCCTTGTTTTAAACGCTGCCGCTCGTAGGTTAGTTTCTCTTCCTGAGCTGATTCCATTATTTCGGCCAAATGAAAACGCTCTTTGGCGTCGGTGAGCTTCTCGGTGAGATCTTCCCACTGTTGCTTTTCATCGTATTGTTTCTGCGCCAATCCCAATTGGGCGGCCCGTTCCATACGGCTTGCACCCCGGCGCGAGTCAGAGGTAGCGCCTAGATCCAAGGGCATTAAAAATTTTATTCCGGCCCCTACCGTAGGACGACCCGCCTGGTAGGCATTCCAAGTTGATTGCCCAACCTCAGCGTCGCGACCGTTTAGAGCCCAGCTGGCATAAAGATCCAACTGCGGCTTATCTTTTTCCCCCAACATCACCGCATTGGCCTCCGACATTTTCAGTTGCGCCTGAGCCGCTTTGACGTCGGGGCGAACCGAGCGATTTTCGGGGATCTCGAGCTGCGAAATTTCGGACCAATTGAGCGGCTCCAAGGCGTCAACCAATTGATTGGTGGGGGCGTTTCTTAGCGCATTAAACTGGCGCATGGCCGCCCGCACTTCATCTTTCGCAGTTTTTAAATCTAAGCGGCGAGTCTCAAGTGCCGCCTTACTCTGCAGCACATCGGCTTTATCCGTAAGGTTGGAGGAAGCTTTTTCGGTAATGTATTTGAACAATTGTCCGGAAGCGGAAATGGCCGCCTCGTTCTGTTTCACCACTTCCCGCGCCGCCGCCAGCCTCCAGTAAGCAATCTCGGCCATCAATTCAGTACCCTTACGCTCGGCTTCAGAAGCAAACGTTTCTGCCTCCGATTGAGCCGTAAGCAAACGTTCGGTAGCTCGGGTGCCGCTGCCAAAACCGTTTTGCCACAACGACTGATTCAACTCGACGATGGGGCGAGCATCCCAAAACTTAAGCAATGCGGGTCCCGAAGCGGTAGGAGGAAGCGAAGCCCCCAAATAATTGGTGAAGTCCCATTGGTAAGACAGCTTCGCGGTAAGACCAAAGCTGGTCTGCTTTTGAACCCCAATGGCAAATTGATGGGTGTCGAGTTCGGTGTACTGAAAAAACGGCAGCTGCGGCAACTTTTTATCGAAGCGGAAATTTACGTTAGCGAAAAGCGCCGGCGAATAAAGCAGGTCGGCCTGACTCCCTCGCTCTTTAGACCCCTCACGTTTTTCCACCGCACTCTGGTAGCCGTGATTTTCTTTACGCACCTCTTGCAGGTAATCCTTTAAGGAGAGAGCCTCGCCTCGCACGGTGGCGTGCACCAGAAAAAAGGTGGCGGCGGCAATCTGCAACCACCGCATCGTTTTCATTTTATGGTGAGCTTTAAGGGGAAGATTCTCACAAACCGCTTGTCGCGCGAACGACATATTGTAAACCTCAACGTGATGTAATCAGCTACTTACTTGAGCAGTGTGACCCGAGAAAATGTGAAACGCAAGTAATTACTTGCTTACATTGGTTAAATAACCGTTATTAATAAATTATCTTGATATCGCAACATATTTTTTATAGAGTGGTAAGGGTGAGTTTAGCCAAGCACAAATTGCCCCGTCGTCAGCCCAGTAAAAGACGTGATTCGCAAGACACCCGGCGCCGTTTATTGGACGCCGCTAAGATTCTTTTTTCAGATGCGGGCTACGAAGCTACCACTACGAAAATGATCGCTAAGAAGGCGAAAGTGAATGAGTCACTCATTCAACGTTATTTCGAAAGCAAAAGCGGTTTACTGATCTCTCTTTTTCATCATTTTAAAGAAGAGGTAGATGGAGTCGAATCGGCTTTTCCGCACGGTGAGACGTTGGAAGACGATCTTTACAATTTTTTTATGGTTCGCTTAACGGTAGCCCGGGAGCGACACGAAGAGATGCGCCTGATCATTTCACGGGCGATCGTTGATCCGGCTTTAGCCGAGGAGATGGGAAAGAAAGTGTGCGGTGGCGGGATGCCGGGGCTTCAGGATCGGCTTGAGTTCTGGAAAAAAGGTGGCGCGATTCGAGACGACGTAGATCTGCTATCCGCCAGCATCGGAATTTCTGGTTATGCATTCGTAACCTCGTTTTTTGCGCAGGTGATCTTTTGTATGGATAGCGAAGCCCTTTGCCTCAAACTTCGCCAAATGGCCGGAGTTTACGCCCGTGGGTTGGGGCCGGACGATAGAAAGGCAAAATAGCCCCGTCCGCTCCCTACAGTTGAGTGGCTAAACTCACAAAAGCTGGAGCAGTTCCCCTTTATCGTCTTCCGGAATTAAATATGGCGGCCGGTCCGGCCCCACTTTTTCTGTAACTCAGGTAACTGGCCACCATAAATCCCACCTGGGCAAAAAAGTAGGTCAGCACGTAACCCAAGCCGCCGGTTCCAAAACCGTACGAATGCAGGCCCACGCCTAATACGAAATTCACTCCGTACCAGGCCATTAACACCCCTAAGAATGACATTACCGTGGCCGTTGCAAAACCAAACCCACGCAGCCAACCGGTAAAACGGCCGTGAAGCACCGCCAAATAGAGTAAGAGGGCAATGAGCGCCCAGACCTCTTTTGGATCCCAACCCCAAAAACGGCCCCAAGAGTAGTCAGCCCAGACGCCGCCAAGAATAGTTCCGGCCGCAAGTAGCACCACGCCAATCTGAATGGCGCGGTACATATACAGAGTGAAGGCCTGAATTTTTTCGGTGGCCTTGGGCGAATACAGATAATTCCAAAGCACCACGTTGCCCAAGCATAAAGAGACGGCGAAGGCCGCGTAGCTCAGCGTGATCGTCAGTACATGAATGGTAAGCCAGAAATTGCTGCGTAAAACGGGTTCCAATGGATGGATGCCCGGATCCAAAACCGCCGGCAGATTGTCTCCCAGAACCAAGCCCGCGATCGAGAAAACGGTTGAGGCAACCAAGATAGTGGAGTTGCGGTAGACGCCCCAGATGATAAACGCGAATAACAAGCAGCCCCAGGTGACCCACAAAACGGATTCGTACATGTTGGTGACCGGCGGCCGACCGGCAATCAGACAACGAATGACAAATCCATAGGTATGCAAGGCAAAGCCCGCCACCAAGAAAGGCAGGCCGATGCGGTTCCACCACACTCCACGACCAATAATGCCGCCCAAGAGCAGCATGAAGCCTAGAGTATAAAGAATCCAAGACCAATGAAACGGACGAAGCGCCTGGTAATGAAGCTCGCGCGAGATTTCGGCCTCACTCGGATAAACTCCCGCGGCAAGATCGCGAATTTTTAAAACCGCTGATTCAGAAGAGGCTTTCCAGGCGTTTGCGTCACTGGCAATAAAGGCGTCCAGCATTTGGCGAATGGTTTCAGAAGCCGCCCTTAACTTGCCGTCTTCGTAAGGAACCGGTTCACCGCCCTGGGTCAGGCTTAGAATGGGGAACCAGGCTTTACTCGGGCCAACGGGATTAGGAAGAATGGTGAGCGCCTGCCCACTCACAATCGCCTGAAGTAGCCCCAATTGACCCTGCAACTGAATCGCCTTCTTTTCAATTTCGCTCTGTCGCTCTTTGCGACGGCTTTTTTCCTGCGCGTCCCTGACCAAACGCGCCAACTCGGTGCTGCCCTCAAGCTCTTTCGGCGCAAAATAATTACGGTCGCCTTCCAAGCGCAGCTCGGTCTTTAACCCCTTGTGATCGATGCGAATAAAAGGTTCGTCTTCCCACTCTCGATCGTAAGCAATCAGCCAGCCGAAAAGCACCTCTATCGATTCGATCTTTTTCCAAGTGCGCTTGCCAGTGATGTAGAGGATCGAGTCGGTTGCAAAGCTCTCGATCGGCTTGGTTCGGCCACGGTCTTGAATTACTAAGCGACGGGTGGCGGTGAAATCAAAACCGCGCGGCACCGGGGCCGTATGTGGCACTTCCGGCAAGGCCGAAACTACGATTGAAAACGTAACCCCGACGGCAAAAAATAGTTTTACGAAGTTCATCATTTATCCTTCCGAGTTTTTGCCCCACCCAAAAGAATGGACCAGTAATGAGGATTCATCCAAAACATAAGGGCTGCACCAAGCACGATAAGAATACTGCCCAAATACTTTACCCAACGACCGGCATCACGGTTAACCGAAAAAACGGAAAGAGGTGGCTTGCCCTCTTCAAGATTGTAACTGGCTTGATATAAGGTGTAGCCCGCATACACGAGTGGCTCGTTCATGCTGATGAGCGCCGACTTGCGCACGCTCTGTTGATCGTCAATTACGGTAACATTACTCTCGTAAGTGGCCGCCTTGTCGGTGCCGGGGTTGGTTCCCATCGTAAACTTATCGAGAAACACCACAAACGGCAGCGGGAGCTTCTCTTTTCCGTAGGTGATCAAATAATCGCGCCCATCCAACGCTAAGGTTCTAGAGGCCCCTTCGGTTAGCCAAAACTCATGATTTGCCTCTTCGGAAGCGGTGGCACGCGCTTTGTCACTGCGCACTTCAAATCGTAGCCCCGAGAGAAAATTAGACTCCGTGCCCGAAATCTGCGGGATATACCGAGGCTTTTCGACTTCAATCGCATTGGGGATCCAGCGCTTCACCGTGAATTGTAAATCCATCCAACCGGTTGGAGTGGCCTCTCCAACCTTAATGGCGCCTTGGGCTTTGAGATCGCCCGCCTTCCCTTTCGAGCGATAAAAAAGCGTCTTGTCGTCAGCGCTCTGGGCAAACCTCAGCTCGCCCTGACCAGTTGGCGCTTCTACATTTTTTCCGGTCGTCAGAATTAAGCTCAACCGCACGCCAAATGGCTTATGCCCTTTAGGTAGCTCTTTCTGATGAAGAGTCGCAAACTCTGGAAAGTTGGTAAAAATGGTGTGCTTTTCTTGCTCGCCGGAAGGACTTCTCACCAAAATATGGGCCGCCGGATTCAAAGGTTCATTGCCCTTATTTATCAGCTGATTGTTTTCCACCACCGCGTAGGGAAAATACTTTTCGATCTTTACTTCAAAACCGGCGCGTCCCAGCTTCTGCCAATCACGTACCCCATCTTCAAAGGCAACCCGAAATGTTTTTCCACCATGCTGCACTTGCACATAACCGAGCGACGGAAGCTTGGCTTTTTTTGCCACCAGATCGTGGGAAAATTTCTCTTCGCCTTCTTTATTCCAAAACTTTTCAAGCCGCACCGAGGCCGGACCAAAATTGATCTCCGCCGGATTTTCTGCCTCTTTAACGTGCAGCCACTCTTGGACACGGAAACGAGAGTTAAATAGCTCGATCTCAATTGCCGGGGCTCCCAAACCAGCAATTCCCGAAGGCTCCCAGGTCTTTTCGTAAACCAAACGGGGCAAATACTCTACCGCCACCAACTTGCGCCCGGCCCCTAAATCGATCTCCATGAGATCGCCAGTTTTTCGCCAAGGGTGTTCGGTTACTTTGAAATCGTTCTGCACCTTGCCCTGGGCCTCGGCCACGCGTACCGACAGGTCATTTAGGACGACTTCGTTGTCGGTCTGCCCTTCATAAACCGGCAGGTTGCCATCCACGCCGTATTTTTGAGTAACCCAAGAGCCAATGAGCAGGGTCAAAATTCCGGCGTGAGTAACCACAAATCCAGTCTGATGCTTTTTCCAGGGAAATCGCGACAGGGCCGCGCAAAGAACATTGAGCCCTAACAGGGCGAGCAACCCGGCAAACCAGCCCCTACCATAAATCATGACGTAGCTAGACCGTGTGCCGTAAAGCGATTCGGCCACCGTCGCCACGGCCAGCACGGTTGAAAGCGAAAGGATCACCACGACGGCGAGCTTTAAAGATGAGAAAAATCTGAAGAGTGGATGTCTCAACATAGTGAGGCCTTGGGAATAACCGCCATTGAGGTTTTGCATAAGGTTCGCCCAATCAGCGGCCTATGCCAACGAAAAAAGCCCTCAGGCCTTAAGCTCAGCCACGAGACCCGCCGGTCCAGTAAGCACCTCTTTAGTTTCCCAGAAGGCTTTGCCCACGTAAGCCAGGCCGATGGCCGTATGGGGACTTTCGGGGATTTCAGAAACGGCAACGACACTGCCCACGCTCTTATCGGCGCACTGCAAAACAAATGGTGGCAGCGGAAACGGCACGCTTGAAGAGAGACAAACCGGAAGCAACTTTTTGTTAACTTGCCCATAAGTGAAAATCCGCTCAATCACCTCTTGCCCCGGATAGCACCCCTTATTTCGCGCCACGCCTGGTTCGAAATTTCCTTCCAGAAAAATCTCCTTTTCCGAGATCTCTTTACCTACTTCGGGAACTCCGGCGCGAATTCTAAAATGCTCGAACAGCCTTTGGCCTAAGAGATGGCCGCCTTCGACGCTACAAGCTTCCCAAAACGACTGCAGCTGTGCTGGCTTTAGTGTAACCCAAAACAGCTCGGGGCGGACATCGTCCCTAAAGTAGACCACGGGAATTCCCGAGACCTCCAAGGATACGGCCACTCGTGGTAAGCACGTGGTATCAAACCA
>JAYSWN010000056.1:0-2058 GCA_043718025.1 Pseudomonadota bacterium
CGTCGACAAAACCAAGCAGGCCAAAGGTTGCCGCGCCTGCTACGCAGGCTCGGTAATGACAGGAACGCGGCTCTACATAAGGTTTTGAAACACCCTCTACGGAAATTGTCTGGCTTTGAAATGGCTCTGATTTTCTTTATCTTCTTTTTCCGATAGCCCCCCCGTTCCACTAATTCCTATAAAGACCCTTGCAAGGTTAACTAGATTCCAGATTTCAGTGCAGTGAGAGAAGCGCGAATTTTTGCTAGCGGGGCGGTGTCATCGAATGAGATTGCGGATCCATTTTTTTTGACCCCTAGTCTATTAAATAAGGCCGCTAGGTCTTCGTTAGGGGCCTTGGGCCCGTATCGTTGATGGTACTTTTTTATGATTGGATAGCCCACCGCCGCGTCGAATTTTGTCATGAATTTTTTAAGCGACCAGCTGCTCTTTGCGGTGCCGCCATCTTTCCAAATCAGGATCAAGGCGTCGTCCAAATTCTTTTTGTTTGCTGATTTTTCTCGAATTTCTAAATCGATCAGCAACCAAAATTGCGCGCCACCCCAGTAGATTCGGCGATAACGTGACTCTGAATCCAGGCCTCCCTCGCCGGGGCGGGCTTGGGCATCGGTCAAACCATCGATGGCCTCTTCCCAAAATTCGCTAACGCTCATCATTCCTGCTCGGGTGCGAGCCAACGGCTCTTGGTAGGTGGCCAAGCCTTCGCCGATCCAATCTGGCTCTTGACCTTCAAGGGTAGGAAACCCCAGGTGAAACATTTCGTGGGCTAAGATCCAATCCTTTTTGAGTTTGGCTGCCTTTACTTGCCTACCTAGGTACAGAACCACTTCAACCCCGTCGAGCGACCGGCCAAAAATACCGTGGGGGTTGCTTTCTAGGGGCTGCACCGTAATTTTGAGTTGCGGCACCGGAAATTTTCCGTAGTAGGCGGAAGTGGCTCTGGCCGCGGCCTGAATGGCGGCACGGATATCGGATGCCGAAACTTCGTACCCCTTATCGGGAGCAAATATATCGATGTTAGCTTCCGTTTTTTCGGCACGGGCTTGGGTTGTGGGCAAAAGGAGTAAATAGAGCAGGATCCATTTCATAGTGCGTTGATGGTAACTGCAATCAAACGGCAAGGTCAAAATGGAACACTGGCAAAAACGAGAAGAGAGATTTTACTAAGATTTTGGTTATACTGCCGCCCCATGTATCCGATTCGCGCCGTTTTAATTTGCGTCTGGTTTTTTGGCTACAGTCTGCTGTTTCTGCCCGTGGCCCTGTTGCGTCCCTTTCACCCGGACAACTCGTATCTTTACTGTAAGTACCTCACCAAAATTGGGCTCTGGATTTTGGGCATTGAGATTGAACACCGCAATGAGAGCCGCTTTGTCGGATCTCGCCCGTGCATCTTTCTACTCAACCACCAGCACCTTATTGATACTTTTGTTATCGGCGACATTATGCCCCGCCGCACGGTCACGGTGGGAAAAAACAGTTTGATCTGGCTTCCGATTTTCGGATGGATCTTTTGGTTAAGCGGAAACCTATTGATCAACCGAGGGAAACGGGAAAAGGCCGTGGCGACTTTGCGTGAGGCAGAGCGCCTTATCAAAGAAAAAGGCCTTTCGGTTATTATTGCCCCCGAAGGCACACGCTCGGGAAAAAAGGGGCTGGGCCCTTTTAAGCGCGGCGCTTTTCATCTGGCCCAAGAGACCGGTCTGCAACTTCAGCCAATAGCGATCTCAACTTTTTCTGTTTTGAATTATTGGAAATGGAAGGCCGGACGAGTGGTCATCGAGGCTCTCGAACCGATTCCTACGCTGAATAAATCGATTGAAACGATGATGGCAGAGACGCATGTCGCGATATCGCGAGCGATCGAGCGGCTCAATGCGGAAGTGCAATAGGGGATGCCAGACGGCGTGCGGTTTTTAGTTGGACGGCGGTCCCGGCTTTAGTCTGTGTTTTGCGTCTTGCCTCATTTAACGCCACGATTGGCGGATCTAGCTTTGCAAACTGAACTTTCACCCAATTTTGTTTTTTGTCGGGAAGAAGCTGAAGCACGTCGCGTGG
>JAYSWN010000057.1:0-13259 GCA_043718025.1 Pseudomonadota bacterium
AGAACATCGTCACTTTTGATTTCTTCTGATTTTCGGAAAAACACGCACTCTCATAGCCTGAATTTCGCTTAAAGAAAAGGCTGCGAAAAAAAATGGTAAGCCTTCGTAATTACTTCACTTAATTTTACTGGGCAGGGAGGCGCCCTTGCGCGCCGGAAGCTTGGCGGCGGTAGGCGGCGGGTAGTCGGGGTTTAATGGAGCTACTGGCGCGACTTTGCGGCCGGCCCACCAGTATCCCACGACGAGCCCCAAGAAAATTCCGCCGGTGAAAATCGTGCCGGTGACTTTATTGAATACCGATTTTTTTTCTTTCGACGGGCGCTTCTTTTGGTAATCGATGGCCGGAGTGAGAATGGCCTCTTGATCTAAGTAGCGAAGAAGAATTTCTTCGGGATGGGCGGCACGTTCGGGCCCTAAAAACTCTTCTAACGCGTTCACCAATTTACGGACCGATTTGTACCGATCCTCGGGGCGGGGCATGAGACAGCGCCTAACGATTCGCTCTAAACCCCGCGGCACGGTGGATTGCATTTCACGCACCGGTACGTAATTGGCCTCACGAATTTTTTGAAAGACTGACTGCCCCTGGCTCTCTTTAAACGGCTTGGAGCCAGTGAGTATCTCGTAAAACGTAACGCCCAAAAGAAAAATATCGGTTTGAGGTGAGACCTGATCGCCTAAAATCTGCTCGGGCGACAGATAGGCGGGTGAGCCCACCATAAGACCAGGGCGCGTGAGCCCTTCGTGGCCTAGGTTCAGCGCAATGCCAAAATCCATCAGCTTCACTTCGCCACGTGAAGTGAGGCGAATATTAGAGGGCTTGATGTCACGGTGAACCAAGTCGCGGGTGTGAATAAAATTAGCGCCTTTGGCCACGCCTAGTAAAATGCAAGCGGCCACTTCGGCCGGCACGTTTCCTAACTTTGCAATCACTTCGGAAACATCTACCCCGTCGATGAATTCCATGAGCAGGTAGGGCTCAGAACCATCTACAAAATCGTAAACGTGGGCAATGTTCTCGTGCAACACCGAAGCCAGTGCTTTGGCCTCACGACGAAACCGTTCGACCGTTTCGTCCTGATTCAAAAACTCATCTTTCAATTTCTTGATGACCACGTAGCGATCTAGCGAAGTCTGCCAGGCCTTAAAGATTTGGGCCATGCCTCCGGCGGCGATGAGTTCTACTTTGTCGAGCTGGCCACGGCCGGCCACTTGGTTGGTGAACTGCACTTCGAGGTCGGAGTCAGATCGGTTCATGTGGGACGATGATATCAGGCGCGGCCCAATGACATGGCGCACGATTTTATACTGCCGCCAAAAGGGAAAAGCGGGACTAGGCACCGGCCTGGTCCCGCTATCCAAAAACCTCACCGCCACCTAAATGGCAGCGGCGGGTGAGAGAGGAGTAGTGGTATTATCGCGAAGGTTGCCCCCCGCGCTGCGTCTCCGCAGTCTTTTTCTTCGCCCCCACAGGACAAAGAATCTCTTATAAAGTTCGCCCCCGAACCCTTGCGACAACACGTTAAGTGTTTCGCGCCCCGACCTTCTCCATTTGCAAGACGTGCCAAGGGTGACAATTTACGGCCTGAATTCACTAAGAATTCAGTAAGTGATTAATGGCAAAAATGTTTTGGGGATTGAGGCAGTTAACGAATTTACCGGTTGAACTTCTGATTACTGTCTAATTGTCAGACAGCGGGCGCGGTTGGTCATTTTACACATTTCCTTGTGGCTTTCACAGACAGCGGCGATTGAGCGGCACGAGGGAGCCCGTCAGAAAGGATTTAAGGACGAGCGGGACGAAAAGATGAGTTCGGCGCTCGTTTCACATAGACGGTCACCATAAAAGGAAGGCCGCCCGCTCCCGAGCCCAAGTTCAATAATGTTGAAGACAATCGCGCCTCATACTTGTCTTTAAGCCAATTCTTAATCAGGGGAGACTGATCTTCCCACTGTATCTCGGTTATCGTGAATGCGTTTTGCTCTAATCCGAAGGCATAAAAGACATCTGGAGGTTCACTCTGAATTCTGTGAAAGAGATCTTGATGAAGGGGCCGTCGTAGCGAAGTGCCAACGTGCGCCCATAGGGGGCCCCCCATGACTTTTTCTTTAAGCTGAGGATGACCCAAAACATAGACGCCGGAGGAATAGACTTCCAAAGGATGTCCCAGTTCCCTTTCCCAAATCGGTATGTTCCTATCGAGCGCCTCAAAGAACTGAACCGTATCAAGGGAAGAGATAAGACCCTTCATAGGACCACGCTGCACGGCACGGTGAGGCATGCCAAGCAAAGGCTGAAATCTTCTACCGAGCAAAACTAGCGATCCCAGCGCCACCAACACCAATGAAACTTCGAAAATAAACCTCTTGGGGCGATTTACTTTTGATAACGAGTGAAGCGCTTTTCCAGAACCGAGGAAACAAAGCGGAATCCAGTGCAGAATAAGATAGCCACCGCCCACCCCCGAGCTATACTTGGTGACCACCCCGCCCAAGGCGAGAAACAAACCTCCCACGGCAAACGGGTTCTCATTCACGGCCGACCAGATCCAGTCGGAACGAAACGATCGCGAAGGCAGCCGACGCAAGGTGACAAGGCATAAGCCTAAAAGCAGGAGAATCTGCGGCGAAAGAAATCGTTGTACCAACGACAGAAACTCGCGCCACTCCGCCTTTACGAACAATGGCACCCGGGCCAGACGGCTATCATATCCCTGCTGGCCGATATTGAGCCATTCCCCCGGGGCCCCGCCGGCCAGCACAGACGGAACAAAAAACAGAATGCTGAAAGCAGCGGTTAGAACTAAAAACCACAAACTGTTTCTGGCGGCAGACTTCAATCGATCGGAATCCGTGAAAAGATAGATCATCGTAAACACGATTCCGAAAAAAGCGTAATCCGGTTTGGTTATCAGAGCGGCCGCCGAAGCCAAAGCGATCCAAAATAGATTTCTCCGGGAAGGCCCACCTTTCGATTTTCGTGACCAGTACATCACCAAAGCAATCGTCTGCAAAGCGACTGGAAACTGGTTGTACCAAAGACAACCGCTGGCACCAAAGAATGCACAATGAGTAATCACGGCAAGACAAGACGTTTTCCACCAACTCCATTGCAGATGGTGAATGGCAAAGTAACTGACGAAAAATACGGTAATTCCGTTGAGTAGCGATGCCGAAGTGGAATAGCCCAGAAGGGATAGCGGAAATAGCCACTCACCGAATGCCTGCACAACATAAATGACGGGGCCGAGCGGCGTTCCGAAATCACGGTAGGGGACAAGTCCAGCCGCAATCATTCTTCCGCCCTGAGCCAAATAGAACTCATCCCAGGTAACTCCAAGGCGGGCAGCAAGTTGGGTCAGTACCACTGAGCCAATTGCCATCACCGCACACAGGAGCGGGGCAGGCTTCGCAACGGAGCGGAACATAAAGTTTACATCGGTATTATCCGATATTTAGGTGAGGGGAAAATTCCGCCTATGACACATAAAAAAGGTAAGGCATTGGCGTGGATTGCATTTATTTTCTTCCTCTTCAAAGCGCCACTCACTCTTGCCCCATACCATTTTGAGGAGTTGGTAATGCTCGACGCGGCGACCCGAGCTTTTTCAGGAGAGGTTGTCTATTTAGATTTCTATTACATCTATGGTCCACTTCCGCCGTATTTTTACGCTATCTTTTTTTCTATTTTGCCCAAGACCTTGCTCACCATTCGGCTCGTCACTCTCTTGACCGGATGCGGAGTGGCCTTATTGATTTCATTGGTGTTCGAAAAAAAATCTCTCGGTAAACGGATCATTATCACACTGTTGGCAACTTTGCCGGTAGCGATTTACCCGGCCTACGCCCACAATCACACGCTCTCCCTTCTGGGACTCGTCGGCTCAATCACATTTTTAAGCCGCTTTATTTTCAATCGAAAATTCAACGATCTGATCTACTCTTACGGCTTTCTAATTTTAATTCTACTATCTCGACCCGCCATCGCCGGTTTCGGCGCCACCCTCGGTTGGCTTTTGGTGGTGCTAACGCTCGGCGAATTAGCGCCAAAAGAGCGGCTCAAAATCACCGCTGGTGGAATCACCGGCTTGGTGATTTTGTTCGGGGGGCTCTATGCGATTTTCGGTGATCCCTTTTTGTGGGCCCTTACTCCGCGTTTTGATACCCTCGACGTCTGGAAGCCAAATTCGCTGGTATCGCTGATCAGCGCTTTATATGAGAACTTTGAATTAAAAAACGGATTATGGAACTTCCGTCAGCAAGTCATGGTTCGGGGAGCCTTTCTTTGTTTCGTACTTGCCCCCGGGATGGTGTTCTACTTCTACCGGAAAAATAGGAAAGTGAACCCGGAGTGTGCCAACTTCGTAATGATTTCCTGCCTTATCGTCTACGGCGGCCATTTCGTGGATACTTTTTCGATGGGGGCCGGCCCATTGTTTATCCGTGGTCAGTATTTTTGGACTCCGCTGATCGCCGCAACCCTGGTAATTATCGACGACGCATTCACAGCCTCCCGTCGAAACTATTCGCTACTCGTACCCTCAGTCATTGTGTTGGGAATGGTTTCCGCGCTCTACTCCTCGTATTTCGTTTTGAATGTAGAGCGAATTCTGCGCAACGAGCGTTATACCAGCTCGGTTTTAAAGGGGACGGTCAAGTTGAAGGGCCACGATGGCTTTCTTAAGGCAACCGAGTTCATCAACTCACGGTGCCGGCCCGGGGAGAAGGTACTGGTCGGCGCTTATCACCCGGGGGCCCAACTTTTTCTTAAGTGTGAAAATGTAGTCCAGAAAGACTGCTGTTTCACACACCGCAATCCCAATTACGTTCCTCGCCAGCGAGAAACCCCCTACTCGCCAAATGGCCGCATTTCGTACCGAGAAATTGCTTACGAAATGGCGCGGAAAGAAAAGCCAAAATTCAGGTTGGTAAGCTTGGCGCAACATCCCTATTCAAAAACCTACGCCCCGCTTTGCGAGGGGTCCCATGGTCACCAGGATTTTCCATGGGAGTTCGGTGAACTGCGCGTGTGCTGGGACTAACCCCCCAATCCTAGGGTCATGATACAATTCTACTAGCGGTAGGCGTTTTTTTAACCACGTCTGACGCGCCTTTCCAAAGCTCTGAAGAACCCGGTTCTTCAACCAAACCCCAATAACAATATGAGCCGCCAAAATAAGCCAGCGACACATGCCCAGACGCACGCGTTCATCCCCGTGAGTGAGCCCAACTTATCCCCCAAAGAGACGGGCTACGTTCTCGATTGTATGGAAACGGGATGGGTCTCTAGTCTCGGCACCTACATCAACCGTTTTGAAAAGGCCTTCGGCGAACACGTAGGTGCAGCCGAAGCGATTTCAATTTGTAACGGAACCGCCGCGCTGCACACCGCACTGCTAGCTCTAGGTATCGGGCCCGGTGATCAAGTTATTGTTCCTACTTTTACCTACATCGCTTCGGCCAACGCGGTCCATTACACCGGCGCCACGCCAGTGTTTGTCGACATAGAGGAAGACACTTGGAACATTGATCCAAAAAAAATTGAGGCCGCGGTAACCCCGCGAACCCGCGCAATCATGCCGGTGCATATTTACGGACATCCCTGCGACATGGACGCCATTCTCGCCATCGCCAAACGAAAAAATCTCTTGGTCGTTGAAGACGCGGCCGAGGCTTTCGGCACTAAATACCGCGGTCAACATGTTGGCTGTCTGGGCGACGTCGGAGTATTCAGTTTTTTTGGAAACAAAACGATCACCACTGGCGAAGGGGGCATGATCGTTTTGAAGAATACCGCCCTTGCCAAAACCATTCGTCTTATCAAGGGACAAGGAATGTCCGCCGAACGCCGCTATTTTTTTGAACGAGTGGGCTACAACTACCGAATGACCAACATCGAGGCGGCGATTGGACTGGGCCAACTCGAAAGGGCCTCCGAGCTCATTTCCGGAAAACGTCGCAACGCTTTGCTCTATCGCGAAGGGCTGTCATCCACTTCGGGAATAGGGTTACCCATAGAAAAAGACTACGCCTTCAATTCATTTTGGATGTTTAGCATCACCGTAGCGCCTGAGTTCGGACGCAGTCGCGATGAATTGGCCGAAATTCTGAAATCGAAAGGAATAGAGACCCGGCCCTTCTTTATTCCGCTTCACACCATGCCCCCCTACTTTCAAGGCACCGGAAAGTTTCCGATTGCGGAGTTCACCTCATCGATCGGTCTAAGCTTGCCAAGCTCCACGCGGCTTAAAACGGATGACATCAATCGCATCTGCGCCGCAATTCGAGCAGCAAAAAAATGAATGCCGTTGTCATACTGGGGAAGGAACACGAGCTGGCGTTCAAAGAATTTCTGGCCCGCCTTCAGCAAGCGGGTATCGACAAATTATTCCACCCCCACGCATTTACGAGCGAGATCGCTCACAAGTTATGCCATCGAACTGGGGAGGACGAGTACTTCATTCTCATCGAGCACGAACGCATCGTGGCCTACGGAATGCTGCGAGGTTGGGACGATGGCTACAAAATTCCTTCCCTTGGTCTTTGTATCGACCCCGCCGAACAGAGGAAAGGCTACGGCACATTCATGATGCATCACCTAATTGCGGCTGCGAAAAGTAAAAATTCACCGCAAATTATGCTCACGGTAAAAATGCAGAACCAAGTGGCCATTGCCCTGTACCGAAAGTTTGGTTTTGAGTTTACGCCACTCGATAATTCCACGCTCAAGGGCCTGCTGGCCTTTTAGGAAAACATGGAACTCACCATTCTCATCACCACAATCAATGAAGCCGACAACCTGAAGCTCCTTATCCCCGATCTTCATGCGGCGTTGGTCGTGGAACAAATGAACTACGAGATCCTCATTATTGATGGGCCATCCACCGATAAAACCGCAGAAGTGGCCAGTTCCCTAAATTGCCGAGTAGAGCGGCAAACTAGTCCTGGTTACGCCCAAGCTATTCGCGACGGAATTCGCTCGGCGAAGGGAAAACGCATCATTGTGATGGACGCCGATGGCTCCCATGCTCCAGCCGACGCCGCCAGGCTGTATCAAAATCGCAACCTCGCCGATATCGTCATCAACTCCCGCTATATTTCCAAAGGAGGAAGCGACACGAAATGGAGTAGAAGTCTGCTCAGTCGCTTTCTCAACTTCTGCTACCGAACGGTGCTAGGACTTCCCTTTCGGGAAATCTCAGGCGGCTTTCGTATCTACCGCAGCGAAATTTTTCAGCGTTTCGAACTCAAATCCAAGTTTTATGAAGTCCAAGAAGAAATGCTCATTAAACCTTACTGGCTAGGCTACAGAGCGGTGGAAATACCCTACGTCTACCATGAGCGGGTTCACGGGGTGTCCAAAGCAAAATTAATCACTTACGGCTTCCACCTTCTACTCGCCATGATGCGATTTCGTCTGGAAAAAGAACGGTTTCTAAAGAGCCTCACCGCATCCGAATCAACCCGTACGGATACCTCGCATCGTATTGGACTTTAGGAGCTCTTTTACCTCACCCAGTTTCAAACGAAATGTGCTATTCACCCTCCCATGTCTATGGATTCAGTAGCTTGTTCGGGCTGTTTACGGCCAAAAGTGGTGGAGAAGTGCGGCTTATGCGAAGCTCCGCTTTGTAAAAAGTGCACCCAATTCGTGAAGCCCAACACCTTTGCCTTTTTGAACCCGCTGCCCGCCGAGCTAAGCCACAAAGAGTATTGTGAGCCCTGCTATTGGGCAAAGGTAGAGCCAGCCTTAGCCGACTACGGCCAGAAGATGTACCGCGCCAAAAACTTTTTTGTGTTTCACCGCCACCAAGGCGAAGAGACGCGCCTATGGAAACGAACCGAAAAGCCGCTTAACGTGATTGACTGTACCGATCGCGAAGAAACATTACTGCGTTTGGCTTTTGCCGCGGCCAAATTGGGAGACTTTAACGCCCTATTGGACGTGACCATCACCCAGAAGCAGAAGCGCAACCAAGGTTACCAAACCTCGCGCTTTTCCGGCGTGGCGGTACCAGTTAAACTCGAGTCAAAATTGATTGCGGCGATGGAAGCCTCTATAAAGAGGTAGGGCAATAGCCACGTTGCTCGGATACCACTTTACAAATAAAAAGGCCCAGCAAGTAAGTTCTTGCTGGGCCTTTTTGACGAATCCCCTTATCCGGAACAAATCGAAATGATTACCATCAACGCGTAGGACACCACCAACAGAAGTTAACGTCGGCGGGACGGTCGTTGTTCATGCCGCGCACTACAACGGTTAATTGGTCGGCCTGAACGTTTTCAGTATTAACTCGACCGCCGTATCCATACGGGTAAGCGGAAGTGCTCTTAGCCACCAAGCTCGAAAGGTTGCGAGTGACGGTTACCGGCGTGGTGGAGGTGCTCCTAAAACCCGAAACCGGGGTCACCACCGCGGTAAGGTTTAACGTTGGCGATTCGGCTTCTACCGTGGCCTTCGTTTTACCGATTGCCGTGGTCAATCTGATAATCGATCCCGGCACCACGCGCAGTTTTGCTTCTAAACTTTTCCCATCCGCAAGCTTGTTCCAAGCCCAGATAACCGTCTCTTGGCGGCCGTAGGGGCTCCCCTGAAGAGTGTATCCGTCGTAGTTTGCGTCTTGCGGATAATCGATATCAATGCGGTACTGCATTACGTTGGCGGCCATGGTGAGGACCAAATCATAGACTCCCCAGTTGCGCGATTGATTGTTATCGCCCCAGAATGAGAATTGGTTTGAGCCTTGATTAGGGTAGAAAAAGTTGGTGAAATATCGGTCGAAGGCGCTCACTTTAATCGTGGTCGAGTAGACTGCCGAGACTACCGTAGAGTAATTCGAAAAAATCCAGTCGGCGTATTGCATCAACGCGTTGTCGGGACCGTAATCGTTTGATTGCACCAACGAGGTTCCGCGAAGCTGAGTTGCGCCCCTTTGGCCCGTGGCGGTTTTTACTAAGAAAGATTTACGATCGTCATCGGGAGCGTAAGAAAACGATTTCTTTTCGACTTTGGTGGCAAGGTCCATGGCCAGCGGTGGAATGATTTTTCCACAGCCGATAATTCCTAAAGCGATTGATAGCGTTGTGGCGTAGCGAAACATGGTTGCCTCCCTAGATGCGTTCCAAGTTGAAAATCGTTGTTGCAAATCAGTCAGTATGAATTGGTATTGCAAAGGGGGGACCAAACCGCGACTCAGCTAGATCCGTATTCTGTGGGGCTTCAGTTGCGCTTGGCTTTCATACGGCGGCCTTCAAATCAAAATCCGACAGCCACGCGGAAACGTAATATAAACGTATAAATTCAAATACTTAAATCACATAAAAGCGACAATGTCGAACCATGTTACACTTGCCTATATTCTGCTGCGGGAAAGGGAAAACCAATCGTGAAGACACTCTTTTTCGGAAGTACCCAAGGCACCCACTGTTCACTGCATTACTTCACGGCCCTCTCCAGGCTGGGCCATCCTGTCTTTGCCTACGATCCGCAAGTCTTCCGCTGCGATTCGTTAGCCGAAAAAATACGGCTTAAACTCACTCACCAGCCATCGCCGGCCCGCATCGCTCGAGCAAAAAATAGGCTTCTTGCTCTCACCGCCCAGAACCAGTTCGACTTGGTTTTCGTGATGGCCGAAAATTTTTTGGATGCCGAAACCATTCAAGAGATTCAAAAGGGCAGCGGCGGTAAAACTCGGGTTTGTTACCACTCTCACGACAACGTCTTTTCCCCCGGCATCCTAAAGCCGCATCATTTTGAACAGACTTTAAAAGCCTACGACTTTCTGTTCACGACCAAGTCGCAAAATGTCGCCAAATACGTTGCGCTAGGCCAAGCGAATGCCTTTTTTATCGCCTCGGCGTACGAGCCAACTTGCCATCGGCCCATCTCCCGGGCCGAAAGCTGCCTACCCCGCGACTATCCCGTTTCGTTTGTGGGAACCTTTGATGGTTCACGCTTGCCTGAAATCGAAGCTAGCGGCTGGCATCGCACTTTTGTGTGGGGCGACGGCTGGCGCCGTTGGCCCGGATACCTAAGCCATCAGGCTAACATTCAACCCGAAGCCATTTACTACCTTCAGTTTGCCGACGTGATAAGCCGCAGCGCCTGTTCATTGGGCCTGCTGCGGGCTGAAGCCGAAGATCGCCACACCCAACGCACATTCGAAATTCCGGCCTGCGGCGGCTTGCAGTTTGCGCCCCGTAACGAGGAGATTCAAAACTACTTCGATGAAAATAAAGAAATTGTGCTGTTCGACTCAAACCAAGAGCTAAAAGAGAAGTTAGATTTTTATCTCACCCATGAAACCGAAAGAAAAAAGATCGCCCACGCGGGTTACCAACGCTGCCTCAGCGGCAAACATTCATACGTAGATCGTGTTTCGGAAATGCTTCAACTCATCTCGCCGTACTTTAAGAAAACAGCCGGGCAATCACGGTAAGGTGCTGCTTAGGATGCAGTTTTTTTGCCAGCGCCCAGAAATCCGCCGTCAATTCGGTTGGAGGCTCCACCGCTTTAGATTCTAAGAGAGAACGCAGCTCTGCAAGCGAAGAAAAAAAATGGATGAGCCCTTCGAAGTCTTCGGTCTTGGGCACGCGGGTCGAGAACACCGGTTTGTGGCGGTGCAGCGCCTCAAGCGTTTTCACGGCAAACGCCCCGTCCTGTGACATCAGCTCGGCGTAGGGGAAAAAGGCCACGTCTATCGCATCCCAGTAAGCCAACGCTTCCTCCCTGGGGCACCAAGCGACCCGATGAAAATTGGGATAGCGCGCGAGTTTGAGTAATTTGCTCTCACCTAGCTCATCGGTTCGCCCCACCAGCAAAACTCCCCAACTCGGAAAGGCCACCAGAGTCTGTTCGATCAGCGAAAAATCTAGCCCTTCCCCCAGGTGAGAGCCTACGTATCCCAAGACCTGATTAGGAAAGTGCTTAGGCAATTTTGCCCGCGCCGCAAGCGGTTGTGCGGCCAAACACGCCAAGGATAAACTCACCGGGGGAAATACCCGGTGAGTTTTCTGTTTCTGCTTCGTTGAAAACAGGGCGGTGGCAAAAGAATTTTGGCAGGTGATAATCCGGGCTTTGTCGCCAAGCAGCCCATCGGGAAGATGGCCATACGGATTATCAAACACCGAATAAATGTCGGGCGCGGGCAAAGACTCAAGCAACGCTTCGTCGCAGCCTCCCCAAATCCAAAAGAGTGGATTACTTGCGGCCTTCAAATACCCTAAAAGTTGTCGAGCTTCCCAACGCCGACTGAGAACATTCAACTTTGGCACGCGCCGAAGGGGCAGTTGTCTGAGCGAAGTCACCCTTAGATTGGGTCGGGTGGGGTTAACGGTGGGACGGTACCGGCGCCAGCCGCGGCCATCGATCCAAGTTACGGAAAGGCCCTCGTCGGCCAAAAGGTAGGCCAGGCTCTGCTGTACAAAACCGTGAGCCTCCCAAAATCGCTCGAGGCTAAACATCACCACGTGGGAATGGCGTTTAAAGAACGGTTTGGCTCGCTCCCACTCTGACTGGATCGCGTCCTCCCAACCATTTGGGACAAGCGGGAGGTGTGGCGGAGGGTGGGTCATCTTTTTATTCGGGATTCACTTCAGCCATCGCCTCTTCCTCGACGTCTTCGGTAGGGAGAGTGAGTAAGCTTAGTTTAGCATTGTAGGATAGGAGTTCGGCATATCGACCAAAGGCCACTAAAGTATCGAACAGCCGATCGAGCTTTTCATTAGGAAAATAATTCTGCAGTTTGGCCAGAACCGCCTCTTTTTCTATCGCCTTAGATTCGCTCTCCGAAAGCCACGCCAGCAGGGTCTGAAAAATGCGTAGCCCCCGCACCTGATTAGAGAACAGCTCTTTTCTCTCGAGCGTGTCGCCCCGAACAAAGCGCTTGCCAAGCTCAGTGAAAACTACCGTCTGTTTCGGAGTGTCAACAAAGTCTAAGATCTCGGCGGTCTTGGTTACGGCCAAAGTGTGACCAAACTCGCTCTCGGTTTCGTTGGCGAGATTAAAAATATCCATCTTGCCGCCGTGATCGTCCACCACTTCTAGTAACCCAATAATTTCTGAGGGGCCAACCGACGGTAAGCTCTCGAGCCCCTGGTACCAGGCGGGCTGCGACATGGTCGGCGGCTTTTCAATCGTTTCGGGAATTAAGGCCTCGGTAATTACGGAATGGATCACATCGATAAGGTCGCGAAGCTTTTTGTCTTTAGGATCACGCGGGTATGGCAAGCCGTTAGTCAAAACCGTACGGATGTGCCCCGGATCGGTGCCAAAAACAAAAACCCGCTGAGCCATCATCGCCGCTTCGGTAATATCGTGAGTTATCATCACCACGCTTTTAACGGCCTTTGATTTCTCTTTCCATATGTTGATAACTTCGGCCCGCATGTTTTCCGCCGTCAATACGTCGACCGCCGAGAAAGGCTCATCCAGACACAAGATCTCGGGCCGTACCGCTAGCGCGCGTGCGATGCCCACGCGTTGGCGCATGCCACCGGAGAGCTCGCGAGGGTAAGCCTCTTCGAATCCGCCCAATCCCACCATGTCGATGGCTTCGTTGACCCGAATTTTTACTTGCCGGGAAGTCATCGGAAACTGATTGAGCCCGAGCCCAATATTTTGCTCAACCGTAAACCAGGGCAATAGCGCAAAGTTTTGAAACACCAATGAGATCTGATGATTGATTCCGTGCAACGGCTTGCCGTGAGCTAAGACCTGCCCTTCGGTGGGCTGAAGCAGCCCGGCCATGATCTTAAGGGTCGTGGTCTTGCCACAGCCCGAGGGGCCGAGAAAGGCAACGATCTCGCCCTCCTGAATGGAAACATTCACGTTCTTCAGAACCTGAAGTTCGCGCCCTTTTTCCATACGAAACCGGTGCGAAATTCTTTCTAAAGAAAGCAGCGGCTCTTTGTAATTTGACGAGCTGGACAAGAATTCACTCCAAACGAAAACGCGTTTCGGCTAACCGGTATAGCCGATTCCAAAATAGCCGATTCAATATCACAACTGTTGATACCATGACGAGCACGGCCCCGCCTAAACGGGCAAAGTCTCCGGCTTGCGCCGCTTGGGTGATGGTAGCGCCAATGCCGTGGGCAACCAATTCTGAATTACCCACCCTAACCACTTCGGCCACGATGCAAGCATTCCACGATCCGCCAGCCGCCGTTATCAAGCCGTTAACCAATGAGGGGAAAATCGCGGGCAAAATGATCGACTTCCAGTAATGCCAGCCCCTCACTCTAAATATTGCCGCCAA
>JAYSWN010000058.1:0-2035 GCA_043718025.1 Pseudomonadota bacterium
AAGTTCTTTTAATATGTCGGCGTAACAACCATACTTTGTGCCGGCGTTCATAAAAATTCCACCGCCGATTGTCCCCGGCACCCCCGCGCTGAACTCTAAGCCAGTAAGGTCATTTTCAATCGACCAGTTCAATAAAGTGGGTTTTTCCACTCCCCCTTCGGCCGTGACCCAAAACTCGCCCGGTGTCTTCTCGCCGAGTGAAGTAATATTCTTGAAGGCAGAAAAAAGGGCCACGGTAATGCCGCGAATCCCTTTATCTCGCACCAGCAAATTGGTGCCCGTGCCCACCACGGTTACGGGAAGCCTCTCGGTTTTTGCCGTCGAAGAAAGCCAAGCAAGTTCTTCCTCTGATTCGGGGAAGACGAGAATGTCAGCGGGTCCCCCGATGCGGTAAGCCATGTACGGCGCCAAAGGCTCGCGAAAGTGGACGCGGGCGTGAAAGCGGTGGCTAAACTCTTGTTCAAGGAGGGGATTAGAAAAGCTTTTGGTAGACATTGGGAAGGTCTCCAGCCCCCAAAGTGACGACAACGTCTCCGCTTTTTGCCTCGGAGATCCATTCGTTCATGATGTCGAGCGGCTGCTGCACGTGACGCGCACGTACTCCATTTCGGCCAGTGATGGAGCTTGCGATCGATTCTCCGGAGATGCCGTTAATGGGCTTCTCCCCGGCCGCATAAACATCGGTAACGGCCACTTGATCGAGATGAGTAAAACAGTCGATGAATTGATCGAAGAGGTCATTCACTCGGCTATAGCGGTGCGGTTGAAACACGACACGAATGCGGCCGGTCGGAAACCGTTCTTTAACCGCCGCCAGGGTTGCGTTAATTTCGCTGGGGTGATGGGCATAGTCGTCTATGAAAACCACTCCCTCTTTCTCTCCCCGTTTTTGAAAGCGGCGCTGAACGCCGGCGTAAGTGCTAATCGCTGATAAGGTGGCCTCGCGAGGCAATCCAATTTCATCGGCTACTGCCACGGCGGCCAAGGCGTTCAGGGCGTTGTGTCGTCCGGGCACCTGCAATTTGAGCTGGGACGACTTTCCTTGAAAGGTGAAAGAAGTGGTGGACCCTGCGGGGGTGGGTTCGTAATTGGTGACTTGGTAGCTGCTACCCGCGGTAAATCCATACGAAATCACGCGGCGAGAAACGCGCTGCAAAAGCCGCTGCAGCGTTGGATCATCGGCACAAACAATGCTCACGCCATAAAAGGGAACTTTGTTCAAAAACTGAACAAAAGCATTCTCTAAGTTCTCCATCGTGCCGTAATGGTCAAGGTGCTCTCGATCCATATTGGTGACCACGCCGATGCTGTGAGTAAGGCGATTGAAGGAGCCATCGCTCTCATCCGCCTCGACCACCATAAAATTACCTTTGCCCAGGCGAGCGTTGGTGCCGCCTAAATTATCCATACGCCCGCCCACGACAATCGTAGGATCCAGATCGGCGTTAATTAAAATCCAGGCCACCATCGATGTGGTGGTGGTTTTTCCATGGGCGCCGGCTACGGCGATGCCGTATTTTAAACGCATCAACTCTGCTAGCATTTCGGCCCGCGGAATGGCGGCGATTTTTTGTTCGCGGGCGGCCACTAATTCGGGGTTTTCGGGGCGAATTGCCGAAGAGAAAACCACCAGTTCAGCGTCTTTAACATTTTCCGCCAGATGGGCTTGAGTGACATGAATGCCCAAGTTTTCCAAGCGCTTCACCGAGTCGCCACGGCCAAGATCAGAACCACTAACGGCAAACCCAAGGCTTTGCAGTAGTTCGGCGATGCCACTCATGCCGATGCCGCCAATGCCAATTAAGTGAATTCGTTGGATTTTCTTATACATTAAGCCCGAGTTCCTTGAACAAATGGAACAGGATGCTATCAAGTGCGCTGTTTTGGGGCAATGCTGAATAGGCTTGCCCCATTTTAAAGAGATTTTCGGCCGAAAGGCACGCTTGTAAAGCCTCTTCCAGCCTAGGCTCAAACCCATCGCCCTGCTCCACCACCCTCGCTGCGCCTAAATTTTCGAGGTAGCGGGCGTTATCCA
>JAYSWN010000059.1:0-13049 GCA_043718025.1 Pseudomonadota bacterium
ACTGCTGTCCGGTTCGCTGCGGTGCGCGTTAACGCCATTTCCGTCCTTGCGAGGGTTCGAAGAACCCGTGGCAATCTTCCCAGCATTGAAAACTATCGAGGATATTTTAGCTTTCAACGTGAAAGGGTTGCTTCGGGCGCGGTGCGCCCTCGCAAAGACGGGGTTCGGGACGTGTTAACGGCGAGTATTTCTTGCGCCTCCTAAGAGCCCCATCCAAAGCACCTCTCAGGGCTTCAAATTAAACCGGACAGCAGTGTACCCACTTACTTTGCGGCCAGCGCACATTGTTGAGAGAAGAAAGCGATTAAATAACGGGCCGAGCGAATCTCACCGCAGCCCGGAACTTTGACCCTCCCCGGCGGTCGGCGGTTAACTTGGGCGGCGCCAGTTCCCATGCCAAGTTCCCAAGCTAAGCCTTTGAAGACACATCGCTTTTCACTTCCCAAAGCTCCATATTTCAGCACTCCGCTAGGGGTACAATGATGGATGCTGTACGTATGTGGGATCGGTATTAGTCAGCGCCCTTTGGGCGCTAGCGGCAGGTTGGTGGTATGACTATGGCTTATCGATTTTGCATGCGATTGCGCGCGTTGTTTTTGCTCGGCCTCCTCGCGGGCTGCAGCATCAGTCCTAATTTTAAAACTCCCGCGCAAATTATCATCGAAGGCCCCGCGCAACGGACTGTCGTCGTTGCCGAAGGCAAAACTGGTGAGCGTCTCATCCTGCGCATGAGTGCCGCCGAGCTCGACACCCTGGTGCAGCGTCTGCGCGACAGCGGCATCGGTGCCTCCCTCATCTTCCCCACCACCCTTTCGGCCTACTCCGAATCGGCCGCCGGCGAATCCATGGCGATTCTCGTGCTCAAAGACGGAGAGAACCGCGATGTTGCGATGGCTCGGCTGAAGGACATCGGCGTCGACAAAACTGAAACCGACCAGCTCGTGAGCCTCATTCAGATGCCCACCGATCCTTACTGGAATAGCGGCACCCGACCGCAATTGTTTAACTTGGGTCTTATCTCGCTGCCCGAGGCGTGGGACATAACCACCGGCTCCAATACCACGGTCGTCGCTATCGTGGACACGGGCATTGCCTACACGCATCCTGATTTAGCCGGCAACATTTGGATCAACGCCGCCGAAGCGAACGGAATTGCGGGGGTGGACGACGACAGAAACGGATTTATCGACGATATCCATGGTTACGACTTCGTGAACCGAGATGGTGATCCGCTAGACGATCACAATCATGGCACACACGTCGCGGGCACCGTGGGCGCCAAGACTAACAACGGCGTTGGCGTGGCGGGCGTGAACTGGAACGTAAAGCTCATGGCAATAAAAGTGTTGGCCGCGAACGGACAGGGATACTGGAGCGACGTCTTGCTCGGCCTGAATTACGCCGTGGCGATGAAGGCGCCCCTATCCAACTTCAGCCTCGGCGCCCTGGGCGTCAGCCCCGCTTCCTTCGACACCGCCTTGGCCGCCGCCCGCCAAGCCAACCACCTGGTACTGGCCGCGGCGGGCAATAATACGACGAATACCGATATCACTCCTTTTGCGCCGGCAGCCCACACCTCGGCCAACCTGCTTTCGATTTGCGCGACGGATAACTCAGATAACCTGGCGGGCTTTTCCAACTACGGCCCCACCACCGTGGATTTCTGCGCCCCCGGCGTTGGCATTCAAAGCACCGTGCGCAGCGGGTACGCCTCTTACAACGGCACCTCGATGGCGACCCCCCACGTGGCCGGCGTGGCCGCCCTGCTCGTGAGCTACTCGCCCAATTCCTCCTATTTGCAGATTCGCAATCGCTTGTTGAGTACGGTCGACGTTATCCCCGGACTCATGGGCCGCAATGTGACGAGCGGTCGCGTGAACGCCGGGCGCGCGCTGCAGAGGGGCGGAATCGGCGCCTTCCTTACCGACGCAAGCCCCACGGGGACCGTGCCCGGTCCGATCCAACAGGCTAATTTCGTGTTTAACAAAGCGCTCGTCGGCGACGGGTTTGCCATCGCGGATATCGCCTCCTTCACGGGGCCCGAGGGCGCGAATCTGCTCCCCGTAATTCAGTCCGTGACCGGACAAGGCCGCGAATGGAGCGTTAACTTTACGGCGCAGAGTGCAAGTGGACAATACACGCTGGTACTAGCCCCCTCCGTTCGTGAGCTGACCCACGGATCGGCGCTCGATCAGAACCAAAACGCGGTCAATGGAGAGTCCGACGATGGCTACTCTTTGGGCTTCCGGATTACGAACAACCCTACGCCTACCCCGACGGCAACACCGACTTCTTCCCCGACCGTAGCGCCGACTACATCACCGACTACATCACCGACTACATCACCGACCGTGGCTCCGACCACATCGCCCACGCCGGCTCCGGTAGTTCCGACAGCCACGCCCACGCCCAGTCCGTCGCCGACGGCGAGTCCGACCGCCAGTCCAACTCCTAGTCCCACGCCGGTCCCCACCGAAATCGTGACTCCCATGCCCGATCCGGGTGCGTGCAACCTGCCCCCGCTCGACGGCCCCGTGATTTTCCAGGGGGTTAACTCTACGCCTCCGCCCAGCGGCGAGCCCGTCTCGACGGTTTTGACCACCGCGCCCGGGTTTAGCGCACAAATTATCAATACGAGCCTGGTGCGCATTACTCTCTACAACAACTACAATTCGGCGCGCACTGGCTTTCAGGCGCAGATCGGAACCAACGGCGTCGACTTCCCGCTTTCCTGGACGGTGGGTAGTAATACCGCCAGCTTCGTCGCCGGCGGCCTCACGCCTGGATCTCAGATTTACGTTCGGCTGCGGGCCTTCGAGCCCAACGGCTACTCGCCATTTGGCACTACCCTCATCAAAAAAATGCCGGTCGACCTGGCGACCTTCCCGTTCACGAAGGCGATTACTAAAATATCCACCGGCGACGAAGCGTCTCACCGAGTGGAAACGGCCCTGTTCGGAAAGTTCTACGTGGCCGGATCGGTACTCGAAGGCGGCGTAACGCACGCGACACTGCTTCGCTATAATGCCGATCTTTCGCTAGATGGTTGTTTCGGTAACCGGGGCCTGGTTTTGGTAAACCACGTAAACGGATCCGAATACGGCGTGAACGTTAAACAACTAATCGATGGGCGCATTCTCTTCGTCGAAAGCGCCACCGAAAATGGCCGGGGCATCGTTATCGTTGCTCGTTACCAATATGACGGAACGCTCGATACTTCGTTCGGCAACAACGGTGTGCTCAAACTGAACCACGCCTCCGGAACCACTTACGGCGTAGAAGTTCGCCCGACTGTCGACGGCAAATGGATAGTCGGTGCTTACCTCATCTCGTCCCCTATCAAACCGACTTTCTGGCGCCTGCACGGTAACGGTACGCTCGACACTACCTACGGCCAACTGGGCAATCTCTTGCCAACCATGCCGCTGTCCTACGATAGCTACCTGCGCTCTTTCGACGTGGGCCCGCAGGGCGAAATTTTTATGGGTAACGATACGTATAGCAGCTTTGGTGCGGGAAGCCCGCGCGCGACGGTTTACAAGCTGACTCCGTCCGGCGCGTTCGATTATTTCTTTGGCGCGTCGGGCAGCTTGAACACCCCGAACGGCGGAAACATCAGCTCGCAAGGCCAGGTGCGCCGTCAAGCCGATGGGCAGGTGGTATCAGTATCAATGGCGCCGGTAGGATCGCCCTCACGCTATCAGGGTCAGGTGATGCGCTTTAGTGCTTTTGGCCAGACAGATATGGGCTTTGGGTCGTCCGGCATTACGATTCTCGGACCGCCCCAGTTCCCCAATGAGCTGCGCATGCGCAATCTGGCAATCGCGCCCGACGGGGCAATTATCGTGGGCGGTGACGCCAACTCAATTCCGACTATCGCGAGCTACTTCGAAACCCAGTACGTTCACGCTATTGCGAAACTGCGGCCCGACGGCTCACTCGACAATAACTTTGGCCAGAACGGTCTGGCGTTCTTCTCTCCCCGCGGCACCCTTGTACAGATGCCGTCGTCGCTTTTGGTGGCGGACAATGGGGATTACTTGATGTCCGGCTACGCGCTCGATCCGTCCAGTTATGAAAAAGACCACACCCTCATCCGCGTGTCGCCTTCGGCGGTACGCGCTCCGGCGCCAGGTGCCCCGGGCGTCGCCACCGCCCAAGTTAGTGTAGGTACGGGTTTCCACTGTTATCTGGAGCGATCGGGCGAGGTACTTTGTTCGGGCCTGAACGACTTCGGGCAGCTCGGCAGTGGCACCATCGGCCACTCTTCCTTGGGGAGCAAGCGTGTGGTCGGCGTTGAGGGAAGCGGAGCCCTTTCGCAGGTCGTGCGCATTTCGAGCGCCGAGCAACATAGCTGCGCGGTCGACGCCTTGGGCGCCGTCTACTGCTGGGGACGCAACAATTCTATGGGTTTACTGGGCAACGCTTCGCAGCTCGACTCCGGCACTCCGGTGCGGGTCAAGGGCGTAGGTGGCGTAGGTTACCTTGCGGACATAGTCGAAGTTTCGACGGCCAGTTTCCACACCTGCGCGGTGTCGGCGATCGGCGCCGTTTATTGCTGGGGCGAAAACGGCAGCGGGTACGGCGCGCTCGGCAATGGCAGCACCGTTTCTTCGGGCATTCCGGTTCAAGTGAAGGGCGTCGGAGGCGTAGGATTTCTCACCAACGTGGTTCAAGTCGATAACGGTAACTGGTTCACCTGCGCCCTCACGGGAGCCGGTGAGGTCTACTGCTGGGGCGCGAACAACTATGGCCAAGCCGGCCGCGGCACTACTTTTGGCACGACCAATACCCCCGCCCAAGTCTTGGCGCCGAGTGGAACGAGCGGTACGCTCAGTGGCATTCGCGCGATTGCGGCGGGAAGCGAGAATAACTGCGCACTGACTTACGGCGGCACCGTTTATTGCTGGGGCATGGGCAGCCAAGGCCAGCTCGGCAACGGCATCCGTGCGAACTCTTCGGTACCTATTCCGGCTAAAGAAGTCGGTGGATCGGGCGATCTGACCGGTATCAAGGCTTTCTCGGGCGGAAGCTACAATCAATGCGCGCTCAAGGAGACGGGCCAAGTGATTTGCTGGGGAACCAATGGCAGTGGCCAGCTCGGCAACGGCACTCAGGTTTCGTCCACCCCGCCCACTTACGTAAAGGGCGTAGGCAACGTTGGCCTTTTGGAGAATGTTGCAAGCCTATCGGCGGGTGTTTGGGGCGCCTGTGCCGTTCACGTAGACAAGTCGGTGAGCTGTTGGGGCGGGGGCTCCGACGGCGCGTTCAGCGTAGGCGCGAGCCTTCAAGTTCTCACGCCGATCAAGGTTCAAAGCCCTTACGGCTACGGCCAGCTTGGACTGTGATGACTTCGTTGTAGGAAATTAATTTGTCCGTAGAAACCTTTCGAGTCTTTTGGCGGTGACAAAAATGGCTCATTGATCCCGCTGTCGGGTTTCAAGTATATTCCCTGCGCTTCATATTTCTTTTGGGGGTCTCATGCGAATTTTTGCGTCTTTGTTTATTCTGCTGGCTTGTATTGTCTCGAATGCCCGGCAAATTGAGGTGTCGTGCATTTGCCAAAAACCAACAATGGGTTTCAATAGTTCGGTGGATTTTTTTTCCCTCAACGCGGGGGCAAAAAAAATCACTCTCGGTTCTGCCCTCGCAAAAAAACTTGAACAGAGTAAGGACGGCGAATTTAAGGGCCAATTTCTTTCCGACTTTCCAAAGTTTTTAACTGAACCCGATGGTATCGCCGCTCAAGACCTTGCAAATGGGATGACCGGAAAACAAGCCGTCCAACAGTTGGCAAAAAACTGCCGCGCCAAAACAGAAACCGATCCCACTCTCTTGGCATGCGCACTTGCCGCAGAATTTCTTTACGAAGGAGCCAATGATCCGCTCCTAAACAACTAACCCCATTCGGCACTTGATGCACACAATGTCCAAGAATCCAGCATCTATTCCTTAATATGTAACGGATACCTTTTTACAGGTAGAAATGGGCGAGCAAAAAGACGACATCGGCGAACTTGGCGGATGGGCCGCCTACTCGTTGTTTTTGATAGAGAAGGTTTAGCTCCCAATGGGGGCGGGGAAACCACTGCAAACCCACGCCGTAGGCTTCGGAGCCGGTCGCCGCTTTCCGGAAATCCAGTTGGGCAAACTCCTGCGTGAGGTAGGCATGAAAGCCCTGAACTAGTTCGTAGTCTAACCGGAAATAGTTTGCGGTGCCTTGCTGCTGCACATTCGCTACCGGTCCGGTAAGCGGAGAAAACAGCTGAAAGCCCAAATCGAGAAGTAGGTAAAAACGCGGCGTAAAACCGAGGATAGCGTAGGGCCCCATGAGGTGGCGTTTCGAAATATCGCGCGAGCCGTAGTAGTAGCTAACTCCCACCTTAAAACGTTCATCCAAAAGAATGCCGCTACTCAACGCAAAGCCCGACTCAGCACCGAGGCTCGGAGAATCGGGGCGGCCAAAGACGGCCGTAGCAAAGGCATCGATCTGTTCTCCGGACCAAGCGGCCTCCAAATTATAGGTTTCCGCGGATTGATTACGTCCAAGCCCTTTGCGAGTGGCGACGCTGTGATTCTCTACATAGAGGCCAAACGCCGGAAGGAAACGGCCGGCCCGAAAGGTAAGATCGTCGGTTGCCCGGTACTGGACATAATGCCGGCGACTAATCGGCGAGGCGTGGTTGTCGATGCCCGCCGTGGCCACCGCGGTGACCGGTCCCAAGGTAACCCCTGCTTCCACATCCGCGTGCATTAGCAAAATTTGGGTGGATCGTACGGTCTCACGGTTTTGCTGAAACAGAGCGGTGCGCATGTCGCCGCCCAAGCTGACCACCTCCGACGGTTTCATCGCGTAGACAAAGCGCTCTTCGCCCGGAGACTTCCACGTGCTCAATAGCTCAGCCGAGATGGAACGTCCGTACTCCGTAAGCAGTCCTCCGCCCGTGGCGCTATGGTGGCAGCTGATGCAGTTGGGAAAACCGTGGCGCACCATATCGACAAAGCCGTGGGCGCGTAGGGAAAATAAACTAAGGGTGAATAGAAGCGCTCTAGTCATTTTTGGCTCCCAGCGCGATCCATTGGTAAATCAGCTCCAGCTCCGCATTCGATAGCTTGAGCCCTTCTTCATGTTCTTTCTGCCCCACAAACTCGTTGTACATCGGGCTTTGGTGAGGCTGAAAGGGAGTTACGGCACTTGTAGAGGAAATTAGATCTTCGTAAGTGCTGACACTAACCCCGCTCGAGGGATTCACCGAATTGTGGCAACGCACACATTGAGGCGTTAAAACCGCCGCCGATAAATTGGTGAATGTGGGGGCACCTAACGCGGTAACGGAATACTTTGGCCCGGCCGAACAAGCGCTGAGCAAAAGTAGAGAGATGAAAATCGAGACGGCTGAATTCATGGGTTTATTTTAAGGCGAAAGAGGTAATTTCAAAAGGAGGATCGCTCGGGTCCAGTTTTCCGCTGAGTAGGGAAAGCAAAAAAGGTACCCCACTTACTTTGCGGCCAGCGCAAATTGTTGAGTGAGGAAAGACCATCCCAGTTAACCGATTATGCAAATGCATCTACGCAGCATCCTATCGAGCGTTTGGTGCGACTAACGCTTCGGTGAAACTTCAAATGTGTCGCCACTTGCGTAAACTCCTGCAGGATACTCTTCGAATAAGAATTGCATAATAATGTCACAGGGCAGCGCTGTAATTGTGAAGGAATTGTGAAGCCTTAAGTATTCTCGTTGAATCGAATTACTTTTTGCGAATGAGGGGCATCGTTGGTCCTGCCTATCCATAACAAGCTCTAACTCGCAAATGGTTCGGTATCATTTATTAAGAGGCCCGAGTTTCCTCATAATTTACACATAATTCGTTGATATCATTTACCTAGATTTTTCAGCCTTCTAGGATCAATTTTCAGGAGCCTTCCTTCCATGCGAACCTCTACAAGTTTAATTTGGGTCCTTCCTCTGTTCTTATTTTGCCATTGTAACTCGAACACTCTACCCACAAATTTAGATTCCATTGCGGACGAGATTTGCGGAGTGGCGACCGCCAAGTCCGGCAATGAAGTTCGTTCGGTGGGTTGCGAGACTCAAGTCGCTACCGCGGTGCGCGCTTCGCATGACCAGGGCAAGCATAAGCTGAAAATTTTTCCGATTGCGGGAGAAGCGGGATTTCTAACGATCCGAGCGATGCCTTTGCCGTCGAACAAAGGAGTGGTGCTGATTGGCATGCTAGAATCAGCACTTCACCGTCATTTCATGGTGGTAGTGAACGCTAAGGGAGAACCCGAAAACGGTCGAATGGTTGAAATTGGGCCGCCCGCTTGTAGACTTGATGGGATTACGAGCCCTACCCGGTACCTCTCTTCGGATGCCTACGCGGTAGATTCTCAAGGGCGGGTACTTCGCTACTGCACGGTCAAGAATACCTCCGCAGGCACCGTCCAAGAACTTCATGCGAGCCGGTACTATACGGACGGCACCGTAGATTCTAGTTTTGCTCCCCCTCCGGGACAGGAATACATGACCACCCTGCCGGCGAGCGCCGAGCTAGTCGACGCGTCCATCGACAGCAACGGCCGACACGTCTTAGGTATGACCGATAGAATCGTGCGTATGAACCCAGATGGTTTAGTGGATTCGTTCGGAAGGGTCTGGGACACCAACGTAATCAAATTTAACAGGTTGTCTCTGTTTCCCTCGGGACAATTTCTCGGCTTGGCCGGCATCGCTTTTGGCCCGTCGAAAGGCGCATTCTCGCTGACTCGCTTAAACTCGGATACTTCACTCGATACCGATTTCGGTAGCACCGCTCTTTATTCCGACTTTGGTGCGCAGCCCGGATACTTTCCTTACATGGAATGGAATCAAACCAGCTTTATCACCGCACCCAATTCCGACCGATTTCTTCACGTTCTTTCGGATGGTCGAATTCTGTTTCAGTCGTATTGGCCCCTCGGGGCTCGCGTAAACGCCACTCTGGGTACCGATCGAGTCCATTTGATTATGCTGAAACCTAATGGGAAGCTCGACGACTCTTTTGGAGTAGGCGGCACTTTGGTATTGGACCGCGAGGAAGAAAGAAACCGATTCAATGCAACCGTAACCAATATCAAGTCCGTACTGGAGCTAAAGAACGGAGACTTACTTCTTGCTCTAGAGGGCTCATTGAAGGACGGTACGGGAAGTTGCAACAACCCAGAACACCCTGCCTGGACTTGGACGGACAATGACCTGATGTTTCTTAGAGTTAGTTCTTCGGGGGCTTACGATAAAGCTGCGAAGAACGGAGGAATTATCACGATCGATCTCGGTGGAAACGATCAAATGGTAGAAGTATTCCAAATGACCAATCGGAAAATTCTGGCCGTCGGGCGCTCCAATTCCTTTGGCTCCTGTCCGCCTCCGGGAAAATGAATTGGAAGCACTTACGCCGTCCAAAGGTCACCGCGACCAGTTGGCCTGGTGACAACGAAAAAAAAGACACACCCATAACCTCACGTGCAACGGTTCAATGATTCAAGGTAAAGGCCTGCACGAAGCCTCGCCTACGGTCACACAATTTTCCGCCTTTTCCGCAGACATAAGTTCCATCCGATGGGACAAAGAGGCTTCCCTCCACATATACCTGACCATTTGGCGCCAAATGTAGCGCCTTCACCTCAGTCTTCTGCGCTTTTGGAAATTCAATGCGTCCCGAATCAATCAGATCGCCATCTAGAGAATAACGAAACAAACCCGTCCTATTGAGAAGCACGACTTGTTCGACTTGGCCAGTAAGCTTCGTAGACAATGGTTGCACCTTTGGAAGAAGATTGAGTTGTCCTTCGAAAATGCAGTGCGAAGCTCCGCTAAATGTTTTCGCAAGCGAGCCTACAGCGCTATATGAGGCCACACCGCAAACCGCAGGGTTCTCCAGAGAAAAAGTCATAAGGATGCCCCCGGCAGATGTACTCGAAAGCGAATTCCAAACGGGCCGAGACCCAAGATCGATTCTTTTCTGCCACTTCAACGTTCCGTCTTTAGACGCGCGGTTTAAGTGGGAGCTTCCGTCTACTCTATTTTGCATTACGTAAACGAGATCACCGTCGTCCATTGTAGCTGTCGACTCGAGCACAAGGTCTTTATCAAAGGATTGCTGGACGAGTTCTTTCCCATCTGTCCCCGAAATACGAAGCAACTGAGTTCCACCATTGGGAAGGGAGGAGAATACAAATAAATTGTCCGTCTTTTCATTTTGAACCACGACAAGTTTATGGGGAAACTCGCGTTTCCAAAGAAGCCTTCCGCTTTCGCTAAACCGGCAGAGGTTTTTTCGGACGAAGCCATTGCTGGCGACAACATAGAAACTAAGATTCGGCCCCCGTTGGCTATACTCACTGTAGGTCCCGCATACGTTAATCAAAACCCGTTTAGAGATCTCGCCTTCACGATTAAAGAAATTGTAAAAGTACTCGCTCGACCTTTCGTCGAACGACACCGCAAAAGCATTTCCTTCTTCATGAACCTGTAGGGAAAAGGTGGTCTCCGCTAGCTGCCGCTTCCAAAGCGGCAATCCCTCGGGAGAAAATTTACGGAGCAGGTTGTCTTTAAAAAGAACGTAACTATTACTCCGATTGTCGACACCAAATTCGAATGAGCCCAGGACAGAAGGCGCCGGCGCGATCTTTCGCCAAGCAGAGACCAGTTCTCCGGAATAAGATGACCGCCCTCCAAATAGAACGAAAAAAAGAAACAGAATGCTCAGCGCGTTTTTCATGGCGTCTCTCCTAAGTTGGGTCCGCAAGGACCCGACGGTGCCAATCATCAAATATCGTAAGCTTGGTCGCGGTAGCAAGTCTCCATGCGAGAGATCCGTAAAGAGAGGTTCACGGACCTTAAACCGCGTCAGACGGCATTTCGGGGCACTTATTACCCGTAACTAGATTTATCGCTATTGGGCTCCTGACTGAAAATGCCCGTTAATGCTGCCTATCCTTTGGATAGCCGAAGGCGTATTGGGACAGGTGAAAGGTAAATTCCAAAAAGGCTACGGCGACCTGAAAGAGACCGTAAAGAAGAAGGTCGACTCGATGCTCGACGATAAGAAAAAAGGGAATGCCGCTTAACTGCGTTTGAGGTTATGGTCGCCCTACCGGGCGCCCGCAAAGGCAAAGTTGTCGGGGGCAGGCGTCCGTTGCCGCGACGTATTCCCCCGCTTTTTTTTGAAGGGCAACGAAAGCAGATGATCGTTCCAACAAACGCACCGCCTCTGACCCCCCAAAACAGGATAACCCTTCGGGTTTTCGTCCTGCTCTTACTCTTGCTCTTTCTGGGTACGACCAAAATGGTGGCGCCCTACCTCCTGGCCGTGCTGATGGGGACTATTTTATCGGTCCTATTTCGCAGCCCTTACCACTACTTGAAGAACAGGACCGGACGCCCCAAACTGGCCTCCTCCTTAGTCACTGCGGGAATCTGCTTAGTCATCATCGTTCCTGTATTTTTGTTTGCCTTGCTCGCCGTCGAACAAGGTATCGAACTGGCTAAATCATTACAAAAACACCAGGACTTAAGTCTTCAGGGGATTTCAGAGCGCCTTACTCTGTGGAAACCACTCAACACGATTCTGGGAAACGCGACCGCGATTGAACAGCAGTTAAAGACCGGAGTGAAACAGCTCGCGTCCGCAGCTCCTGGGGCCCTCTTCGCCCTTTTTGGCGGGCTGCCCGAATTTGTGCTTCAGCTCGTGCTCGGCTTAGCCAGCTGCTATTTCCTACTCGTGGATAGCGGTCGCTTCCTGCTATGGCTTCGAGACAAAATCCCGTTGGATCCCGAGGTTCGCGGAACTATTTTTAACACCTTTAAAGATACGTCCGTATCGACGATTGTCGCTACTGTCTCCGCCGCCGGCGTACAGACGCTCATCATCGTATTGGGCTTTCTAATTCTGGGAGTCCCGGTGCCCTTCCTAGCCGGAGGGCTCACCTTCGTACTCGCGTGGGTTCCGATTATAGGAAGTACCCCCGTTTGGGCGGGGGCGGCGATCTACCTTTTCGCCAACGGTCACACTACTTCCGGCTTCCTGATGCTGGGTATCGGGGTCCTTACGGGAATATCCGATAATATCGTTCATCCCATGGTGCTGAAGGGGCGCGGCCAAATGCACCCCTTAGTGGCGCTGGTGGCGATCTTCGGGGGGATTTCGATGTTTGGAGTCTTTGGTGTGTTCATCGGCCCCATCATCGCTTCCTTGCTCATTTCGATGATGAATGTGTGGCCCATGGTGGCCGAACGCTACCAGGTCATTAATACATCAAGCTCCACTCTAAAAACGTCGTCAGAGATCGTGCAGTAGCGTCGAAGGGATCCTCCAGGTGATGGTCAGCGATGCTGACTCAGGAAAGCCAAACCTAGTTAACTAATTGCGTTCACAAGAATTTTCTAAGAATGGGCCCACGGTGACTTGAACACCGAACCCCCAGATTAGAAATCTGGTAAACGCAAAAACGATAAAGCGTGAATTTCTCACACTTTACGAACAATAACCGGGAGTTGTCCTTCGCTCGGGTTACTGTCGCTGACGTTTCAGAACGGGTGTTTTCGGTGGGTGATGTCCCACAAATGTCCCACGGACTTGGGGACCGCAAAATCCTACGTCCCATACTAAGTCATAAGACCCAGAAGAAGATTCAAAGACTCGATATGGAACTCATTCGACAAAAGAAACGGCTAAATACGCTCAAGAAAAGCGTCTGCATTAGCAAACAGCTTTCTCTTGCGCGCTGGGTCCATCTTCGCAAGGGCCTTAGGCATTATGGATAGGCGCGGATTTTTGGCAAAAAAACTTTCGTGCTTGGCGATGAATCGCCAATACAAGCCATCGAGAGTGTCGCACCAGTCGCCCTTGGGAAAGTCGCCCATTTTGAGTAGATAATTTGAGCCACACAGGTAGGGCTTGGTGGCAAAAATGCCTCCGTCGCTAAACAGCGCCATGCCGTAAACGTTTGGCCCCATTACCCAATCGGAGGAATCGATAAACAGCTCCATAAACCAACGATGGGCCTC
>JAYSWN010000060.1:0-37170 GCA_043718025.1 Pseudomonadota bacterium
CTGGAGCGTCCCGACGTTTCCTTGGTGGTCGTGGCCGATCTCGATGAATAATCATTGGCCCTACTGGTCAACCCGCACTAAAAGCCGTTCATCGCCGAAGTTCCAGCTTTGGGGGCGGTTTCTAAAATCCAATCGACGGCAATTTCCGAAGCCTCTTTAAGGTAAGGGCGGTTGTATTCCTTCATCGACTCCTTATCTTCACTTTCCGCGTCCGCGGTCTTCTTGCCTTTTTTCTCTTTGTCTTTTTTCTCGCTGTCTTTTTTCTTTAGGTCGGCAAGTTTGATAATGTTTTTATTTTTCTTAGCCTCTTCGATGTTCTTGTAGACCTCAGCGAATTTCGCGTTCTTGGCCACGCGCTCTTGCGACTTATCAGAGAGTTTTTTCACGGTCGGATTTTCTACCGTGGCCCACTTTTCTTCGGGGGTGTTGCCGTTGGCCTCTGCCGAAACAAAATTAGGTATCGATTGGGAGGCTAAGGCGTAGTCCAATGCCCCTTCACCAACTTCCGGAAGGTTCAAAACCGAGGGCAGGGTGATGTCGGATATCACACCGGCCAGTTGCGTGGATTGGCCAGCGGGTAAGAAGAACATGCCGGTGGTCACCTTCATGGCGCCTAAACCTAATGGAAGCGGAGAAATCACCTGAACCGAACCTTTTCCGAAGGTGTGGTCAGCGCCGACGACCAACGCGCGTTTATAATCTTTAAGGGCGCCCGCCAAAATTTCGGAGGCAGATGCGCTGTAACGATTGGTCAATACCACCAATGGTCCGGCGTAAGTGGTCTCCGAGTTTTGATCGGCAATCACTTGGGTGCGGGTGTCTCCATCTTTGGTTGCCACGACGCCCCCCTTTTTCAAAAAGAGTCCCGAAATTTTTACCGCCTCTTCAAGCAGCCCACCGCCGTTGCTCGAAAGGTTGAGCACGATGCCATCTACTTTCTCTTTTTTTGCTTCCTCGAGCGCTTTTTTTACGTCGGCCGAACAAGATCGCGACCCCTTTTCTCCGCCGCCGTAAAAAGAGGGGAGGTCGATGACGCCCACTTTATAGGTCTTTTCTCCGCGCGTTACCTTTTCGTAACTCAATTTGGCGGCCTGCTCTTTAATGTCAATTTTGTCGCGCACGATGACGGCATCAAAGGTTTCGCTTTTGGCGCCCTGACGCAAGATTGTTAGCGTTACTTTGGTCCCTTTTTTACCGCGAATCAATTTAACCACTTCGCGAAGATCCATATCGATAATGGGGGCCGGCTTTTGTCCCTCTTGACCGACGGCTAAAATTTTGTCTTTGGCGCGAAGCTTTTTACTCTTCTCGGCGCCGCCGCCAGGAATGAGCTCTTCAATCACGGTCAAGCCATCTTGAGAGGTGAGGGTGGCGCCAATTCCCTCGAGGGAGAGGTGCATGTGAATCTCAAAGTCTTCTAAATTATCGCGGGTCAAGAAACTTGAGTGCGGATCTAATGCCAGCGCGAAGGCTTCGGCCATAGAGGCCAGACGATCCTCTGCCTTCTTCTCTTTAATTCGTTTGGTGATCAGTTCATAACGGTGAAAGAGCTGCTTTTTTGCTTCAGGTAGCTTCATGCTCGTCTGCAAGTAGTTGAGCATTTGGAAGTGAATCATGTTCAAGAGGAACGCTTCGCGTTCGGCTTTGGTCTTGGCGTAATTTCTTTTCTTTGGGTCGAATACAAACTCCAAGGCTTCGTTTACTTTAAAGTCTTTGGCATTGACGACCGCGGCGACGTAATCTTCGTTTTCTTTAGCGCGATCGGCGAGCAGGTTGAACGAGTTGGTGAGTGCCTCGCATTTGCCTTCGGATAACTTATCGAAAACAGCGGAGAGCTCTTTGCGAGTCTTTTCAACATCGGCATCCAGTAAATGGGTTTTTGACGGATCCAAGTTGCGCAGAAACTGTTCTACCGTTCGTTGCTTAATCGAGTCGGTAAGCTTCTTTTGCGAGTAGTGGTGCCGCAAGTAGTATTCGAAAATCTGCGGTAGGTGCACACACTGGAGGTTGGCGCCAAAGCTTGCGGTACTTGCGGTGAGCGAAAGAAGGGCGAGGCCTACGAAAATTTTCATATGAAGAGGCTCCTCAAAGGTGTCGGTCAAGGTTCTGATTTAAGTTTAGCCGATCCCTACCCATGTATCGGACAACTAACTAAAAGTCTTAATAAAAAGGGAGAGGCGGCGCCTCTCCCTTTTTATTAAGACTTAGTTTTGTCGGGTAAGGGGCTGTCAGGGCATGACTCGAAGCGTTATTCTTGTGTTTAAATTGCTCTGCTGCCGAATGATTCATATCCCATTTTCTACCCCTATGACGGTTGGGGAGCAATATGTGCGACACTTTTTGCGCCGATTTAGGGGTCGTTTAGCGTAGTTAGCCGCGGTCGCTTGACTTCGTACTAACCCTTCCCACCCTTTCACTTAGTGGCATGCGTCGGCATGCCGACCGCAAAGGAGCACCCGTGATTATTGATGAAACCAAAAATGAATTTGCCGTGATTCCCCTCACTCAATTCGTGATGTTTCCCGAGGTCACGATTCCCTTTTCGGTAAACGACGACGATTCGCTAAAAGCGCTACGGGCCGGTGAAGCCCGCTTAGGAAAAATTTTAATGCTGACCGAAAACGACAGCGCCATTCCGTTTCCGCTATACCGCGTTGGCGTGGTGGCCCAAATTGAATCGGTGATCAAGGGCAAATCGGCTAGCCAAATCGTGGCGCAGGGGTTGTACCGTTTTAGGGTGGAGAGTTTCGAAAAACGCAATGGCGTTCTCTACGCCAAAGGCGTGAGGATTGCTGACGATCAAGAGCTGGAAGAAGGCACCGAGAAGGCGCTTTTTAACACGGCAAAAAATTTGGCCGATTCCATTCTTAATCTATTGCCCGGAAATGGCGGCACGCTGCGCAAGCAGTTGAATGCGGTAAGTGAGCTTTCTACATTACTGAACCTGACGTTAGCCAATCTGGATCTACCCATCGAGAAAAAGCAGTTTTGGCTTGAGATTACCGCGCCTAAGGATAAGGCGTTGAAGGCGCTCGAGCACATGAAACAGTTTAAAGATCAGCTTGAGGTCCAGCATGAGCTGGCCGAAAAATTTAACACCAAGATTCGCAGTGGCGAGCGCGAGGTGGTGCTTCGTGAACAGTTAAGGGCAATTAAAGAGGCGCTGGGCGAAAAGGAGGAGGGTGGAAAAGACTCTTACGCCAAAAAGATTGCCGCAAGCGGCATGCCCTCTGAAGTGCGCACGGTGGCCGAGGAAGAGGCATCGCGGCTTGAGACCTTGGGGCCGCAGTCTCCCGAAGGGCAAGTGATTCGAAACTACTTGGACTGGTTGACGGCCATGCCGTGGAAGGCAGAAACGGCCAAAGAGATCGATTTAGATGAAGCGCGCAAGATTCTTGACCGCGATCATCACGGCATGCCCAAAGTGAAAAAGCGTTTGCTCGAGCACTTGGCGCTGATGAAACTCGCGCGGCAGAACAAAGGGCCCGATGTAGCGGCACCGATTCTTTTGTTGGTGGGCCCCCCCGGCGTCGGAAAAACCAGTCTGGGTGAAAGTGTGGCGGCCGCCTTGGGTCGAAAATTTATTCGTATCAGCTTAGGCGGGGTTTCGGATGAAGCCGAAATCCGTGGCCACCGGCGCACCTACGTGGGGGCGATGCCGGGCCGGCTTATCCAAGCTTTAAAGCGGGCGGGATCCTCGGCACCGGTGATCTTGCTCGACGAGATCGACAAGCTGGGCATGGGCTTTCGCGGTGACCCGTACTCCGCGATGCTTGAAGTCTTGGATCCTGAGCAGAATAAGAGTTTTGTCGATCATTACCTCGATGTTCCCTTTGATCTGAGCAAAGTGATTTTCATCGCCACCGCTAATACACTGGACACTATTCCGGCGCCGCTGCGTGACCGAACCGAAATCATTGAGCTCAACGGCTATACACTTAATGAAAAGATTGAGATCGCCGAACACCATCTGGTGCCGAGACTTTTGGCGAAACTGGGCATTGTGGAGGCTAAGTTCGTGGTGCCGGAGAAAGAGATGTCGTATTTAATCTCGCATTACACTCGCGAGGCGGGAGTGCGTGATTTAAGTCGCCGGCTCGAAAGTCTACTGCGCGGATCGGCTGAACTTATTTTGCAGGCCGAAAAGTATGTGATCACGGAGGGCGAGATTCGAAAGATTCTGGGCCACCCTCGGTTTGAGGACGATGAGCGGCAGCACGAGACCGTACCCGGGGTGGTGACGGGGCTGGCGTGGACGCCTTTCGGCGGCGACATTTTGTATATTGAGGCCAGCAGTTCGCCCGGTAGCGGAAAGTTAATTCTCACCGGACAGTTAGGCGACGTCATGAAAGAGTCGGCGCAGATTGCCCAGAGTTTGGTCAAGGCCCGCATGCCGGGCACCAAAGAAGAGAATGCCGATCAGAAAGACGTGCACGTGCACGTACCTTCGGGGGCGGTGCCAAAAGACGGCCCTTCCGCCGGTGTGACGATGACGGTGGCGTTGGCCAGTCTGTTGATGGGTAAAAAAGTGCCGACCAATCTGGCCATGACCGGTGAAATCACTCTCCGCGGCGCGGTATTACCCGTGGGAGGGATTAAGGAAAAGGTGTTGGCGGCCCACCGTTCGGGAGTGACGAGGGTGATCATGCCCCTGCGCAATGAACACGATCTGGAAGAGGTTCCGGAGGAGGTGCGTAAGCAAATGACCTTTAAATTCGCGAGGGACATTACTGACGTCTTCAACGAGGTATTTCCAAACGGCTAGACTGGTAACGGGCGTCAATCCATACGAGATGGTATTTGTGAGAAATATTATCTGACGTCGGTTATAATTTCCCCCTGGGGGGAGTTGCAATGAGCCGTTGGGTGAGAGTGATAACCGCGGTGCTGGTCGTTGTCTCGCTCTCCACTTGCTCGCTACGTGCCTCTCGGCCATTGGTGCAAGTGCAAGTGGCGGTGCCTCAACTCACCAATCGGGGCAGTGTTCGTTTTGGACGAGGTCCCACTTTTCCTAAATGCGTCGCCTTCAGTTTTGCTTCCGCCTCTACCTCCGACGGCCTTTCAAGTTCGCAAATTTCAGCAATGAAGCCGTCTTGCCTTCTGCTCAATGGAATTGTGAGTGTTGCGGTGTCGGCTGAAGTGGCGGCGAATCCTGGCGTTTCGGTCACGCTTCCGGCGGGGCAGTACACGGTTACGGCGGTTGGAATACAGAGCGCGGCTGAGTGCGCAAATATTCCGACCATGTTTAGCCAAGCTCTTCCTGAGATCTATAGATTGGGGCCATCAAAAGATCTGAGCACTTCGCAGGCAAAGGTAGCAATAGCTATCGATTATCAATCATCGGCGCCCGACCTGGTTAATACTTGCCTGCCTCCTCGTTGGGTAAAAAGCGTTGCGGCCGGAGGCGGTAATTCCTGTGCCTCTGAATTAGGGGCCGCCAAATGCTGGGGCGATAATGTTTATGGTCAGCTCGGTGACTCTTCTGTCACTAGCTCGCTAGAACCGGTTCAAGTCTTGGGGTTGGTTTCAGACGTTTCTGGCCTTGCCGCAACTCAACACGCCTGCGCTGCAGTGAATGGAGCGGCGAAGTGTTGGGGGCTAAATGGCACCGGCGAGCTGGGAGACAATTCATTGATTTCGTCGACAGTGCCGTTGCAGGTTCAGGGGCTTACTTCAGGGGTCACCGCGATCACGGTTGCGTCCATTCCGGGCGGCGGACACACCTGTGCCCTGGTTAATGGAGGCATTCAATGTTGGGGCGATAATACTGAGGGGAAATTGGGAAACAATTCTACGGCCATTTCCTTAGTTCCGGTTCAAGTTCAGGGGATCACGTCGGGGGCAACGGCAGTCTCCGCGAACACCGAGCATACGTGCGCCGTTGTGCAGGCCAGTGCCAAATGCTGGGGCTCTAATTCGGCGGGTCAGCTGGGCATTAACTCATTGGCCGACTCCACGGTTCCCCTTCAAGTTCAGGGGTTAACCTCGGGCGTTACGGCCATCGCGGCCGGAGCGCAGTTTACTTGCGCCATCCAAAATGGGGCAGTTTTATGCTGGGGAATTAATACTACCGGCCAGCTAGGAATTAATTCGAATGTTATTTCCCTTATTCCCGTGCCGGTACAGGGGCTCTCTTCGGGAGCTACGGCAATTGCGACGGGATCAAATCACGCGTGTGCTGTCGTGAGCGGAGGCGTTCAATGCTGGGGAAAAAATGATTTCGGAAATTTGGGCAATGACTCGAACGTCAGTAGTCTGGTTCCCGTGCCGGCGCAGGGCCTCAACTCCGGCGTGACCTCAATAGCAGCGGGGTCCGTCCACACCTGTGCTACTCATAACGGCGGTGTGAAGTGCTGGGGAGGTAATAGTGCAGGCCAATTGGGAAACGGTGCGAATGGCGATGTGTGGGTCCCCGCTACGGTGATTGGAATTGGGCCCTAGGCGTAGAATTGGGGCGCTAGGGATCGAACCTAGGAATGCAGGAATCAAAATCCTGTGTCTTACCGCTTGACGACGCCCCATCAAGATATGAAAAGTTAATATACCGATTTGTTTTCATCCTTCAAGCGTTCTCCCAAAAGTTCTTACTCCGTTACAAACTCCTCAAAAAATTGCTTGTCGTTTTTCAAAAAGTGGCGTGTTCACTTAGAACACTATGAAATTCTTGAAAAAAACTTTTTGACCCCCTTAGGGTGGTTTGCTAGCGTCTCATTCCATTGTTTGTGACCACAGCAAGTCGACATAATAATTATAGGAGGAAGCAATGAATAAAGCGCAGCTCGTTGAAACGCTAGCCAGTGAAGTCAACATCACGAAAGCCGATTGTGAACGGTTAATTGATTCGATGGTAGATACCATCAAGAAAACGGTGAAGAAAGGTGATGACCTTACTCTCGTTGGGTTCGGAACTTTCACCCGCTCTAAACGCAAAGCTCGTACGGGTCGTAACCCGCAAACGGGTGAAGCGATTAAAGTGCCTGCTTGCACGGTGCCAAAATTCCGTCCCGGCAAAGCGTTCAAAGACTTTTTGAACTAAGACTTAGTTTAAATTGCTTATTTTAAACGGCCCTGCGCTGATTTAGTGCGGGGCCGTTTTCTTTTATTTATTCTTGCGGTGCTCGCGGTACAATTAAGCTATGCCCACACCAGGAATGATTCAAGAGTGGGTCGTCGACGCTTATGGCTGCGCCGGTGACCTGAGTGATCTTGCTAACTTAGAGAAGATTGCGCGCGCCGCGCTAGAAAAAATCGGCGCTACCGTGGTCGCTAAGGCCGAGCATAAATTCCAGCCGCATGGCGTAACGCTGTGCCTCGTCCTTCAAGAATCTCACTTTATAGTTAGCACTTGGCCAGAATACCGAATGATGATCGTAAATATCTTTCTGTGTAATCCCAAAATGAACCCCAGTGATGTTTGGGAAAATTTTGCCCGTGAATTTCGTCCCGCTAAGATCAACGTGCAAAAAGTTTCGCACCTGATCGCCGATAAGCTCGAACAAAAGCAAGCCGCTTAAGTTCGCCCAGTCAAAGCCGTTAAATGGGCCAGAGTTTGCTGCCTTTTCAAGCTGAGCAATGACGGACGCAAGTTATTGCTGAATTTTTTTCAAAACGTCGCCGGCCAACACTTTTTGCCCCTTCTCCGAAAGGTGATAGCAATCTACCGCAAAATAATCGCGCTGGTATTCCCCGCTTAGAAGATCGGCCAAAAACATAAATTGATTTTTTTGTTTCGTGTCACGGTTCCAGTCGATGGCCAGGCGTTTCAACACCTTGCGCACGATTTTTCCGCGAGAAATTAGGTAGTCCGAAAGGGTGCCATCTTTTCTGCGCTTATTATTTTCTGCGCAGAAGGGGAAGAAGCGCTCCCAGGTGTCATTACAGGTGAGCGTCACTTTATTCGATCGGTGCCAGACACTGCCTTCGAGCGTCTTGTAGATGCGATCGATTTCGCCGGTAGGAAGCAAATAGAGAGTGGCGCCGTCGTGCTTGGTATCCCACGCTGTAATTGCGGCCTGCATCTCATCGTAATACTGTTTTTCAAAATCCTCCTCGTCGACCTGCGATTTACAAATATCGTTGTGGCCGATGAAAATAAAGGCCCCCACTGAAACGTCTTTCTTGATTTTAGGGGTTTTAGCAATCTGCTGGGCCATGTCGGCCGCAACTGCCCCGGTTATGGCACGATTTAAAAGGTATTTGGCGCCCCAAGCGGCCTTTAGCTGATTTGGCCAAGCCAGATCAGGGGCGTGTAACTTCTCATACTTAGCGACGTCGCCCGTCGCCACATAGCTCGCTAAATCGGTCCAGATTCGGCTCACTTCAAAGAGCGGCACGTGGTCATTGTGCGCTGTGGCACTCAAAAAGCCCGCCGATATGGAATCTCCATAGGTTTCTATGACTTCGGGTGCGGCAACAACCCCCATTCCCGCTGCGCAAAACGCAAAAATACCCACGATGAAAAAACGCCCAACAATAGATGTCATTTTTATGTCCCCCCCTTAAGGCCTGTTAGCCAAAAGTGAGTATTAATGGCACTGCGGGTCATGGCAATAGCGAATTACTCGCCGGTAAGTTTTGAATAATCGCCCAAGTAGATGATATTATTTTCCTGGTTAAGACCGCCATATCCTCCGGGAGAGAAAATGAAGATTAATTCAACCTTGGGCCATGGCCCAAAGAAGAAGAAAAAGATTGCGGCATCTACCGCAACCAAAGGCAAAAAAAGCAACGCCACGCGAAGAAACGATAGGGTGGCTGATCTCTCGGCAGACGTCAGTCTCATGCAGAAGGCCGGTGAGATTTTAAAGACCGTGCCCGATGTCCGGGAACAGAAAGTAAAAGACCTAAAGAAGAAGATCAAAGAAGGCGCCTACAAGGTGGATAGCAGAAAGGTTGCCGACCGGCTGGTTGAAGAGCACATAAAAACCGACTTTGAAAAAAAATAGGGGAGACCAACTAAATGCAACTGCACACGAGTCGTTTTGGAAATCTCGAAGTGGATGAGTCTGACCTAATTGATTTCCCGGAAGGAATCTTGGGTTTTTCAAAGATACGCCAGTATTTTTTGGTGGAACGCTCTGATGACTCTCTGTTTTTGTGGCTTCAAGCGGTGAAAAAACCGACGATCGCCTTTCCGCTTTTGAATCCCTTTTTGATCGAACCCAATTTTCAGATCGAGCTTGATGAAAATGATGTCGATACCCTGTCTGCCGAGGCGGTAGAAGACTTAAAACTTTATAGCATCGTGACCATTCCGAGTGACCCTTCGAAGATGACCGCAAACCTTAAAGCACCGTTGGTGTTAAATCCCAAAAAGAAAAAGGCGAAGCAGGTGATTTTACATTCGTTTGATTATCCGATTCGCCGGGGGATCTTCGATGTGATGGAAAAGCTGGCCAACGAAGCCGGTCGTCCCCTGTTTGCGGATCCGGGAAGCTTTACCTTTAGAGCGTCGTCGTTAAAAGGGTTGCCCGGACAATCAAATTTAGCGGCCGGGTGAGTCTTCGTGCAGGTTAGTTTCTCTAGGGCTTGCGCTTAAGTCGCGAGTAAATTTTTAAAACCTTTTTTACATAATCCTGCGTTTCGCGGTAAGGCGGTATTCCTCCGTAACGGGCAACCGCACCTGAGCCCGCGTTATAGGCCGCCAGAGCCAGTTTTAGGTTTCCCCGGTATTGATTGATTAGCTTTCTGAGGCATTCACACGCTCCCATGAGGTGGTTCATGGTGTGAAAGGCTTGCTGAATGCCGCACTCTTCACCGGTGGCCGGCATCACTTGCATTAGGCCCTCGGCGCCCTTTGGCGAAACGGCCTTTTCCGAATAGTTTGACTCTACCGCGATCAAGGCCTGCACTAGCTTTGGGTCCAAGGCGGCTCGCTTGGCCGCCAGGTGGATTTCGGCCAATAGGTCGCTACCGTGGGGAAGGGGGCTAGAAAAAGCCACCGGCGCGATGAACAATAGAATTATGAGAAACCATGAATTCATTTGGTGCGAAAAACCCCTCCCTTAGCCACCGACTAGACGGTGGTTAGTAACAACCACTGAATTGCCCTAAGCCGCCATCTTATTTGGAGGCGGGCGCTTCTTAGAGAAGTAGTAATTGGAAAGCCTTCGGTCAATAAGCCTTACGGGGATACAGTTAAGGGCCAGGCCAACCGGGGCCCGCGAGAAGATTTTAGCCGTCTGGATTGATTCTACCACGTCTTTCGGACGCGTTACCAGCAGCCGCGCCACCACCACGATAAGATCGGCGCTGCTTAACCACTGATGGGCCAGGGTGGAAGCGAAAAGGGGCGGCGTATCAATCAGAATCAGGTCGTATTGCTTGCGCAGCTCCTGCATCGCCGGTATTAGCGATTTCACCAAATTGGGAGACACCACTTGGTCAATTCGCTGACCCCGCGGCATGAAAAAGACGCCGTCTAAAGAGGTTGGTACCACCAGCTCTGCGAACTTTCTAAAATCGGGATTTTGCACCAGGTGGTTCAAGCCGCTGGTTTGATCTTCATGAAGTCCGAAAAAGCGGTTTGGATGGTGGGTCAGCAGATCACCATCGATTAGTAGCGTGCGCCGGCTATTGTCGCGGTTAGCGATGGCCAGTAGGCGAGAGATCGTGCTTTTGCCTTCTCGCGCGTGCGCGGAGGTAACGATGATGATGGGACACTTATTGTCTTTGGTTTCGCGAAGGATACGGTAATTCATGATTTTGAGGTACTCGACACCAAAAGCTGGAATGTCTTCTTCACCGTGCACGCTATTGGCGAATGCGGGCACCTTGCCGAGCACCGGTAAGTTGAGGCGATTGACTTCTGCTTCGCTATCCAAACGGGGGAGGAGGGCCATCATCAAAATGATGGTCGCAATCAGAGCAAAAAGAGTGAGCGAGAGAGAGCCGTATATTACTTTTTGAATTTGGGGCGAAATTTTTGTGGGGTTAGTCGATGGCTCACGCAATCGAAATACTTCGGCATTGCCGGCCGAGAGTTCAAGCTCGGCCTCTTGCTCTTTGGCGAACAGATTTTTCAATAGGGTTCTTTTATGCGAGAGATCGGCTTTTAGCCGATCGTACTCAAGTTTTTGACTTTGAAATTTGCGGTCTTGTTTATTTAGAGCGTTCAAAGACTCCTGCAGCCGCTTTTCTTTAATGACGTTGGTACGGTAATCGAGCTCTAAGCCGGCGATCCTTTCGCGGGCGGCCGTTGCAGAGATTGGCGTGCGAGTAAAGGCCGCCACATCTTGGTCGTTTAACGAAGCTAATTCATTTTGTACCTCGGTTAATTGCGTCTGCAGATCTTCCATCCGCTGTTCCCGATCGGGGTTTAGGGATTGTTCGGTAAGTTTAATTTGATAGCGAAGTTCTGAAACCCGTAGCGTCAGAGAGGCAATCGCTGGTTGCAGGGCAACGTGCTCGCCGCGTTTTGCCGAAGAGCCGCGCATTAAAAGTCCCTTCATGGCGCGGTTGGTTTCCATGGTTTCGCGCAGAACAGTTAAATCGGATCGGAGTTTGATCCTACCCCGCTCTTCCACGTCGGCGATCATAAAATCTATGAACTCAGCATTGCTCTTCTGAAAATCGGCAAAACGATTCTCTTTTTCGTTTACCTGCCGAGTTAAAGAGCTGATTTGTCGCGCCAGAAAATCCCGTTTCATCATTGATTCACGTTGGCCAATTTCGGGATAGTACCCCTGAACGGTGTCTAAAAAGACCAAGCACAAATCGTGGGCGGCTTTGGGATCGTTGGCGGTGCAGTTGAGGTTGAAAATATCGCTATTCTTATCCCAGCCCACCGACACGCGGCCGCGCAAGGCGTCGACTGAAACTGCCTCCCCACGGTTGAAGTAGGGACTCAAGTGAGCGGGCCGCCCCTCGGTGTTGTAAAAATCGACGAGTTGATTGCGAAACCTCTCCATGATCTCTTGGCCGGTCAGTAAGCTGCCCAAATTTTGGCGGCGAGCTCCGTTATTCACCGGCGCCATAACGAAAACTGACTGGTACATGTTGCGGCGCGAGTTATCGATCAGTACCGAGGCACTTGAGTCGTAAACCGGAGGGGTCTTGCGGTAGTCGTTAAAACCGATGCCGTAGATCACAAGGACTTCTAGGAGCAATAGCCACCAATGGGTACGCACGTACCCCAGCCCCTTGATAATTAGCTGAAATTCATTGGCGGGTTGGTTAATCATAGTGCGTAAGAATCTTGATTCGGCGCTCGGCCTCTCTATAGTTTTCGGTAAAAGACGCCCAAAGCGTTAGCTGCAGCCGAGGGATAACATTTTTACTCTTTGCCCAAGCCGGGTTAGAAAGGACGTTGAGGAATTTGAAGAAATAGACATATTTGGCCAATATATAGGGGGTCGTAATTGACTCGCACCGCGTAAAAGAGAGTGTCTTTTTGCGGGCCAATGTATGGGGATGAAAGGATCTGACCACCGTGAGTTCCAGCGTGCTGAGTATCTTGGTACCGGTCTACAATGAGGCTAATTCGGTAGCTGCCGTGGTGCGTCGATTTTACGCTACGACATTTCCTCTGGAGGTCGAATGGATCTTCGTGGACGACTGCTCTACCGACGGCACCCAAAATATCTTAAAGGAGTTGCAGCGGCAGTACGGCTTTACTTTGAAATGCCACGAACTGAATCGGGGAAAGGGGGCTGCAATCAGTACCGGCATTGCCACGGCTAAAGGCAACTTTATCGTCATTCAAGACGCTGATTTTGAATACGATCCCCAAGACATCGGAAAGTTGGTCGAGCCGCTGATCGCCGATCGTGCCGACGTTGTGTTTGGCAGTCGGTTCCGCCACGGCAGTCCGCAGATTCATCGCACTTATCACTATTTCGTAAATCGATTCTTAACGATGATTAGCAACCTATTGTCGGGTATTTATCTCACCGATATGGAAACTTGCTACAAAGTCTTTCGGGCCGATTTACTCAAGTCCATGGAGTTGTCGTCACCCCGTTTCGGAGTAGAAATTGAGCTTACTGCCTATGTCGCAAAAACTCGCGCCAGGGTTTTTGAGCTGCCGGTCTCCTATTCTCCGCGCACCCGACTACAGGGAAAAAAAATTAGCTGGAAAGACGGCGTCGCGGCCCTATTCCATTTGGTGCGGTTTAACCTCGCCATTTCGCTGCAAGAGGCGTTTCGAGACCTGCCGGCAAAGTACCATCCTGAAACTATAGGAATGGTCCAAATACAGAACGTTTCGGATGAAAAACGGGCCTCAAATCAGGCCGATTTTCCAAAATAAGATCGTCTGCTAGGATGCCACCATGAATAAACTTGTAAACAATGCCACCGAAGCCGTCGCCGATGTTTTTGACGGTGCGACGCTTGCCATTGGTGGTTTTGGCCTTTGTGGTATTCCGGAGAATTGCATCGCCGCCCTGGTGGCCAAGGGCGTAAAAAACCTCACTTGCATTTCGAACAATGCCGGAGTCGATGATTTTGGCATTGGCTTAATGTTACAGAAAAAGCAGGTCAAAAAAATGATCTCAAGCTACGTCGGGGAAAATAAAATTTTTGAGCAAATGGTGCTATCCGGTGAGTTGGAATTAGAGCTTACTCCCCAGGGCACCTTGGCCGAAAAACTTCGCGCCGGCGGGGCGGGAATCCCCGCCTTTTTTACGGCAACCGGATATGGCACGCAAATCGCCGCGGGCAAAGAGACCCGAGAGATCAATGGGCGTCACTACGTCTTAGAGCACTCCTTTTTTGCCGATTTTTCGCTCGTCAAAGCATGGAAGGGCGATACCATGGGAAATCTAATTTTCAGAGGCACGGCCCGCAATTTTAATCCGATGGTGGCCACGGCTAGCTACAAAACGATTGCGGAAGTCGAAGAGCTGGTACCGGCCGGAGAGCTGGATCCGGATCAGATTCATGTGCCCGGTATTTACGTAAAAAAAATATTCCGGGGCACCAACTACCAAAAGCGGATTGAAAAACGAACTACGAGTCAGGGTTAGTAATCATTATGGCATTAACTCGAGAACAGATTGCTCAGCGCATTGCGCTTGAATTAAAAGACGGGCACTACGTTAACTTAGGCATCGGCATTCCTACGCTGGTAGCGAATTATATTCCGAAGGGAATTACGGTGGTGCTACAGAGTGAAAATGGGTTGCTCGGGGTAGGGCCGTATCCGAAGGAGTCGGAAGTTGACGCCGACTACATCAACGCTGGCAAAGAGACCGTTACCACGCTGGCGGGCTCATCCATATTCTCGAGCGCCGACTCTTTCGCCATGATCCGCGGCGGCCATGTTGATCTCACAGTAATGGGCGCGATGGAAGTGGATGAAAGTGGCAGTATCGCCAACTGGATCATTCCAGGAAAGATGGTTAAGGGAATGGGCGGCGCGATGGATCTGGTTGCTTCTGGCAGTTACTTGATTGTGGCCATGCAGCACGTTTCTAAAAACGGCGAGAGCAAAATCCTGCCCAAATGCCAACTGCCGTTAACCGGCGTGGGCGTAGTGAAAAAAATTGTAACCGAGCTTGCGGTAATCGACGTAACTCCGGCGGGGCTGGTGCTGCGTGAACGGGCTCCTGGGGTTACGGTTGAAGAGATAATAACTGCTACCGCCGCTAAATTAACGATCCCGGTTAACGTTCCTGAAATTCGCTTTCAATAAACTCACCTATCTTCGGAGCGGCGATGAAACTCAAAGAGTCAGATGTCGTAGAAGAGTTTTTAAGGGTGGGCGGCCCCGGTGGACAAAACCGAAACAAACGAGAAACCGGCGTGCGCTTAACCCATCTGCCGACCAGTCTCGTGGCTACGGCCACCGAACGGCGAATGCAGGGGCAGAACCGAGCCCTGGCCTGGGAACGGCTTGAAGAAAAACTCAGAAAACTATTTGAGAAAAAGAAGCGACGAATTAAGACCAAAGTCTCACGCGGGGCCAAAGAGAGCCGCCTACGAGAAAAATCTCACCGTAAAAATGTGAAGCAGGACCGCCGAGGATCCGGCGACTAGGGTTTGGCTAAGAGCTTTTCCATCTGCAGAATGTGTTCAATCCGGTAAAGCAGAACCCGTTCTTCAATGCCGTCTGAAGGCAACGAAGTCCATCCGGTATAGAAATCGTTAAATTTCTCAAGTTCCTTAATGATGCGAACTCGGGTCAAGGCGGAGCGATCGTCGCCGGAGAGCTTGGCAAAGTTTAAGCGTACGGCATAGCGGAAGCGCTCGGGCAGTTCTAGCGGTTCTGGATGCGTAAACATCAAATCGTTGTAAGGGCCGTTGACGATTTCAGACTGAATTTTCCCCGCATCTTTATTGCTCAGTTTTAGAGGGTAATCGTTTAGCGCTTTTAATGCGGCAACCCAAACCTCATCAAAACTGCCTGGATAAATCCTGGTGTAATAGGGCTCTGCCCGCGGCACTTGCGAGGCACACCCCGCCATTAAAAAAGTGAATAGAACGGCCGAGAGCAGAGCGGTTTTCATTGGTTTGCCTATTATTTCTAAAGTTGGCCGCCGCGGCAACTGCTCAAAAACCTAAAAGGCTTTAACCGCGAAATCCCCCCTGAATCCCCCATCAAAAACCCAACTAAAACGATCAGTTTACGCGATGCGATTGCAACCTCATCAGACGACTTAAAAACGATGAAAAAAAGCCAAAAGCAGACGCGGCGCATGCTTCCGTTTCATGAAGGGGTAACCCACCCCCCCCCTAAACAGTTTGCCAGAAATGGAAAATAAGAAAAACGAGAGAGAAAAAGAGAGCCCAAAATGCCTTTTATTAGTTATAATTTTAGTTATACCGAATAAAAATCGGCAATGAACGACTAGTACGGCAGCACAGCGAAAGCATCGGGGTTTTGGCATGGAGAGGGCGCAAAGGTTCTTCTTTAAAGGGTTGGGCATCGAGAATTTAGTCTTTCGCGTAGCGTTGTATTTGACGCGATGGTTAGAGAAGAATTCGTTTCGAAAATTCGACCTTTTGCGACACGAAGGTTTAAAAAGGGGGGGTAGTGAGGTAGTGGCCCCCCTTTTAACTTTGCAACCTGAGTCATTTAAAAAAGAAAGCCTGGAAACGCCTTATAGTAAAGGCTCTTCAGCCGACGTGCCGAATCAGTCGTTTGCCGCGTTCCGTCAAACTCAAAAGAAGTTTTTATTGCCCGGTTGGGCCGAAGAGATTCAACCCTTTTTAGCCAATCAGTTGAGTCGTCACACCCGCGTTGCGTACGAAGCAGACCTGCGTCAGTTTTTTCACTTCTTAGAAGGCAAAATACCGGTCGAAAGTCTGGATCTCTTGCGGCCAGAACACGTTATTTTGTTTCGTAAGTATTTGGAGGAGGGGCGTTTGCACGGTGGTCGGCCTTTGGAGAAGGCCACGATCAATCGTAAGCTCGCCGTGGTAAAGAGCTTCTTAAATTGGTTGTGCGCCAATGATGTTTTAGAGAAAAATCCGGCCCGCTTGGTGAAGGGCTTTCCGCAGAGCCAAGAGTCTGACCTTAAAGGGTTGTCTGACGAAGAGGCCGCTAAGATTCTTCGCCTGCCGGATGCCAACAAGGCGTCGGGGGCTCTCCATCTGGCCATTCTGCACGTGCTGTTATATCTGGGTTTGCGCAAGGGCGAGCTGATTAGTCTAAAAATGGGAGACTTAGATGAGGAGAGGGGGGTGCCAGTGCTGCGGGTACGGGGAAAAGGGCACAAAGTCCGTATTCTTCCGCTCACCGCAAAAGTGCGAGAGGCGCTCGAGCACTATTTTTATGCTTGCCGCAGGGATCGCAGCGCCAAAGAAGAGCCGCTGTTTATTCCCACTAGAAACCCCCGCACAAAAACCCTTTTAAAGAGCTTAAATCCCCACGCCATTACCTATTTGGTGGTGCGCTACGCCCGCAAGGCCGGCGTGCTCAAAAATATTTCGCCGCACTCATGTCGCGCCACCTGCATCTCCAATGCGTTGGATAAAAAAGCAACGCATCGCGCGGTGCAGAGCCTGGCGGGCTGGTCAACTCCACTGATGATTCAACGTTACGATAAGCGTCGCGAAGATCTGAAGCATTCGGCGGCCTTTATTATTGATTATGAAATTGCTGCCGATGCCCCGCCGGAAACGGTCACGGGCTAAGGGCCAAACTAATTTTAGAGGTGGCCCAAAATATTTTACTGCGCGAATACGTCGGTATATCGGATAATAATCAGATGCATAATCCTAATCCTGCCGAGTCTATTCAAGAACGTGCCCGCGCCATGGCTAAAGCCAAGGCCTCGGGTGAAACTGTGGTTGCTTCGACCATGGACGGTTCTAAGGTTGAAGTGAATCCAGAAAAATGCTGGTTTTGCACCGAGGCCGACGCCAAGAATGTTGAGTCTCATTTCAAAATACCGATGTACCGCGGAAAATTGGTAGGTCAGGTAAAGAATGAAAAAGGGGTAATGGTCGACCAGTATGAATGGAACGCCATAAAATTTCCGGTGCCCCGCTGCAAAGATTGCGAAGGCACCCACCACAGCATGCCTTGGGTGCGCAGCGGCCCTACTTTCGCGGGCTTCTTGGCTTCTGCCGTCGGCATGTTCTGGGTGTTAAAAGACCACAATGTAAACAAACTGTTGGAAGGCATTTTTAATGGCAAAAATACCGTGGATCTCACGCCCATTCTAGAAATGATCACCTTCTGCGTATGCGGCATGTTTTTTTGCATGGCCTTCACGAGTTATCTCGTTACCAAAATTCAGACCGCGGTTCCTGGCGAACTCTACGCCCGCAACTACCCGGTGCTGCAAAAGCTGATTTCAGATGGCTGGCATTTGGGCAAAAGCCCGGCCTCCACGGCCTCTGCCGCCGCTGAAGTTACCCGCAAAGTTGCCTAAGAGAGTGTCTCAAAACCCTATGTAGAGCCGCGTTCCTGTCATTGCCGAGCCTGCGTAGCAGGCGCGGCAACCGTTGGCTTGCTTGGTTTTGTCGACGTCCCTCTTCACTCATAGTGAAAGGGTTGCTTCAGCCGCACTGCGTGCGCCTTCGCAACGACGGCGAAATACCACTTTTGAGACACCCTCTAAGCAAAAAAAAATTAGGCACGCCTCCGTACGACCCTCCAATTACCAAAAGGGGGGGGAGTGCTAGAATGCACATATGAACCCACCTAAGCTTTTTGCTTGGTCACTGCTACTTTGGTTTTTTTTTTCGGCGACCGCTTTCGGCAGATTCGATAATTGCAAATTAGAAACTTTGGTAGATCGGCCCACCGCTACCCCTGACGAAACCGCATTAATTCAAGAGGGGGCTAAGGTTTTTAAGGTGATAGACGATATGATGGCGGATGGAGTTGCGGCCCTTCCGGCGGGAGGCAAAGCCCTTAGCATTCCCTCGGCCCACCGCCAGGCTATCATCCGACGATTTGTCGCGGCGTACCTGGATGGCGCCAAAAATAATCCCAAAGACTTTATCGCCGGTGGAAATGTTGGCCACATGCGGGATCACTTAGAGCTATTCGTACGGCATAAAAAATATCTCGCGCAACAGGGCTTCGATGAAATGTCTTTTCTCTTAGCGGTGGTGGCTCACGACACGGGCAAGGCTCTCCTCGATAGCGCTATCAATTCGTACTTGGTAGATAAAACAAATGCCCAGATCCCGCGCACGGCATTTCTCATGCAGCGCGTGCTAAGCCATGAATACCACTCAATCGCTAATGTTCCTAAAATCGTTACAGAGTCGCTAAAGAGAATGGGATTGGATCCGGACACTCCGGAGGGAAAAGCGCTCGTCGTCAAGTATTCGGGCGAGATCATCGAAGCCATTCGCCTGCACAATGGCGTTGGCATCGCTGGCAACCTAAAGAGTCAGTACCCGAGCCTAAACGAGACAGAGCTCGAGCAAGTGCGCAAGGCTTGGTGGGCGAGCTTCAACAAAGCCTTTGCCGAGACCACGGGTTCTCGTTTGGCGCAGTATGGAGAAAGTGAAGACGCTCCAGTCACGCCGATTGGCCAAGTCTTAAACCTGTTTGATCGCATTACGCTCACCACCGCTAAAGCACCCTGGAAGTTGGGCACCCAGAACGCCGGATCGATGCCCTTTGGCACTTTTTGGTTGAAAAGTACGTTTGTGGATTCGGCCATCGATAATGACGTTCTTGTGTTAGCTCAGGGTGAAAAAGTGGTGAGGGGGTTCAGCGGAAAGAGTGAGTCTGAATGGGCCGCGCTGCCCTTCAGCGAGCGACGCAAATTGATCGAAGGAAATCCACTGGTCGTTGATGGACTTGCTTTAAATACAAACCTTCGTGCCCTGGGCCAAAAAATAATCATCATGAACCAGAAGGAAGTGTTGCAAAGGAAATTCGCGGTGCCCGAAAACGAAATGCCCATTTCTGCAGCCATGAAATTGAAAGAGGAGGCGGGACCGGCGGCTCAGTACCTATACTGGATAGCTCCCGCCGAATCAGGCACAAATTACCGAGTGATTGCCAAAGAAGGGAGTTCGCCCCGCCTAGAAAAGTGGACCGGTCAGCGATGGCAAGAGACGCCGGCTACGCCCGGGCTCAACGAAAGGACTCGCAAACCCGGTGACTTTATTGAAAATGACTTTAGAACCCCCACCCACTTATTGATGGCCGTAGTCCGCAGCGCCGGCGCCTGGAAGGGCACCCCGCCGTAAAGCGCCCGTTGATCCGGCCGATTGATTTATGGTACCCATGGGCGTCGGTAGCACGCGAGGGGCACCTGGGATCACTGTCTACATTACTGTTTATATTCACTTTTTTATTCAATGCCGCAGCCTTGTCGGTAACCAAGACCTGCGCCCAAAGGCTTGATTCGGCGTGGAACGCTTCGGCTGGGCTGTTGACCATCGCCTATACCGATAAGGCCATCTTCTCCCTCAATTTAGACGAAGCAGAGGGCACCTGGCAGAGGCAACAGACCAAATTTCCGGTGGAGATTGAAAAGCTTCGCGTACTGCAAACTTCGGCGCTTCCGTTTCAGCTGAGCGGTTTGGTGGCCGCCGTCGGAAAAGAAGATGCCGGGGGAGTTTGGGTTGGCTCACTCTTATTCCCCGACGTTGAAAAAATAAAATTCTCGGAGAGCGTGGTCGATGTTGCTTGGCTAAAAGTCTCAACCGATCGCTACCGCCTTTATGTTTTAACCCGTTCCGCACTCTTTACGCTGAATTGCCTCGAAAAAAATGGGAAGCCGCAGGTAGATAAAAATCCTGTTCTCGTGCACACGTTTTCTGCCGGCGTCGGAGTGCATTCCTGGGATCGAGTATTCCCCGTTGCCAATGACGAGTTTTATCTCGCTTCAGAAACCGGTAACCTTGGCACCGTCGATGCGGGAGGGGTGCGTAGCGAAAAATTTGCCGACTGGGTTCATGAAATGAGAATGGGTAGGGTAAATGATTCCATTTACCTCTGCGGAGTTTTTACCAAAGATAAAATCAAGAGTCTTGATGGCTGTTTTCGCTACGACTCCAGCCGCGGACAGTGGCAACCCAGTGAGACCCCGACTTCGCTGTTGCGTCCGTTACCCCCCGTTGGCTTTTTCGAGAACCTCATTGAGCCTTCCTACCCATTGCGTGTTTTGATGGGGCGCGGCGGATCGTGATAAGATACCGCTCATGCTCGCACGAAATTCTACTCAACTTCGTCCCTTAGTCATTCTCAGCTTTTGCGTTGGGGGAATTTTGGTGGGCATTTTGGGCTGGTGGTTTTTTAGCTCTTCTAGCCTTTACTGGATTGCCCAAGGGTTAGGGGCGGTGGAGGGGAAGGCCGCTACCAATTCACTGGAGGCCTTCAAAGAGAGCTACAAGAAGGGTTTTCGTGTATTTGAGATAGATTTACGGCTCACTAAAGACGACGAGGTTTGCGCCAGCGCAGAGGAAGCGGCGATGGCAACCGACAAGAAGAAGTTTTTGGCCACTAAGGTGATGGAGAAGTACGAACCGCTCTGTTTGGAGGGGCTGACGCGGCTCTTGAAGGAGTATCCTGAGGCCTTTTTTGTGCTGGACGTGAACCCTACCAAAGATCCAAACGAGACTTACCGACGCATCTATCAAAAACTATTTCGCGCCTGGTCAGAAACCACCGAGTTTTGGACTAGAGTGTTTCCCCAGATCTACCAAGAGACAGACCTAGGCTTTCTCAAAGGTTTCTATCGCTTTCATTCGGTGATTTACAACGTCACCCGTACCAAATCAACCGACGACGCGCTGGTGATGTTTGTAGCGAAGAGCCCCGAAGTCTCTGCCGTTGCCATGAGTAAAACGATGTATTCCTCTACCATCGCTAAAGAGGCGCGCCGTGAAAAAAGACAGGTTTACGTGATTGGTGTGAATCAGCTAGCTGAGTCGAAAGCCTTCATTGCAAAAGGGGCCACGGGTTTTTTCACCGACACCCTCAATCCCCTATCCCAAGTTGAATAGAGTGAGTTCCACGTTAATGCGCTAAACGTTTAAAACCTTGGTAGGCCCATTTGGCGAAACGAAAAGGGGCGTTGTCTTTGCCGATGTGCGTCTTAAAAAAGTCTTTGGCCAAGTCCTCACGTCGTTTGTACCACAGCCGACGTGAGCGCTTTTCGTAGGTACGAATATAGGCGGCCACCTCAGTTTTAGTTTTGGCGCGTCCGTTGTCGGCAAACTTGCACACGAAGCCGGTAAAATAGGGATGCAAACTTACGGCGGGCCAGTCGCCGTGCAAAGTGGTCTTCATGAAATTTCCGATCAGCATGTCATCAAAAACCTCGTATTCAATTGCGGTCATCAAGGAATGGCGTGGGGCCGAAAAAGTGATTCCACGTGAATGCTGTGCTCGATTGATGTCGATAAAGTTGTCTCGCCCTCCCACTTTTAAGTTGATGAACCCAATGTGGTCGGCCAGCGATTCTACGGCCTTAAAATAGGCCGCGGCCGTAGCTAAGTCCGTTTTTTCTAACTCGTCGCTCCAGTTATCGCCAAATTTTTCTGGTTCAAAAACGGTGTGTGGATTTTCTGGCGGATTTATTTTCTCGTACTTATCGTTAACGCAATCGTAGCGCAGAAACGCGGGCAGTAAGGTGCATGAGTTGGAAACAAAACCATTGGCGTACTCGGAAAGCCCCGCAGTATAGGCGTCGGCCCATAGGCTATCGCTTCTTTGGTAGCGGTGCATGGAACTTGAGGGGATAAAATACTTCACCCCCCATTTTTCGCACGCCTCGGCCACGGCCGCTCCAATCGGCGCTTTTTTGGCTGCCTCGGGCGGTAGAAACTTACCTTGTTCATCGAAAAAATTATTCATGTCGGCGTCGCCGTAGCCCGACAAACAGGTCAAAAATGAGATCGGGTATTTGGCGATGAGGCGTTTTACAAACCAACCCCATCCATTCTCACCGCAGTCGTTAGTGTTTGCGACCAGGCGACCATTAATATCTAAAAGGAGAATGGCATCTTGCCCCAGATCGGCAATGCACATCACTTTCACACGTTCTGAAATTTGCACCCACTCGCGGCACTTAAGAATATGAACGTCGAAGCCTTCTTTTTTGAGATCGTTGTAGATGCGCCGTCCGACGTGGTCGGGGATTAAGATCTTTTTTCCTTTAAACAGCGGAAGCGACTCTGCGTTGATATGGTCAGGATGACCGTGTGAAAACCAAACCGTGGGGCTTTGCAGAATGGCCTGTCGTTGCGCTTCAGGAATGGCGTGGGATAGGCGCCAGCTGCCGAAATAGGCCGATCCTTGGATCCAGGGGTCGGTAACTAGTACCGGATTTTTATCGTAAGCGATGATCGTGGCATTGCCGATGGTGTCGAAACCGCAGTCGCTAGATATCATGATGAGCCTCGTTCCGAGAATGATATCGCTCCTGGTGTCTATTCTCAAACTGGGTGGTCAAATTAGGAAGTTTCGGCCAGGCATTTTCTGATCGCCGCTGGCAAACCGCCCATAATCTCATCCTTCGACAAAGCGTCCGTCGCTCCTGCAGTGATGAGTTGTTCCGGGGTAATGCCCGCCGCCTCAAAATCGCTCGAAATCACGATGACGTGAGTGCGTACAAATTGTTTTTTGATTTGACGCATTAATTCGTGTCCATTCATGCCGGGCATGCAGAAATCGGTAACCACGACATCGGCGGGCACTTCTTTCAAGGCTTCTAAGGCCTCTACTCCACCGTTGGCGGCACGTACAGTTTGTTTAAACTCCAACTCAAGAATGAACTTAATCGATTGGCGAGAAAGCGGATCGTCATCGACGACCAAGATATTCAAATAGTTTTTGGGTTCAGGGGATCTTGTCTCCATGTTTTGGCTCCTTTAAGCCATAAACATGTTCCTTTTGTCGCCCGCCCTCGACCGAACCAATCGATCCGGTCATCAAATTTAGGCCTTAGATTCTGCGGAGGAGGTCAAAAGCCTGTCCCGATACGCCGAAGGAGTGCTGTGGTTCACTTTCTTGAATACTTCATTAAAAACCGATTTCGATTTGAAGCCGCTCTCCATGGCCACCCCTAAAAGGTTTAGGTGAGACTTTTTGGGGTCAACCAAAATTGATTCCGCCGTTCGAATACGGTGGTGGTTAACCAGATCGTAAAAGGTCGTGTTCATCCCCCGATTAAGCACTTCAGAGGCGCGGTACGGTTTGACTTGAATCGCTGCCGCGAGATCGGAAAGACGAAGATCGGGATCAAGGTGGGGCGATTCCTTTTCGAACCAGAGCCGTAGACATTTCACCAATTTTTCTAACTCGTCCGGGCCAAGCTTTGATCCCCCGGTCTCACTTAAAATCCCTTCGGATTCGACATCACTATTCTCCGGCACTTCCAGTTTAATCTGCGCCGCAAAAATGGGCGATACAATCAGGGAGAACAGAGCTAAGGCCATCAGCGAAAAGAGCAATGCCACGGGCAATATTTTCCAAACCGGAACGGAGGGGCCAGTCAGAACGTCTAGGCAGTTGATGAGAAAGAGCGTGGAGGAGATAAACAGAAGCAGACGCAGCCACTTCAAGTGGAGAGCGGTCAGGTTGGAAACATGCTCTTTTGTTCGGCGAGTAAAGTCGCCGACGAGGCGCCAGGCTGCAAATAAATAGGGGACCGTGATTAAAGTCTTTATCGTCAACCGGGCGAATCGTTCCGTATCGAGGGTCGGTCCTGGCCGAAAGAACGCCTCTCCCCCCCACGTTCTAATCGACAAAAGCCAAGCTGAGCCAAACAGAAAAGGCACAAGGTGCCAGAGATGGCGACGGCTAAGGCAAAAATTCGGGGTAGTGAGTGCCTCAAAGTAAAGGTAGACAAGACTGACTTCCAAGAGCCCAAACGGAAACGCGACGCCAATCAAAAAAGGATGCGCAAAGATGGCTCCTGTGCTTCTAAGTAAAAGAAGACAATGCTGAAATAACCCACAGAGAATGCCTGCCGCTAAAAGCCGATTGGCAACCGACCGTTCGCGCGAGAACAAAAGGGCCAGGATCAACAATAGCCCGAAGACTTCGGTAAAATGGGCCTCGCCGGTAAGGATGGACAGCAGCATTGCGCGTCATTCTATAGTCAGTGTCCAATTGTGGCAAAGGGGGCTGACAAGCTTTTGCGAAGCCTGTTTTTTCTGGCATGATAAGGCTCATCCTCAGGAAAAGTTAATGCCGCTACCGTGGATCCGCAGCTTATTCATTGCCCTGGCCCTACACCTTTCGGTCTTTGCGCTGGCAAACGGGGTTGGAAGCTGCCCTATATACTTTGGAGCGCTGCTGTCTCGTCCGCCGGTATCGGATCGCGATCTTTTTGAAATCGCTTCCCAATTTAAAGGCGAGCACGAAGGAAAGGCTCCTGCCTTCGATGGGGTCTTTCCCCCGGTATTTGTCCTCTACTTTAGTCCCGAGCAAGCCAAGGATTTGCGAGTGGAATTTCAAAACGGCAAGTTGATTCCGAAACCAGATAGCGAACTCCATAAAGCAATGAAAAAAGAGAGTCAGTTGCTAGTCGTGCAATCGGCCGACATGACCACCTATCTTAGCAAGCTGGAGAAAGGGAAAATTCACCACTCTTCCTTTTTGGGAGGGGCGCCGGTACGCTTTGCCGGAGAAGCTCACGGTAAATTTACCGAGCGCATTGGTTTTGAAATAGAAGTGCTTACCAATCGCACCGGGCATTACCTGGTTACACCGGGCGCCATGAAGCGAGCTCTCATTCATTTCAATAAAAATGGAGTTCACGTTTCCGACGTAAAAATTGACGGTGAGGTGAGTTCGGTCATCGTCAGCGAAGCTGATTTCCTCCATGCGGTTTCTGATGATTGCGCCTCGCAGATTCAAGCAATTGAGCAACTCATTTTGTTTGCGCCCCGTGAGGAGACTCGCGCCTTGATGCGCGACAATTTAGTGGTGCAACAGGTGTGGAACTTAGTGGCCGCACGCGCTTTGTGGAACGAAGCGGTCAACGGCAAGACCGCGGACGTACGGGCTGGCCATGAGTTTGATCTGCAGGACTACTTATCCGAGGCAAAAAAGAAAGACCCAAAACTGTATAAGGAAGGGATTGAGAAGCTAAAACTCTCAATTTCCAATGAACAAGAGAGGCAGAAATTTGAACGGCTGATCCCAAAATAGCCGAACCAAAGCGCGGCCATTCTGGGTTACGGCTCTTACCGTTAGGAAATAGGCGAGGAGGGTTACGCCGCTCTTTGATCAACTATTTTGTCGATAAGGTGATTGATTTAGGGCGGTTAGCGCTGCCAGTGCGGTTTGAGTGATACATTCCTATTTCTAATTTTTCTTACTCTTACTAGAATACTCCGGTGAACAAAAAGTGGCCCATCCTTTGCGTTTTGCCATGGCTAATTTGCTTAGCCGTTTTCGGCGCCAAGAAACCTAAGACGCTCACGGCACCTAGGAACCCGGTTGATAGTTGTGTTACAAATCTTTTTTTGATGGGCACCGGTGAGGTCCAACAACCTTTTTTCCTTCCAAAACAGACGTGGCGGCGGGTTTCGGGAATTCCCCAATTGGGCGCGGGGGTTTCCGAACACTATTTGGCCGCCTTTGAGTCCACCTCGCCGACTGGGAATATAGTTTGCAAAATCGTTCCCCTTTCCGTTAGTGAACCCTCAGCCGAAGCCAATCAAATCAGAATTAGTACCATCGCTGCGAATAATGAAAAGTTTCGGGCGGGGGGTTTTTCCACAGGGCTGGTTGGATTTATCGATAAAGGGGCTTTGGCCGTTGAAGTTGCAAAGAATCCCGTCCATTTCCCTTCTTTCCCCGCCGAGGATGCGGCCTTCGGAATAGCCTTCCAAAAAATCCCGGGCCTTTGGGCCTACACCCAGAACTCAAAGTTGGTTCCCAGTTATTTCAAAAACTGGTCAAAGGCGAAGCTCAATCGGGTAATCAGGGGCCTTGATCAGTTTGAAGGCCTTTGTCGGACGCACGGCTTATGGGTCACCTCTCCCCAGTTCGGAATTACGCCCGGTGGGCAATTGGTTCCTCTCCACATTGATCGATATGAAGAAGCGAATAATCGAGAGTTAGACCTTACCGTTCAGAGAACGCAGCTGAAGGAGCTATGGGAACAGCAGAAAAAAACGGGGCCTCCTAGCGACGGCGCTTCTGATTCGTAATTTGAGAATATTCCGCATCGGAATATTTTTTTCCTGAATTTTTTTCCCAAATCAAAACCAACCGGTCTACCTCACCGTTTAAATGAATGGCCTCTTTATCATTATCACTTCTCCTAAAACGGTACATGTCGAGATCGCCGAATTGAATTAGTACCTCGCCAGATTTGTTTTGACTGATGAAGAGCTGCGCGTCGGACGCCACAATTTTTAAGTCGTGGAGCTTAGATTCCATCACCTTAATGCGACGAAGAACCGTCGTGAGTTTTTCATGGCTCCAATCGGCGACAAAATCGGGGGCAACCTCTGGCCTGCTACGTGTCATGTTCCAAGCGCCGCTCATGTTCTCCATTAAAACTCCAACCGTGACGGTCGCCGGAATAATTTGGCCATGCTTCTCATTCAAATCCCCATTCAACTGTTTCATTTCGGGGGTTAAGACTACGCCGTAGAGTTTAGGGGCGTACCCCAGTTCACCTAAAAAAGCATGAATTAGCACGTAGTCTTCAAAGGCTTGGTTGTTTGTGTTTTTCCCGTCGAACGTGTCGATCTCGTAATTTAATTTTTCAACTTCGAAAGCGGTGGCTAGGGATCGCTTTAAAACTACGTTGCGGCCAAAATGGCGAGTGGCAACCTGATAGACCCCCGAGTTAGAGGCGCCGCGGTCTGGGGTATCTAACATGTTGAGAAAGGTAATTCCCTCGCTGAGGTCAACTTCATTGGCCAAAAGGATTTTTCCTTTGACGAACTCTTGCGCTTTTTCGCGACGCTTTAATAAAAGGCGGTAAGGCGTTTCTGCACGATAGGCCAGGTGAACCAGAACACCCTGACACACAATCCAGGTAGGCTTTGCCCAGGCGATGGTTGAGCAGGCAATCAATAAAAAGAGCGATAGATTTTTCAATGCGTTCGCACCGTGCTCTAAGTCTAGCAACTCCGCTTAGGGTTTGCCACTCTTGCGCCCGGAAGGAAGCGGTAAGAACAACCCCAACTTCAGCGCGTGATCGCGATCCAATTGCTCACGGTTAAACGGTAACCGTAGGGAACCACCACGGCCCTCTCCTAGGCTGTTTACAGCCTGCACAAAGTGGTATCGAATCTGCCTTTCCCGAAAGGTGGATCTGACGCAGCCGTTTTCGCTCCATGCTTTGCCACACGTCGGTTAGGGAGATTTCGCCAATTTTTCCCAGCTTCGCTTTTCCATTCCAGTCATCACAACAAAGGGCGACGGTTCCGTCCGATAGTACCGGCAGCTGGTTCCATAAATAGTAACAAGGCGTTTTGGTCCATGACTCTTCGTGGCGGCTACCGCTCACGCTGCCAATACGAGACACTAGGCCGGTCAGGCCCACGTGATCGGCAACTCCCTTCCACTTTTTCTCAAATAATGTGGTTTCGTGTCTGTTTTGTTCCATCACGATCATAAACACCCCGACGAAAGGGCGCTTTAGCTCTTTTTCATCGCGCTCGCGAATCAGCCCCCGCACATTGCTTTCAACGTCTTCCAGTTTTAGATGGCGGCGAATCGCTTCAAAGGTAGCGGCCGTGGCACCGTCGATGGTGACATTAACTACGTCCACGCCATGCTTAAGGTACGCCGCACGCAACACGGCGTTCATTCTCATCGCATTGGTATTGACTACGATCTTCACCGATTTGCTTTTTTGGCGGATGTAAGCGAGATACGCCTCATTTTCTTTTAAGACCGAGATCTCTCCGTAACCATTGAGCACCAATTTGGGGACACCCATTGAAATCGCTTCATCTACGATTTTTCTAAACAGATCAAAGTTCATTCCCTCCTGTTTGCGACTCATTGACCTTCGGGGGCACATAATGCAATCCGCATCGCACTGGCTGGTCACCTCAATGTCGACCTGCTCAGGCCGCTGAAAACACTCTTGGAGGCTCGATTTACGAAACATCTTCGCCACCACCGATCCACGCAGTGTTTCTTTGAGAGCAATGTCCCAGTGAATTATCTTGGCGCGGACACGAGGAGAAAGGAGAGAGGCGATAGCTTTTCGTATCACAAAGGTCCTCCGAGGAATTAAAGCGCTTTGCGGGCACAAGCGAGAATATGGTCGCTAAAGCGGATCCCCCCGGCTTGTCCAAAAAACAGCTGTTGCCAGGTGTAGCGCGGAAATAAAGGGATAGCTCCGCGATCATTGAAAAAGAACTCGGTCGACTGAAAACCCGCCTCCGCCAAACCGCGGGCCATATCAATGCGGAGCAATGGGGTCAAATGCATGGGGTAATCGAGAGGGCCAAAACAGACGTAATATCCACGTTGAATAAGGCAGCTCAAGGCGCGCCAAGACTCATTATTGGGAGTGCTCAGAATGAGGGTGCCACCGGGTCGAAGCATCCTAAAAAATTCGCGCGCTTGAAAGCGGAAATTTTCGAGGTGCTCCACCACTTCAATGGAGTAGATCAGGTCAAAAGTTTTGTCCGCGGCAGGGCTTCGATCATTGAGATCACCTTGTAGCCATTTTACTTCCGAACCAACGCCGGCGGGCTTTGCCAAAATGTCTATTGCGGCGAGGGAGGTAAAACAGGGGTTTCCCAGGAGCCGCTTTACCCCAAAACCGGTTCCGGCGCCGTAGTCGAGAACGTCCCCCCCAAGCCGTTTCTCCCCCACGAGGCGATCAAAAACTTCGTACACACTTTCAATACTCGACCCTTGCACAGCCTGGGCGGCCACCGCAACGCGTCGTGAGTTCAACTCAGCCGGCAATTGGATTTTGGAGGGAAGCCGACTTTGAGAGTTCAACATCTGAAGATTTTAACGTAAACGAACTTTCTACACACAATTTTTTTCTACCGCTGGAAGGGGGAATGAGACGGGGCAATAATTTCTGACTCGGAGCTTAAATATATGCCTCCCGTAGCCGGTATGGACCGCGGTCGCCGTTGGAGACCAGCACGTCTAGACAACGTCGGAGTGCTTGAGACTTTCCAATAAAAGAGGTGATTTTCCTGATCGTTTGGGAGGCGACGAAATAGTATTGTTTACCTCTGCTGCTCGCGTCAGCGAAGCCGGCCTAAACGGGCGGTTTCGGAGGCAACCGCAAACTTCCGCCAACCGCGAAAAATCGTTTCCTCACATGGTATTGAGGCAGCCCTCTCACCTAAGGTGGGATCTGGGCCACGGCATTTCAGCCTTCGCCGATGCGATAGAGGAAAATCCTCCAGGGCGAGTCTCGGCGTTCGAGCACTTTGAGCAGCAGTTGATTCCATAAATAGTAACAAGGCGTTTTGGTCCATGACTCTTCGTGGCGCTGCCGCTCACGCTTCCAATACGAGACACTAGGCCGGTCAGGCCCACGTGATCGGCCACTCCCTTCGCCACCGCTGTCACCAAGCGCTAAAAGGAGCGATTCCCAAATATTCACAGGAAAAAAGGCTAACCGCGCTAGTACCATTCACAAAAAAGACTCACTTGAATTGCAAAATCACTACCCTAGAACCGTACTTTTCGGTTGCAGCGTAATTGTCCCCATTACACCGGACGAGCCATTGCTTTTCGGGCTACAAAGTCGAGTGGATTGCCTCTTGCGAATAGCGCGGCGCTCTGTAGCTCTGAACATCAGCCGAATGGGAGACTGGCACCTTTTTTTCAGTGCAACTTATGGCTTGGTGTGTGCTTTTTTGGAAATGTCTGAGGGCACGACCGTTGGGGCGTGGACTTTACTGCCCACCGTGGTTCCCCCAGTCACCTCGAGGCTCTTCGTCTTCAACTGCAGGCAAACCTTTTCTGTAATTTTGGAGTAACCGCTACCTGTGGAATAACCGCTAGCCGGCAGTGCCCCAACTTCCTTCAGGTTCTCTGGATCGGATTCGATGATATCCGCCATGAAATGGCAGGCCAGGTTTCGCAGGCCGCCCGACTCCGTCCCGGTAGAGTGGAACTCGTAACCCACGGTATGGGAGCCGGGCGAATAGTCCAACGAAAAGTGCTTTACGTTCACGCCGTTCCCTTCGAAGAGGTACCGTAGATCGGTGACTCGTTCGTTGTCGGCCTCGTGGTGAAATTCAAAGGGCTCGCCGGAATTTGTTGCCCCGGACGCGGCGGCCAGCTTTTTCTTCTCCACCATCCGACGCTGGGTGACGGCCTTCACCTCGCCCAGCATCTCGGAATAGGATTTGCCAAGCTTCCTTTCGTGCTCCTTGCGAAACGCGCCTTGGACATCCCCTAGAAAACTAGGAATATTTTTACACCCAAGGATCGCTCCCATCATCGCGTACTTCACCCGTTCGTAGTTAGGTGCCCGTGTGAACTGGTTGGCCATGAAACGAAAGTTCCAATGATTCAGAAATGAGCCGAACGCCTGCGGGCCGGCTATAGCCCCCTTTGTGTCATCGCGAGCCTTGAGTAACTCATAATCCGCGGTCAGTTTCCTTATCTGGGCGGGGTCCTCTGGGTAAACCGTCGCCCCGCCAAAAAAGTAGTTACCGCGCCGTCCGTACGCTCCCGGCCAAACACTGTAGGATGCCCAGTTGGGTCGAGGCGGATTGCCGTGGCAGTTCGTGCACGACGAGGGATTTTTTTCCGGCACCACCGTCTTCCCATCGAATTTTAGCGCCAGAGTTTGCCACCCCTTCTCCCTATCCGCGATAAAAACCTGAACGAAGTTATTTGTGGCAGTGTGCCCGGGATGACCCGTGCTGGCTACGATCATGCCTTTGGTAAATTTGAGCCGCCGTGGGTAGTCGGGAGTTACCGCTTTTCTCTCGGCGCTCTCACTGTTGCCCATCAAGACGTAATGACTCACTAGCTCTCTCCACGGTTCTTGCGCGCCCATTTTTCGGAATAATTCCGTGGCAGTTTTTGCCTGGCTCTCTTTGGCGAAGCGAATCAAATCTTCGGCTGCAAGAATCTCGTCGCCGCCCAAAGCGTTTATCTTTTGAACTTGGAGGCAGGCCTCCCGATGTTCGTCGGGCGTCCAAGGCTTATTGAGGCACCGCTGATACAGAGGAACCACCGTTTCGCCATCTGGACATAGGCAAATATACTTGTCTTGTTTCCCACCCGCTTCGATACACGCTCTTTCCTGATCGTCCGCGGAGACGGTCAGGCAGGCGAGGCTCAAGGTTAGCCAAAATAGGCGGTTTAGGTTGTGCCTGCATAGAGAGAGAATACCGACTTCAATTTTCTTCATTTGACCCTCATGTCCCGCTGCAAACAGTGACATTCATAACATCGCGCACTTTTGATTAATCGGACCACCTGGGCGCTATTTCCAAACTGGATATCCACCGTTCACACCCGTTGGAGGCATAGTCCAAACCTTCACGAAATCCCAATTTAGAACGCTACTGAAGAGGGCGCCGTTGCGCATCTGCAAAGAAGCCGGCCGATTTTCTTCTAGACTCCGGTTCCGCGCCCCTCGGTGTCAAGTAGTTTTTCGCCACGGCGATAGATGAAATAAATTGCGGCTAGAAATACTCCGCAAAAAAATATTCCCCACGGGAAAAGGGCGTAGCCCCACGACGCTAGCCCTTTACCAAAATAGATCTTAGCGTCTTCATCCGATGTGGTCATTAAGGGTAGCGCTTTTTCAACGAAGCCTTGGCTGCCTAACTTCAGCACCAGCACGGGAATAAATTGGCTGAATAAGAACGGCAGGGTTCCCGTGACAAAAGTCCAGAATACGATTCTCCCGGTGATTGCCTCGCTCCGTTGGGAATCCAAATAAGAATACATCCCCAAAAAAAAGAGTAAGCACAGTGGCACTAAACCGGCCTGGGTAGTGCCCACATAGGTGTCGTGCGGGAAGGCCAAGGTGTGAAATAGCACCGTTGTAGCCAGCCCGGCCAGTAGGTAGGGTTGGGCTTTCGCTAAGCGCTTTGCGTGAGCAATAAGGGCCTTCCAGTGCGGCGTAATCAGCCACGGAAGTATGAGGCAACCGAGGGTTCCGGCCATGGCCGTTGCCCACGTCGATAAAATAAAAAAGACCAGGGCCGCCCAGGAAAAAGGGCCGCCGCCTAGTGGATTGTTCTTTAGAAAATCAGCCACTTCCCACGGGGCGCGGGTGATAAAGGTCGTAAAAAGAATTCTCGGAAAATTTAGCCACGGATCGCCGTAGCGCCAGGACACTCCCGCGTTTTCGGAAATTCTGCGTTCTAAACCGAAAGTGTGTAGTGCCCAAATCTCATAGGGCGCGATGACAACGATAACGGCCAGTCCAATGAGCAAAGGAAGGAGAAGGATCGCTCGCTTTTGCTTCCAGAAGCCTTTCCTCAAGAAACCCAATAAGAGAGGAAAGCAGAGCACGGCCGAATGGTGAGCGTTGATGGCGAACGCGAGCCACAATCCAACCGCTATTCCCAATTTTTTAGTCGGGCGATGGAAGAATCGCGAAGTGTAAAACGCCGCGATGACCATGCAGGCCCCCGATAGAAATTTGGGCCAAGGGTATGTGTCGTGTAATGCAAAAAAAGGAGTGGTGAATAACGTGGTGGCGAGTAACCCGGGAGTGAGAGCAATTCGGAACTTACGCGCGATGAATAAAAGACACATTGCCGAGGCGGCGGTAATTTCGGCGTTCGCGATCTGGTAGGTCAGCAAACCATCCAACCACCAACGAAGCGGTAGCATCGAGGCTGCAAAGAGAGGGGGGCGCGCGACTAGTTCAGAACATATTTCCCCCCTCAATAGGCAGCTTCCCAGCTGGTAATGGAAATACCAGTCTCCGCTCCATTTCCCCAGCCCGGGAAAGGGGACTAGGGCTTGGGCAAAGCCCGCAATGGCGAAGAGTAACGTTGAGGCGATTAGGGTGGTCACTTCGTTTTTTTGGAGACGTCTAAAGATAAGACTGACTAAAGCTAGGACCCCGAGTAGCGCGGTTGTTGAACCGGCCGGTAATTTTGCGAAAAATAGAATTTGACCCGTAAACCCCACCGCCAGAATTCCGACTAAGGCGTAGAGCCATTCAGAATGCCGCACTTTTGAATTTGAAAACCGGAACAAGCTACGACCCACGTTCCAATAGAAAACGTTGGCGAAGGTGTAGATCAGCGCGGCGTCCAAAAAGTGGCTCATAACCATAATTATAGCGCCGTTTGCCCCAGGAGTTTCGATTGTGAAAAAGGGAGGGGTTCTTAGCGGTGCCGTTTATCGAGCAGAAGTGATTCGGCTCAATAAACAAGTGGATAAAATTCCTGACTCCAAACACGCGACCCGAAGGTGTTTGGCGCTAAACGTTTCCATTAAGTAAGTGCCGAAGAGGCGCGCCAGAATAAACGTGATGCTAAAACTCATAATGTATAGGCCCATGTAAAAACTGCGCCGATTCTCCGCAAAGAGTTGTCCGCGCTCCTCAAGCCGCATCAGACGGCGTTTCGGGCCACTTATTGCCCGTAACTGAATTTATCGGGAATAGACGCCTTGCAGAAAACGCCCCTTTTTTTCTGCCTATCCATCGTAAAATTCGCTTTCTATTCCAGTTTACCAGCGGCACTTTCCTCATCTGGCTTGTAACGTTTATGGATTATGATCTGGGGTACTTTGATGAAGACAGTAAACGCTTTGAAGCCCTATTGAACCCGTTTGGGCCAAAAGTGTTACCTATGTCTTCGGTATGATACGTGACCTATGTGTCCGGTATGATACGTGACCTATGTGTCCGGTATGGACCAATCTTAAAGTATAGCTGGGGAGGGACTTGAACCCCCGACCAAAGGATTATGATTCCCTTGCTCTACCGACTGAGCTACCCAGCCACAAAAAGTGCTCACGAACAGAAGAAAAGAGGGGATACCACTTTTTTTCAGGCCGGACAAGTTACCGCTTTGATTCAAGGTGCATGCGGATTTCGTAGCGCTCGGACTCTTTGTCGAAGCTGCCCGAAATTGAAGGGAAGTTGAATTCTTCCCCGGCCAATGCCAAACGTCGCCACAGTTCAGCAAATTTTCCTTGGCCCTTCGGGTCTTCATTTTGGGTACGGCCGAATTCGAGAGAGTTATCTTTCAGAAATCCGTCCATGTTAAGTAAGCAGACAGGGTTTTCTAGCCTTAACCGTTCTTTTGGCTGAATGGACGAGTTTAGTTTTACGCTCGTCGTGCCTAAGCAATGCAAAAACAATTCTTTTTGATGGGTTAACGAAACAAGGTGGCGGTGGCCAGAGGCCGACTGCAGCAATTGCGGTAGAAGAATCACGTCGGCCCCGGTCCAATCCAGATTTTCAACCAGTGAGCTTGCCGTAGGCCCATCCAGAGCAATTGAGGTTATCCGGGCGAGCCGATGAAAGCCAAGGCTCTGTAAAATAGAGTCGGTTAGCTTGTATCCGCGATCGATCATGCCGGCCAAGCCAAAGACTTCGTGGAGCACCAAGCGTTCTCGCTCCCAAGCGTTTAATAGCGGCCAGCGTTTATTGTAAATGTTTATGCGGCAGGGCGCGGGAAAGTTCAGCGCGTCCACCGGGCGGCCATTATGATAAGTCTGTTCGTTTACGCCAACCACGGAGCTCTGCTCTAATCTGGCCAGCCAGAGGCTGAAATTGCTTTCGGTGTAAACTTTGGGGTTTCTATCGCGAAGGCGTCGATCTAGCGACCGGCCGATGAGTTTAACTTCCAGTTCGATGGAGTCGCCACCACCGCTCGAAGTCGTGCCGTCGTTAAGAGGCGGGGGAGGGAGCGTTGGAAAGGCTTTGCTTTGGGGTCTACCGCAGCCCACCAGACTCAGTAAAAAAAGTGGCATGGCGGCCGCGTATAAGTGACCAAACGCGCGAACCCGACTTGGTGCTTTCATAAATATCCCCGTGTAACTGCGAGGAGCAATATCAAATTCGCACTTGACACGCAACGTCAATTTTTGGTTATACTCAATTCTTCTTTAGTAATCATGAAACGTGTCTCGAGGTTCTCGGATGATGGATTTACAGCAGCGTGGCCTACTCTCAGCCCCTACCGTGGGGCTAGAAGATTTTGATAATTATAAGGATTTTTTTCGCTATCAGATAGCGCAGTCATCGCACATACGCGGCTACCAGACCCTTTTGGCCAAGGCCATGGGGGTTCACCCCTCGTTCGTTTCTCAGCTTTTAAGCGGTAGCGTTCATCTCACCCCCGATCACGGCGCCAAACTCTCTGAGTTCTGGATGCTGGATTCCACCGAAACTGACATTTTCTTAAACCTGGTGCATTTGGATCGCGCCGGTTCCCAGGCGTTAAAAAAGATCACGCTCAACAAATTAAAGCACCTGCGCGAGAAAAAGCGTGACCTTGGTCAGCGCTTTGGAGCACCCAAGCTTCAAGCGGCCGAAAATGAATCACGCTACTACTCGCACTGGCTCGGGGCCGCCGTCCATGTGCTTTGTAGTATCCCCCAGTTTCAATCAGCGGAGGCGCTTGCTCAGCGCTTGAGCGTACCGTTGACCAATGTACAGAGTACTTTGAAAGATCTTGAAGCCATGGATCTGCTTAAGATCGAAAACGGCAAATGCCATTTGAAAAACAATAACCTTCACGTGGCGAAGACTTCTCCCGTGCTGCGGCAGCATCTGATCAACTGGCGGTATCGGGCCATGCTCAGCGCCCAACTAAACCAAGAAGAGAATGTTCACTACTCGGCGGTGCACGCACTCTCGAAGAAAGACTGCGAAAAACTGCGCGCTTTGATCATCGGTTTCTTAGAGCAAAGCCGTCGGTTGGTGGCCCCCTCCCCCGAAGAAGAGGCAGTTTGCCTGAATCTAGACTTTTTCGTAATTTGATTTTTTAATGGTCTCTCTCCCCAAAAAAGGACCCCCTTTTTCTTCCGCAGCATCGGATGAAAAAGGGGGTTTTTTTTTTGGAAAAAATGGGGGCCGCACTGGGGCCGGCTAAAGAGTGCTAGCCCGATGCGTTGTTCTCTGAGATGTTTCCCTTCCAGACTTTGAGTGGGTGGTGAATTGAGCAAAAAGGGTCGCGTCTTTATTACAGTAAGCCTGCTGCTTTTTTCCCAACCCGCTAGGGGCTGGGGCCCGTACGCCCATCAGCAGATTCAGCGATTGGCCGCCCGATCGGTTTTCAATCCACTTTTTCGAAAATGGCTCCTGCGCAATGAAGCCACCGGCCTACGCATGGCCATGACCCCCGATATCGACTGGAAGGTTTTTAAACCAACTCCTTCCGATCCTGTTGCGGCGGCTATTCAGCAAGAGGCCAATCGGTTCGAAGCGCCTACTCATTTTTTCGACGCCGAGGTTTTTTCCGAAGGCGCCTTGGCCACCGGCCGTTTAAATTTTTCAAATTTGAACAAGCTCACTCGCTACAGCGAAGCCGCGCCGCTGCTCGCCCAGAGCCTTGTCGCCAATCGTCTCTTTCTCGCGCAATTTGAAACCACCCGCCATTTGATTCACTGGGATGAGCCCCTGCGCCCGCAGCTACCGGCGTTGGGGTCAGCGCCGTGGCGGGTATTGGATCTGGTGGAACACGCATTAAATTTTTTAAGCATCGGGCATGAATACGAAGCCCTTTTGTATCTCAGCACACTGGGACACTACCTCAGCGACCTGACCGTGCCGTTCCACACTTCGGCATTTTTTGATGGCACCGGCCCCGATACCAAAGGGGTTCATTTGGCATTTGAAATGAAGACACTCGACTGGATCGCAGCCAAAGAGGGAAGTGCGCGCGATTCGCAAACAGAATTGTATTCCCATT
>JAYSWN010000007.1:0-6318 GCA_043718025.1 Pseudomonadota bacterium
ATGTGTTAACCAGTACACGAATACGAGGATGTTAGTCCAAGGTCTCTACTCGCTGCTTCCAAAACAAGAACCAAGATGAAGATCACCTGTTGACACGAGGGCCGTTTATACGAGGCAGTATAAAAGGTCATTTCCTGGAAGCCGCTAATCCCTAATTTTTAGGCCGCACGCGCTATCGAACGAATCGTCACGGAGATATTAAGGGCCAAGGCTACCCTTAATAAAAAATCCATACTCACTTCGCTTACTTGGCCGGATTCCATACGAGCGATAGCGGGCTGTTTACTCGCAACCAATACGGCAAGCTGGGCCTGGGACAACCGTTTTTGGATTCTTACTTTACGAAGCCTTTCAATGAGCCGTTTCTTTTGCCGAATGAGTTCCATGTCGATTTCGGAGAGTCCAAGCGAATGACCAAATTCGGCTGCGGTTTTAAATCTTTTTCCTTCAGTCTTTTTCATAATAAAACACTCCTTAATCGATTCCTTGAGTCTTCTTCTGGGTCGCATGGATTACGTAGATCGCATCACCAATACGGATGGCATAAAAGACTCGATACTCACCGCCCCGCCCGCTTAGACGCAGTTCGTGCAATCCTTTCGCGATGGAGGGAAGTGGACGCGAAATAGGCATCGACAGCTTCTTCCCAGCAATTAGTTCTTCGAAAAGGGCGAAAACATCGGCTCGGACTTCCGGCGGCGTATCTCGTAATTCCTTCTCGGCCTGTTTCAGAACAAAGATATCCACATGCGAACTATACTATAACGGTTTCGTTATATCAATATGACTTGGTTTTGGACCTAGGATTTGGCGGTCCTCAGGTCCGTGGGACATTTGTGGGACATCACCCACCGAAAACACCCGTTCTGAAACGTCAGCGACGGTAACCCGAGCGAAGGATAACTCTCGGTTATTTTCGGTAAAGTGCTAGAACTCCTCGCCTTTCCATTTTCGCGTCCGTAGTTTTTCTAATCTGGGGGTTCGGTGTTCAAGTCACCGTGGGCCCATTCTCCCTTAATAAAGCTTCGGCGGCACGCCGGCCCGAGACCATCGCACCCTGAATCGAAGCGTTGTCGCGATGATCTCCACAAACGTAGAGCCCTGGACTCAACCGGACAGGACGCTCCGGAACTTCCAAGGCAGGCGGTAACTGCGCAGGCAGTGCATAGGGAATGGAATACGTTCGCAAGTGATGCCAATCCTTTACCTCGCTGCCAAACCATTCACCCAACTGTTCGCGCACTCCCGCCAACAAGTGAACAGGATCCTGCCCGGTTCCCAAGACAGTTACCGATACGAGACTGCGGTTGCCCGGGCCATAAGTCGGGGCGGCGACGGTGGGGACACACAGGTTGTTGATTGGACCGCGACCATCGCCATTTAACACCAGAAGTGGCCGGCTAATGGGAGACCGCCGCGCTGAAAAGTAAAAACAGCTTGTGCCTTGGCTCGTTGGAGAAAACGTTTCGCCCAACAACTCTCCAGCTTTGTAGCCTTCGACTGCCACGACCACAGACTTCGCACGAAGCTCTTCCCCATTGGAAAGTGTCACTGAACCAGGTTTGACTTGAACCACCCGAGCTCCTAATCGAATGCTGCCGGGCTGCAACGCCGCCGCCAGCTGTCGCGGGATGGCTTCCATTCCCTCGGAGGGCAGACAGGCTTTTCCCAGAGAGAACATGCGGAACACGAAGCTGAGCATGCGGCTGGAAGTCCGCAGCTCGGGGTCGAGGAAAATACCGCCCAGGAATGGCCGAAAGAACCGCTCGATCATCAACGGTGAAAAACCTGCGTCCTGAAGTGCCTTAAGGGAGGTGGTTTCGGGGTCTCGAAAGCGGTCCTCGAGCGTCCCCCTCAATGTTCTCGCACGGAAAGTTGCGACGCGTACCTTGTCGGAGAAGGAGCCGATTGGAGTCCGTAAAGAACGAATGGCGGCAATCGGCCGGCGCCAAGGGTCGGTCAGTTCGTGAAACTCTCCATTGTAACGAACCAGGGCGCCAGGCAGAAACGGCTTCAGGCTCAATGCTTCGTAATCGAGGATCGATTTTGCTTCCGGGTAACTGGTCAGGAAAACTTGGAAACCTCGGTCGAGACGAAACCCATCTACAATGTCCGTTCGTATTCGGCCGCCCACAGCTTCACACGCCTCGAGCACGAGGCAATCGATGCCCCGCTGTTGCAAGACGCGAGCACAGCACAAGCCCGACAGCCCTGCGCCCACAATTAAAACTTCCTTATTCAATTGAGCCGCTGTCTTCTCATTCAACTTCTACTTACTCTTTGCTGATCCGGATTCGATCAAGCTCCGCGTTTTCTCATGGCGGAAACTGAACATCGCCTCCAGTTTGCGGCGAACCAGCCAGCCTCCGAGCCAGTGCCCAATTACACCAAAAGGAACCGCATATTCGACCTCGTCCCTCAGTAAAGTTCCCCCTTGGCCATCGTTCAGGAAACGATGGCGGTGATACCAATAGGCGAACGGGCCTGACTCCTGGCGATCCGCGAATAGGTGCGGCGGATCGTATTCCGTATGAATGGCGATCCATTGAATCGGAATAAATCCCAGTCTCCCGCGAAGAACAACTCGGCTGCCGGGTCGAAGGGATCCCGCCGATTCAACTGGCTTCATATTCTCCCACGGCGGAATGAGCTGCAGCAACGCATCGGGGCTTTCGTGGAAACGAAAAACCACCTCGGGAGGCGCCTGAATGGATGACTGTTTGATGAATTGTTGTCGAGATTTCACGTGATCACAAAAGCTTTTGAATGTCCGCTTTAAGTTCGCTGTCCGAGGGTTCCACATTAGATAGATAGCGCTTAACGACTTTACCGTTGCCATCTACGAGAAACTTTTCGAAGTTCCACTTCACTTCCCCCTTCACGGGAGCTTCACTCGTCAGCTTTTGATAAAGCTCGCTTTTTTGGGGCCCCTTAACGACCGATTTTTCAAACAGGGGAAAGCTCACTTTGAAACGCGCCTCGCAGAATTTTTTTATCTCTGCGTTTGATCCCGGTTCCTGGCCGCCAAAGTCGTTACTTGGAAATCCTAGAACCAATAGCCCCTTGGCGGCATACTCATCTTGCAGTTTTTGCAGCCCCGCGTATTGAGGCGTGTATCCGCACTGCGAGGCTGTATTTACAATGAGGTAAGCTTTTGCTTTGTGAAGTTCCCCAAGCTTTTGCTCTTTGCTTCCGTCTTTGATCGATTTCACTTTTACATCGAGTATCGTCGGGCTTGCTGCGTTGGCTATAGTTGTCGCCATAAAAAACAGGCCTCCTAGTAATAACTGCCACATGATTGGTCCTCCTAAGATTAAAACGTCTTAAACCTAATTACATCAAGTTGAATCAACTGCATTGTCTTTTTTTGCGGGGGAAATAAGTTATTACGCCCCCTTGCCTGTTTGATGATTCGGGGTCATATGACCCTCGAATGCTTAAGTCCTTGCGCGATGTCTCGGTTATACTCGGTGTGGATCAGACGGGCGCCGTCGATGGCCGCGGAAACCCCCGTCCGCTGCGCGCCGCACTGCTTAGCCGCGGAGTTGACCGCGAGTGGAAACTTCGCACGAATCTTCAGCTTACCTCTCTGCGCCGTGCCGATGTTTTAGGTCTGGCGGGGGCAAATTCAGTTTTTAGTTTACTACCTTACCAACGCAATATCGGTTGCGGTTCGTTTCGCTCGCTAAAGGAGCTGGCGCAGGAACCTAATTGGTTTTGTACTTGGCCCTTTGAAACTTTGGACCTGTCTCCCGTGGTTCTGGCCGAGGGCTATCCGTCCTTGTTCTGGCGCACGTTTCTTGGGGCAAAAAAGCGCGACCTCTCCGTCCTGGTCAGCTACCTGGGGCTACCGCTACCCTGACAAAGCAAACCGGTATCTCGAATCGCCGAGTAGAAAAGATGTGTATTTCTATTCCAGGTTGGGGTGCCCTCAAGTTATATAGAATCGGTCATGAACGTTATGCAGACAGAGTTTGAAAGTCGCGAAGACCTAATTGCCCACGTAAAGAGTCTCGCGCCGTGGGCTAGCGGGCCCGCCAGTGATATTGCGGGGGGGCGAGCGTTAGCGGAGTCTCGACTTTCAGAAATAGATCCCATTTCGTACGCGCGTTCGCGCAATTACGGGGAGGGTAAGATCAGTCGACTCTCTCCGTACATTCATCACGGGATTTTGAGCCTAAATGAAGTCCGCAACCATGCGTTGAAGAAGTGCGAAAAGTCCTTTCAGGCACTTAAGTTTGTTCAAGAGCTGGCCTGGCGCGACTATTGGCAGCGAGTCGCCAGAAATCATCCCGATTGGCTTTGGCAGGACGTTGAGCCTTACAAGACGGGCTTCGTGGCTAGTGACTATGCCGACAAGTTACCTGCGGATATCGAGCAGGGCGCTACGGGGGTTGCTTGCCTCGATTCGTTTATTGGCGATTTACTTGCTACGGGCTTTCTTCACAATCATGCGCGCATGTATTTAGCGAGCTACGTGGTTCATTTTCGACGTATCAAGTGGCAAGCGGGGGCGCGGTGGTTCTTGACCCATCTCCTTGATGGCGACGTGGCAAGCAATAATCTGTCGTGGCAATGGGTCGCTACGACGTTCGGCAACAAGCCCTATATTTTCAACCTAGAGAACGTTGATAAATATTTTGGGAATAAAGTGGACACTTCGCCATTAAATAACGGGCCACTTAACGCTAGTTACGAAACCCTAAATGAGGCCCTGTTTCCCAACTTAACGGGGGCAAAGTGACTAAGTCCTATATCTGGATCCACGAAGAGGCGCTGAGGTTGTCTCACCCGGTTTTTCCAGCGGCGCCATCGGACGCAGAAGCGATATTCATTTGGGATGATGCCTACCTGCAGGAGGCTAGGTATAGCCTTAAGCGATTAGTGTTTATCTACGAAACGGTTTGCAGTTTGCCCGTGAAGGTTCTTCGCGGGGATACGGTGGATACACTTTATCATTTGCCATCTTCCGCTCTCTTTGTCCCCTACAGTCAGAGTGCCTTAGTTCGGAGCACGCTGAGCAAACTTTCCAAAGAGAAGGCAATCCACGTTGTCGGAGAAGAATCCTTTGTGAGCGTTCCACCGGAAGCGGAATTTAAACGCTTTTTTCGATTCTGGAGTAAAGCCGAGAAAACCGCCCTCACGTTAGACGGTAAAGGAAACTAAATGAACCCCGGCGAAGTCACTGTCATTTTAGGCAACCAGTTATTTCCGAGAGAGGCGTGGCCGTTGTCGCTGCCGAAACATTTTTTCATGGCCGAGGATCTCGAGCTTTGCACCTACTTCAAACACCACAAGATGAAGATCGTGCTTTTCCTCGCCTCGATGCGGCGCTACGCGGAGGAGCTGCGCGCCGCTGGCGCAAAAGTGCATTATGAAACGCTGGCCAAAACGGGTAAGAGCCTTCCCTACGAGCAGAAGCTTTTGGCCTATCTGGTTTCGGTCAAGGCCAATAAAGTTCATCTGTTTGAGATCGAGGACCGGTTTTTTGAAACTCGCTTGCTCACTTTTTTGCGGGAGAAGGGGTTTCAGGTGGTGGTTCACCCCACCCCCCTTTTTCTCACGCCGCGCGAAACCTTTGCGGCGTACCTAAGTTCCGCCCGTAAACCCTTCATGAAAACGTTTTATGAAGCCCAGCGGAAACGACTGGCGATCTTGGTGGATAAGGAAGGCAAGCCGGTGGGAGGCAAATGGAGTTTTGACTCCGATAACCGCAAGCGGCTCCCCAAAGGCCTTCAGCCTCCGCCCATCCCCACGTTTCCCGTGCATCCGGAAGTGGCCCAGGTAAGTAAACTAGTCGAGGCGCGATTTGCCGACCATCCCGGAACTACCCAAGGCTTCTGGCTTCCGACGTCCCGCCAAGAATCGCTCAGCTGGTTACAAGATTTTTTGGAAAATCGGCTCGACCAGTTTGGAGAGTACGAAGATGCGTTAACGGTGAAACACGACTTTGTTTTTCACTCCCTGCTGACTCCGGTGCTTAATCTGGGTTTGATTACCCCCGCCGAGGTGATCGAAATCACCCTGAAGCACGCCGCGAAGGCAAAAACGCCACTTAACTCGCTAGAGGGCTTTATTCGGCAAGTTATTGGGTGGCGTGAGTTCATTCGCGGTATTTATCGGCATTTCGGGGAGAAGCAGGAAGCCTCCAACTACTGGCAGCACCACCGCCAGCTTTCTCGGGCTTGGTATGAAGGTACGACAGGAATCGATCCGCTCGATCATGTCATTCGCAAAGCGCAACGGCTCGGATTTGCGCATCACATTGAACGGTTGATGATTGCGGGCAACATCATGGTGCTCACCGAGATTTCGCCG
>JAYSWN010000061.1:0-12914 GCA_043718025.1 Pseudomonadota bacterium
TTTAGCTGCTCTCTGAAACCTAAAATTCGTTGCGGATGCCGACCAACAATGGACTCTTCTTTTCCGGGGGGACCTGCGGCCACGATGTGGCGTCCGGGGTAATCCCGGCGCTGCTCCGAGATACCAAACTGTTTGGCTAGTTGGTCAAATTTATCCGGTGCCCCGGTCAAACGGGCATAGATATCGGGATCCATCGCGCGAGAAATTAAAAGGTCGACGCGAAAGGGCTCATTACCCGTGCAGGCGTATGGATTTTCATTGGTTAAAAGCGCAATGGCTTCTGGTTTCAAAAAACGAAGTAGATTAACGCCCACTTGGCCACCGCGCACCAGCGCGGGATTTACGGTGAATATGTCTGCCGACTGGCTGATCATATTAATGAGGTAGTTCAAAGCCGCCAGTTTTACCTGTTCTTCTTTTCCTTGGGCGTACTCAACGGTCTTGATGTCGGGTTCAACTCCTTCTTTAGGCGTGACCGAGCTGGCCAGATCAATCGTAAATCCGCGCAAAGCACTGGCCCCGCCGTTGGCGATTAAAAACCGCTGAATGGCTTGCGACGCCGCCCCCGCAAACTTATTAAAATTAGTGAGGTAAAACTCTTTAGCCTGTTTGATGGTGTTGGGGAGCGTCGCGCCAACCAGGCGACCAAAACCATCGATGAAGAGATTGCTAACTCTTGGGTTACCAAAGGCATCGCTCGTAAACTCGACCAAGTTGTTGTTAACGTTTTTTATATTAGAAAAAGCGCCGGGAAGATCCTGGATCTGGTTCAAATTGATGAATGAGCCGTTATTGATCCCGCGCTGACTACCCAAGCTGCCCACCTGGCGTCCAAAAACCAAACGCGAAGCGGCCGAAGCCGATTCTGGCAACGCAGCAAGAACTAACGCCAGAAGCATCAGCCCTTTTAATTGTGTAGCTGTGTAACGCATAAATTAATTCAAAAAACCAACTCGCCTTTCAGCGATTTGAGAGGGGGAGCCACGCGTACTTTTACGCGCGGCTAACGCTCTCAAAACTAATTAAAAACTACGCAAACTGCGAACCTGACTCGCTCCGCCGAAATTTCCAATTCCCTGTCCTAGAGGAGAACTCAAAACCACCGCCGAGCTGGCCGGAAGGTTAGCTTGATTAAACTGCTGAAGCTCGAGAGCCGTTCCAGGCAACATCTGGATACTGCTACCGGCAAAAACGCTGCCGTTTAAGCTAACCAAGTTCTGGCGAATGGCACCGTTGGCATTTACAATCTGCCCATTCACAATCGCATTCTGATTCAACTCCACCACCTGACCCTGGCCATTTAAGGCGATGTTGTTAAAGCCAGGAATGACCTGCAATTGACCAACATTTCCCAAAGCAATCTGATTAAAGGGTGATGCTGACGCGGGTCCAAAATCCTGAAGGTTATTCTGACCGTTGTTGCCGGCATTATTATTTACCGCCGGTGCGGCCAAATTATTTCGAACGACCCTTTGCGCTCTAGCGCGACCTTGTCCGCCGCCTCTCGCTACGCGTGCTCTACCACCTCTGCGAACCCTGCCTTGCGCCCGGACGGGGCCAGCACGCCTTACACCGCCGCGACCACGTCGCCCGCGCGCAAAAGCCTCTTCGTCTATTAGAGACAAAAGAAGTAGCAATACGAGACTAAAAACCCCTAACTTCAACCCTACGCGTGATTCGGAAACGGTCATAAATATCCTCCACAACCTCAACGTTGCGTGCATCAACTTGGACTTCAGACGTTACTAAAACGTTCGAAGTATTCTGGGCGCCTTCTCATTGTTTCTTGTACTAAATGCATAACCTCGGCCAACGCGCTTCGGTGCGAAATCGATTGCTAGAAAACTCGAGGGGTTAACTCAATAAAAGGGGCGTATTCACATCCAGAATACGGAGGGGGTGACACAAAGGGTATACAGACAACTTTTTATACAGTGATGATGAACTGTACGCGCCGCATACGATTTAAATAGAAGGGCAGCAGAATACGCCTAGTCACGGCCTGCTAAGAGGAGCTGGTAAAGAGTTGAAATAACAAGGAAGAGGCGACCAGGAATTTATAGAACCCCTCGGGAACCGCCCCCTCCGCAGAAATGCAATTGGGCTAAGACGCTTTCACGCCGTCGAAAATCAGGGAAAACCAGCCGGCTTCTGGCCAGCGGCATCCGCGGCTTTGAGCTCAGCCAAGGTTTTGTGCCCAGCCATGGGATCTTTCTTTTGATTGATCACCGGGGTGTCTTTGCAGCCATCTGTATTAAGCTGAATGTAGGCTTGGTATTGGGAAGGCAGATTTTCTTCAGAATAAATTGCCTCAACCGGACAGGCGGGAACGCAGGCGTCGCAGTTCACGCAGGTGTCGGGGTTGATATAAAGGATGCGGTCGGCTTCATGAAAGGCATCAACCGGACAAACCGTTACGCAGTCGGTGTACTTACAATCTACGCAGTGTTGGGTGACGATGTAACTCATCTTAAAGGTGCTCCTTGAATTGCGGAAAACTTTAGCACGCACTTTTCAAACCGGCGAGCGCATTTTTACCCTATCCCAGGAGCCCAAATGTCAGGCCAATCACGCCTCTGCTGCACCCCCAGCCCGATCTCCATTTCGATGCCTACCTTGGGGGCCCCACAAGGCGGGGCGATGATATTAAGACCATAATGACCCGGAAATGGTGCCGTAGATTGTAGACTCGGTGACGACAATGGGCCCTGCCCCTAAGTGACTGAATCTGTATTCTGATCTCTCGCAAAACAGAGGTAAGTCTTTCTCCACCCAATAAAAGTTGCGCATTCTCTTACCCTCGGCAACGTCGCCACCACGCCCAGAATTCACCTGGTATCCCCCTTGCACAAGTCCCCAGCGGTGGATCACTTTTCGTTAAGTGCGTCCCTTATGAGTTGTACGTCTTGTTGCGGTTATTGCTCGGGTGACGGTGGTCGCCTTGAGCTTGCAGAGGTTGAAAATGCGCCACGGCTTTTTAAAACTGATTTTGGTTCTGTTGTCGTTAACGTTAATTGGTTGCGGAGCATCGTCCGAAACCAAAATCGCGGCGCCCACGGATCCGAATGCACCAAAAAAGCAGACGGAACCAACCGATCCTGGTTCGCCGGTTAAAGACGGCGTGCCCGACCTTACCGGTGCGGCAAACGTGCTTTTGACCAACATCGTTAAAGATGCCGCTTTTAATGAAACCTACCCTGACCTCGAAGAGCTATTCGGTTTGGTCTACGGAAACTTGGTAGGAAATCCTAAACTTTTACTTAAATTGTCGGCCGCCACTTCGGCCGGGGTCACTCGCCTAACCGGAAATCTTCTCTTTGGCTTTGAAGACCAAAAGTATTGGCACGACACGAAACAGAATCACTTTGATAAAACGGGAGTGATTAACAGCTCGTCGTTCGACATCATTTTTCAAGACGACAACGTCGTCACCCGAGTCATGGCTGACCGTTCGGGCAATGCACTCGCCAACGGAAAACTTTTGTACCGCATTCGCACGAGCAGCGATGCCTTGGTTACCTATACGTATCCAGGAACTTGGAACACCACGACCCAAGGGGCTCGTCCAACGTATCAAGCCGCCGCTTGCACTCCCTTTGTGTGGAACTGCGGTAGCAGCGCCTGCGCTTCGCAAAACGATTTAGTCGCCCCATGCCAGTCGTACATCACGAGTGGAAACGGCAGCACTAAGGTAATGGGCACTTTCGATTCAACGGTTTCAAATTGGGTGAAATAAATTTTTTAGGGGGATGGCAATGAAAGTAAATATGAACAGAAAATTAACGACAGTGGGCTTAGTAGCATTAGCCTTAACATTCTTAGTCGGATGCGGTGGCAATAAAACGGTTGCTCCCCCTCCCCCGATACCACCATCTAATCCTCAGTTTGGTGGCGGATCGGCCGGTTGTGGTGGCGGTGGCGCCCAAACGCTCAACAGTTACTTCACGAGCCTGATCAATGTGACGCAAGCTCAACAAACGATTCCTTCATCGTTGACCTTAACGTTTAACCCGAACGGCGGCACCCAAGTCGTTGGACCCCAGCCTGGTCAAAACGTGCAAGTGTCCGGTTGTTTTAACTGGGCCGATCTTCCGCTGTATTTCACCCAACAAGGTGGAAACTTCGGGCAGACCCCCACTAATATCCAAACTGCGATTCAGATGCAGTCACAGGGTGTAGTGACCGTGCAGTCGAATCAGCAATCGGCTTTCGTCAGCAACATGGTTTTGTTTGGCCAAACGTCGCTCCCCTCGTGGGGCGCCGCTTCCACTCCGACCCAGATCACCATGTTCGTTCAGCAAGCGTACTTAGGGTTCGGCGGAAGACTGTATGTCACTCAGCCAGCTCAGGTCTACGTCAACGGACAACCCATGATGCCTACCGGCCAACATGCGCCGGCATACGTCACTCCACAGCAATAAGGATTCTTAGCCATGACTTCCAACGAAGTTGAAAAGCCAAGGGTCATTCACGTGGATTTCAAGGCAGAGAAGAGGAGAAAAGCTCCTACCTCTGTGCCAAAATCTAATCCTGAATCGGCTCAGTTAATCGACGCCTCGATTCATCCGATCCGGGCATGGGAACAGTTTAATTTTCGCGACCGCATGCTCGATATTTCGGGTTGGGGCATTCGAATCCTAGTTTTCGTCACCTTGGTGGGCCTTGGCTACTTAGTATTGGGGTAAGCAACGATGGATAGACAAGTCTCACGCCTCATCTTGGGCGCCATTCTTCTGGGAATGATTCTGCTCATTACCCAATAACCCAAAAAACCGAACAGAAATAAAAAAGGCCCTTTCAGCCGGTAGCTGAAGGGCCTTTTCCTTTTAAACTGACGGCCTAAACCTACTTCTTTTTAGTCGAGAACGACTTGCCCTTGTATTTTGCATTAAACTTTTCAATCACGCTGTCGGTAAGGTCTGAGCCCGCTTCGGCGTAGAGCACCGCGCCTTCATTTTTCTCAACGATAAGCTGGTAAGATTTTTCTTTGCCGATTCCTTCGATGATGGAGCGAAGCTCATCGATCAAAGGTTTAGTGAGCTCACGTTCCCGCTTCTGCAAGTCAGCCTGAGACTCCGAGGCACTCTTCTGAAATTCCATAAATTTTTTCTGCAGCTCTTGCTGTTTAGCCGCTTTGGCCGAGTCGTTCAAGATGGCGGATTTTTTTTCGAACTGCTCGGCCTCTTTCTGCAATCCCGCCTGCGCCTTTTCAAGCTCAGTGCGTTTAGCCGCCACATCTTTTTCAAGCTGCGCTTTGGCGGTTTTCCCCGCATCAACCTGCTGCAGTGCTTTCTGAAGATCAACGTAAGCCACTTTTAGGGTTGCAGTCTCGGCTGCGGTAGCCAAACGGCTTAACAAAACTACGGCGAGTAAAAACGATTTCATGCACACCTCAAATTAGAATGCCGGACCGATTGTAAAATAAAATTTGGACACGTTAGACTTAACAATAGGGTAGCCAAATTCGAAACGCAAGGGACCGATAGGCGTGAACCAGCGGAAACCCCAGCCAACGTTGGCAAATAACGCGGGGCCGCTTCTAAATGGAAGGTCAAAAGCGTTACCCGCATCAAAGAAAATTACCCCGCGAATGCGGGCCTCTTTCAGCAAAGGAAACTCAATCTCGGCATTCAGCAGCACTTCATTGTGGCCGCCGACGGTAAATTGCTTGCCGCCCATGTTTCGATCTTGGGCAAGCTGAGACAAATTGCCCGAGTTATTCGCACTTAGGGTTTGCGCGGGACCAATCGATAAGAAGTCATAACCACGCAAACTGAACAGACCACCCTGAATGAAAAGTTCATTAATCGGCACCGAGCTACCCTGAATGTTGGCACCGGTGACGTTTAGGCGAAAAATAAAATCCCAAATAATGGGGTGAAAGAACTTAGCCTGAGCCCGCGTTTTAAAGAACTGGCGCGCCCCACCCAACCCCGCGTACTCCGTACTCAAGCTCAGGTAGCTACCGGTACGCGGGTCGAAACGATCGTCGCGTTTGTCGTAGACCAAGTTGGCGCTTACTGAACTTGCCACGCCATTTACCGAACTCAACGGAATCAATGAACGGTCAATAATAGTGCCTTCTGGCACGTAAGAGTTCTCTAATTTGTAAGTTAAAAATAGGTTGGTAAACTCAAGTACCGGATGGCCGAGTTTCACATCGAAGCCGGTCTTAATCTCTTCAAAAGTAGGAATGTCTTCGATCGCAATTAGGTTACGTCGTAGCTGAAAAAGATCGCCGCCCAAACTCCAATTAGAGTAACCGACGTAGGGTTCCTGAAAGCCCAGAGCAAACTGGTAATACTTGCGGCCCGTCAAAATTTCTGCCGATAAACTGGCAACCTGACCGTTGCCCAAGAAGTTGTTTTGCGAAAGCTGAGCATTGATCGTGAAGCCGATATTGCCCGAAGCGTAACCAGCACCCACCACCAGCTGACCCGTTGAGCGCTCTTTAACCTTAATTTCAACGTCAACAATGTTAGGCGCTACTTTAGAAGTGGCCTGGTGAAACTCCACGTTGTCGAAAAAGCCCAAGCGAACCACGTTTTCGCGGCTCTCACGCTTTTTTGTGCCGTTAAATAGCTCGCCCTCATGAATGGTGAGTTCGCGCCGGACCACTTTGTCTTTAGTGCGGGTGTTGCCGGTAACGATGATCTTGCCGATAAAGACCCGCTCGCCCTTGTCGATATCAAAAGTGACATCCACCGTGCGGGTTTCGTCATGAATCATCGGCTGCGGCACCACGTTGGCAAATGCGTAGCCCAAGTCAGAATATTTTTCGGTGTAGCGCAACGTCTCTTTACGCAGCGTTTCCGTATTAAAGACCTCACCCGGTACCAGGGCTAAATCTTCCACCAGCTCTTGCCGGCGGTAGAGAAGCTCGCCCCCAAAATCTACTTTGCCCACGTTATATTGCGCGCCTTCATCCACAAAAAAGGTGATGTAGACCCACTTTTTGTCGGGACTGACGGTAACTTCGGGTTTACCGAAACGTGCCCGTACGTAGCCTAGAGTGCCGTAGTAATAGCCAAGTGTGGCGATATCGCGTTCGAAAACCGCTTCACGGTAGGAACCGCTACCGGTCAAGAAGGAGAAAAAGCCACCTTCTTTGGTCTGCATCACTTTTTTCAGATCCTCAATAGGCATGACCTTGGCGCCCACGATGTTGATCTGCTTCACCTGAACTTTGTCGTTTTCTTCTACAGCGAAGGTAACCTTAACCTCGCCACGAATTTTGTCGTAATCGAGCGTGTAGCGAACGTCGGCTAGGTAGAAACCCTTTTCCTCGTACTTTGCGGTCAATTTCTCCACGCTCTGACTGAGCTTTTGAATGTCGAGGACTTCGTACTCTTTGACTAAGATAAGATCTTTTAGGTCATCTTTTTCAATGGCATTTAAGCCGGTGTATTCAATCTTAGAGATGGTCGGTTTTTCAACCACGACAAAAACCAAACGCACGCCGCCGGCAACCGTCTCCTCTTCAGCCTCAATGCCTTCGAAGTAGCGAAGCTTAGCGATGGCCCGAATGTCTTCGGCCACAACGTCACGAGACAGATCGGTGCCGGGCTTGGTCCGAACGCGCGAGAGAATGGCGTCGGATTCAATTTTTTTGTTACCGCGAACCACCACGTCAATGACGGCACGCGACTCGGCAAAAACCCAGGCGGGAAATAGGCCTAACAAAAGCGCAAAAAGGATGCTGGGCGCAATGAATCGCCCCGAGATGCCAAGCTGAATGAGCTAACTCCTTGTATTCCTTTACAACAGGGGCGGATGCTACCTACGCTCGCCGCCTTTGTAAACCAAAGCTTCTTCAGCAGTTACTGCAATTCAATTTTTGCGCTAGCCAATTCGAGAGGTTCTTCGAGCGGAAACTTCTTACGTACCATCTCGGAAATCCATTTATTTAAATGTTTTCCCAAGTGAGTCGCCCAGACCTTGGAGAGGCCTCGGTTTAATTGCCGAGTAATGTAGTCCTCGAAGGAGACCGGTACAAACTTGCCCAGGTGAAGGCGTCCCAGTTCAGTTGATTTTACAATAACGGTAATATTTTTTAGATCTTTAGAGTCTTCCGGAAACGAGACCTCGGCTTTCACCTTGGCCCATTCCGAGCCCGCCCCTAGCCACCCCCGCGTCGGCACGCAAAGTGTGCTTGACGAGCGAAGACTGCCTTCGGCGTAGGTATTGATGGTCTTAAGCTCAGCCTCAATCTCAACGGTGCCTTTATCGGTGAGGTTTAAATCGAGCTTGGCAACCTGCCCCTCGACGGTGAACAAGTAGTAGTAGCGGCCGTTACACAGATAGCCTTCCCATTTGGCTTCGTCTGACCACTTCCCTTTTAGCGTTTTAAGCTCTTCGCGCATGCCCACTTCGGCCTCATCCCAAGGCAAGTCCCGTAGGTCTCCTGCGAAAGCAGATGCAGCCGTAAAAATCAGAGCGGCGGTTAGGCCCCTCAGCCCCAAATAAGCACTCATGTTTTGTCCCCCCAATAAACCAACACTTAGGCTCCGACGGTGACAATCGGCTTTAGCGAAGTCAAAGGGAGTTTCGGGGCCAGAAAGAAGTCGTTAACCAAAGAGTTCCGAGTAGTTCCTAGCCCCAAAACAAACGTCAAGAGGCCAGCTGGTTGGGCTCGGTACTCAACACCGAGGCGAGCCGCGCCAGATTTTTTGTCTTCACTAAACCGATGCGCCCATTGAGCCAACGCCGCAGCGTAGTCTTGTGAACGCCAGCCTCTTCGGCCACCCAATAGTGTTTGAGATCCAGCGCACGAATGCGCTCGCGCACTTTCTGCGAATCCAGTTTAGTAAGCTGTGAATGATTTGGGGTCATGTTTTCTCCTGTGAATTAGCTCCCTCTCTGCAAGTGCAGGCCAATCGCGACGAGAAAAATCGCGCCTGCTTTTTTAAACTGGCCGCCGGATTTCGGAGCCCGGGGGCTATGAATCAGGCACTGATTAAGGACGGGTAGTGAAGAAGACCGGCGACGTTTGGCAGTTACGGCCATCGACCGTTGAAGACTGGCCTTGAGCCGAATAAAAAGTGCTGGGGGCTAAACTGGTAACCAAAACGCTGTGCTGTGTGACATTCGATTGGCCGGTCGCCGTGCTACCGCGGTTGTTTCCCAAGCCGTAACGCACCACCGAGGTGCTTGCCACCGTAGTACGCCAGTTTACCGACGCCTGGGTCGCGGTGATTTGAGCCACCGAGAAATTACTGCACGTGAAACTGCGATCCACCGTCCAATTGTAAGTGGCCGGGATAATCGACTGGTTGCCCACCACGTCGACCGCCCAAATCGCAATCGCATGCGCCCCGTCGGCAGTCACCGCCGCGGTCCAAGGAGAGCTACAAGCCACCGGCACCGCACCGTCTAAACCGCACAAGAAGATGGCCGCCGCATCATCGGCGTGAAAATTTGCGGTAAGAAACACGGTGGCGGTTGGCGAGGTCGAGGGCGTGGTTGAGTCAATGGTGACGACGGGCCCTTGGCGATCTACCGACCAGGCATAACTCACGGCTTGACCCACGCTACCGCCGGCGCTGGCGGCAAAGATCGAAATAGAATGGGCGCCATCGCCCAATAGGTTGAACGACACCGGCGAAGCGCAGGGCAAGGGCAATTGACCATCCAGTGCACAAGAAACGCTTCCGGCGTTGGTTACGGAAAAACTAAGAACCATGGAATCAAGGTTGGTCACACTTTGCGAAGGCGCGGCGACGCCCAACGTAACCACCGCCGCCGGGGTTTGCACCTTCCAGCCGAGGGTTGAAACCTGACCCGCTTGGCCGCGCAGATTGCGGGCGAAGATCTTAAAGCTGTGGGCGCCATCCATTAATGCCGTCGCTTCATAGGGGCTCGAGCACGGAGAAAATGCCGCCGCATCTAAAGCGCATTCGAAATCGGATCCGTTCGAGCTAAACGCGAAACTGGCGGTCTGATTTGCCGACACCTCGCCTTCACTTACGGTCGACGAGAGCACCACGGTTGCGGCCGGCGCTGCCACCGTCCAAGCGAAAGTGACCGCGGCGCCTTCTGCTCCGGCCACGTTCACCGCTTTCACCGCAAATAGATGAGCCGCGTCGGTTAAGCCGCTGACGCGATGAGGGCTCTGACAAGGAGCAAACGCCGCATCATCCAAAGCGCAACGAAATTCAACCGCGTGCTGCCCGGTGAACGAAAATTCGTTCTCTTGCGCGGCGGTCACGGGTCCAGGATTGGTCACCGCAACCAGCGCTACCGTAGCGGTCATCGCGACGGTCCATTCGTAAACCACGCTCGGAGAAATATTTCCCGCCAAGTCACGGGCGCGCAACTGTAAACGGTGGCGCCCTTCAAACAAGTCATTCACCAGTAGGGGTGAGGAGAACGGCAATTCAGCTCCCCCATCCAGTTGATAAAACAGCGTGGCCGACGGTTCACTGAGAACATCCAGAGATAAGCTCGTGCTTTCGGTCACGGTATCAGCCGCAATCACAAAATCCAAACTCACGATTGGCGCCGAGAGGTCAACTTCCCAAACGGCGCTGGCCGTGGTTTGGTTGCCCGCAACGTCTTGCGCCACCACCACCAGTTGATGTTGACCTTCCGAAACCAAAGAAAAAGAAATTGGGCTCTCGCAAGGGGCGGCGACGCCCGCATCAAGTGAGCAGAGGTAAGTGCTGCTCTCGCTAGCGCTAAACGAAAACGAGGCTACGGTTTGGTTGGAGGGCGAGGCCACTGGGGCACTACGTTGCACCTGTACCATTGGGCCTTGTGAATCCACCGAAAAGTCGTAACTAAACTGCCCAGCGTTGCCGGCCAAATCTTGACCGCTCACGACCAGCCGGTGAGTGCCGTCGGCGACGTTGGCAAGGACTAAAGGGGAACCGCATGAAGCTAAGGCCGCGCCATCTAGCTGGCACGCCAAAGCACTAAGCGGTTCCAACGCGGAAAAGCTCAGCACCAAGTTGCCTCGGTTTAGAATGAGAACGTTCGGGTCAGCCGCGAAAGAAAATTGCGGCGCAGTAAGATCGATTTTAAAGCGAAATTCGTACGAAGGCGAGGTGCCGCCCAACTCATCCACGGCATAAATAGCAACTTTGTGTTCCCCTTCAGCCAGATTCTTTAGGGTCCAAGGCGAAGTGCAAACCGAAGCCTCGCCCCCATCGATTGCGCAGCGAAAAGTGGCGGCGCGGTCGCTGGCAAATTCAAAACTTGCGGTCGTTTGGTTAGACAGCTCGGCGGGCCCGCGGCTAACGCTCAAGACCGGTTGACTTCGCGCTACCAAAAACGCGTAGACCAGTGGAGCTTCAAGCAGGCTCGGTTTGGTAGCTCGGATGGTGACGATGTGTCCCCCCTCGGCCAGACCCTTTAAGACTAAAGGCGACTTGCACGCGAACAATTTATCGTTGTCGAGCTGGCAAGAAAAAGTGCGGGCCTTTTTGCTGCCCGAGGTATCGACAAACGCGAGCGATAAAAAATCGCTCCCGAAAATAAAACTGCCGGGCTCCGCTTTTTGCAGAACCAGTTTTGCAGCGTGGCCTAGCAGGTAGGCGTCGTAACGGAGCACCGGGCCCACCACTTCAGAAGTCTTGGCGCGAATTAGCACGGTGAGCCAGCCCGCCTTCAAATTGGTGACCAGTAGCGGTGACCGGCAAGGGGTAAAAATTTTGCTGTTTACGGCGCACTCAAAAGTATCGGCCACCGGAGCGGCATGAAAACGCAATGCCACCGTACTTCCGGGGTTCACCCAGTCGCTTGGTGCGACTTGATCGAGAACTACCATGGGCGAAACGGGAACCGCTTTTACGATGCCGTCGCGACCCCAAAGCAATTCTCCGGTAAGCAGACGAACCGGAGCGCGCCACCAAATCTCAAAGCGGCCGTTGCGCTTGAAACAGTCGCGTACGTATTTATGAAAAGATTGTTTTTCGGATTCAAAAAGGAAGTTGAGATTGATCTCCAACACCGCCCCGGCGGCACTCTCAGAAACCCAAGTCGCGTTTCGACGAAGCGCACCATTTGAAAAACGGCTCTTGCCATTCCAGGCCAGGTGCAGCGTGGTGAGATCAAACTTCTTCTCGAAGCCAAGAACAAGTTTAGCCGTGTCCTTAGCGGAAAAATCCGCCGGCGGAAAATTGGGGAATACCAAGCGGTATTGGCTGCGATGAAACTTCGCGTGATGGCGAAACCAGTTCCGGTGCGCCGACGCCGAAGCGCTGACACACAGGCCGATAAGCAGCCACCAGCGAATCAATTTATGACCAAAAAATGCCACCACCAACCACCCCGCCCCTACTCATTCCCCACCTCATCAGCATGCGCCCCTTTCAGGGGGGCAATATTGTAAAAGTGGTGAAGAAAGGCGCATCGTCGTTCGGATTAAGGAGAATGACGCTGTTTCGCAACACTTCCCCAACCCCCCAGCCTCATTTGTGTCGGGAGGTAACTATGCAGATTGTTGGGCTTTCCCAACCAGTGTGTCGGGTGGTATCTTAACCCCAACCAGTTAAATTCGCCCTCGTGTTGGAGACCTGAAGATGAACCCCTATTTCAAAAAAATTGTCCCCTTGGCGGCCGTTCTGCTCGGCTCGGTAGTCTTTGGCGTAGAGCCAATCGGTAACCCCGAAGCTCCTAAAGGGGGGGCCTTTACGGTAGGGTTACCCGCCTTTCCTAAGTCATTAATGCCGTATTTAGCCAACGAAGAGACCGCGGCCGCGGTGAATTCTCTGGTGATGGAGCCGTTAATTGAGATGCACCCCGATACCTACGAGCCGGTGCCCTTATTGGCCGAAAAGTGGGAGGTGAGCGCCGACCAGTTGCAGTTTACCTTTTACCTGAACCCGAATGCCAAATTTTCTGATGGAAAACTGATCACCGCCGATGACGTTAAATACACGTGGACCGAAATTTTTAATCCCAAAAATAAAACG
>JAYSWN010000062.1:0-12812 GCA_043718025.1 Pseudomonadota bacterium
GGATAAAGTGTTCTTTTGAGGAAAACGCTCCGGCTTGATTGGAGCCCTTAATTGAATCAGAAGCCATCGAGTTGGCTTTGTGCGCGATAATCACATGACCGTAGTGCCAACTGGTAGTGACAAGTAGCAGCGCAAACAATCCCACGACCACTGATTCCAAATGAGAAAGGCCAAAGTTTTCGCGAATCGCAAAGTAACCTAACACTACGCTCCAAACGTAGAGGAAGAGACTAAGTACGCCGAACAGGGCGTGGGTATCAACGAAATATTGGGCCGTATACGCGGCCAGGGCGACCGTGAAGACCACGGCCAAGCGACGGGCTAGTACGCGACGGCTGGTGCGCTCACCAAAAAAATTGCCGACCAACCAGACAGAAGTGGTGACCACGTAAGCACCGAGTGCAATGCAAAACAGGCGGCCCGCCAGCACGATCCAGAGCGAAAAGTTGAAACTTAGATTCCAGCTTTTCTGAATCCAGAGGGCGACTTGAAAAAATTCGTTTTGGCCTCGTCCTACTTGCGTTTCAACGAGGGCGAGTCCCAAAAAGGCAACCAGAATGAACCAGTGGTTTGTCGACCATTGCAGTTGGTTGAAAAAACGTGATGGCTGCGTAAAGAGCGTAAAGATCTGTTTCACTTCTCGAACCCTCCCAAGGGTAACCCATTGCCCCAAATCAGAAAGGGGGCAACACTACTTCGCCTTCTGCAACCCGTGCCAATCCCAAGCGCCGGTCTTTCTCGCCGCAAATCGCCTAAAACGGGGTGTTTAAACGTTAGTCAGCGTAGCCGAAATGGGGAAAACAGAGGGGATCACTGGCTGTATACCGATCGTACAGCGCTGCCAAAAAGTGCACACAATTAGAAACTCAGTGTTTGTGAAACACTCTGTATTTCAGGGGGTTGAGTGAGTGGGTGATTGGCAAACCGTTTGCAATTATTAACAACTACAGTAATCGTATGGCAACACTGAAACTACAACTAGAGTACCGCTTTCTCTTAGTGGCGGCGGCAACGCTGCTACTTTCGGCGTGCAACGACGGTAGAATCGCAAAAGCTCAGCCGCTTAAGTTGAAGCAGGTCTTTCAGAACAATAGTCCGACACTTTCAAAAGTGGCCTCCGTACAATTTGAAAATGGTGAAACCACCGTGGACTCGATCGTGCGTGAAGGAAATACCCTTTACATGGTAGGCCGTCCTTTTGGGTTTTCAGGTTGGGCCATTGATCAGCCGGACACTCCTACCCTTACTTTTGATATCAAGGCTCAATTAACCACCTTCGCGATTAAGCTACCCTGGGTTTACGACTGGTATGCCTCTGGCGCGGTTGGCATTATGGGCTCTACCGCTTTTCTTTCGGGCACGGCCGGGGTGAGCGTAGTTAACTTAACCCAGTCGCAAGCCCCCAAAGAAATATTTAGAAAGCCACCCTTGGACGCCAGCGGAAATCCTCAACGCGACTTTGCCTACACCTACCGCGCCGTTGTGCCTCATCCGTCGGGGGGAATGTATTACGGGTTTTCTCAACAGGAATCAGTCTATACCGTCGCGATTCGCCAGAATGATCTTCAGGTGATTTCGCGTGCCTCTTATAGCCCGAACGGAAACGTTTGTTGCGTTCGCAGCGCTACTCTTTTTGCTAATACGATTTACGTAGCCTTCGGCACACGGATGGCTTGGTTTGCACCGACTGCCAATGGCGGCTTGGTGGATCCGGGTGAGCTTAATGAACTTCAAGTTGCGGGGGTGGCTCGGTCCGAAACTCATTTGATCGCCTACCACAACCCGTCTTCCGCTTACGCGTCGGGTCAAGTTAACCCGCGTGGCTTTTACTATTTTGATTCTACCGGACAATTGGAACACTACGTTCCCACCAACCTTGTTCCCAAAATCTTCGCCACCGATGCCACGGGGCGGTATATCTACGTGCAGACGGCCGGTGGCACCGAAATCGAGATCCATCGCGTAAGCGGCCTGTAGCCTCGACTTTTCCCACTTAAAAAAATAGACTACTCCTATCGTGCGACTCCACTATTTAGTTCACTGTTTTTCCTTCTTAATCATGTTCGCTATTCAAGGTACCGCTGCGCCAACGCGCTTCGAGCTGCGCGACATTGGCCTACGTAACGTCTTGCAGGTTTCGATGGAAGGCATTTTAGAAAAAACGGTGGGTATTACCCCCTACCTGTTTGGCTGGGTTGAACTCGATCCGGATCGCCTCATCGACGGTATTGCTGGTGAAGTTCGCTCCGATCTGCGAACCTTCCACACCGGTAACCCAGGCAAAGAAGACATGCTTTTAGAAAAGTTGCTAACCGTAAGCCAATTTCCAACGGTCACGGTAACGTTATCTAAACTACTAAGCGTCTCCAAGGCAAAGCTGGGCGAGGGCCAACCCATCGTCGCCAAGGTTGAAGGCGTTATGAATATGAAGGGCCAAAAACGACCGCAAACCCTTTTGCTGAAACTCTCCTACTTCAAGGAGTCCCCGCTTACGAAATCAAGCGTGCCGGGGAATCTTTTAAAAGTGAGCGGCACTTGGGATGTGGATTTAAACCAGTTTGAAGTGGTGATACCAGAGAACTTCAAATCCCAAGTTCCCCGATTCGTGCAAGTTGCCGGTGACTTTGTGGCCTCCGCCCAATCCGAAGCTAAATCCGCAAAACGGTGACCTAACTCGAAATTCGAGTTTTTATGACGGCTAGTATCGTGGAGGCGCAGCTTATTGTGCCACGACTACTTTCACCGTCATTGCGCACGCAGTGCGGCTGAAGCAACCCTTTCACTATGAGTTAAGATGGACGTCGACAAAACCAAGCAGGCCAAAGGTTGCCGCGCCTGTTACGCAGGCGCGCAATGACAGGAACGCGGCTCTACATAAGGTTTTGAGACACCCTCTGAGGAAATTTCCTGATTTTGAAGTCGCTCTGATTTTTTTTCCGGGAAGAAAAATTTAAAAAAACTTCGAAAACGGGTGGAACGCTTTGTGTTTAGTTCGATTGCTTAGCCCTCCTAAATAGCACTAGCCCCGAAGTGAGGTCGTGGTCGCTAAGACAAAAAGGCAATCTGAAATGCAGGCGCGGTCTGCCGGTCGCCGTCACCAAATGACATTTCACGTCACTCCATAGGTTGCGCTTACGCCCAAACTGTACACAAAAAGCGTGGCCGTCTGTTTGCATGACACCCCCCTTGAGGACGGTTGGGGGAACCATGCGCGATACTTTGATTGGGTTGTTTTTAATTGTCGGACTAGGTATGGGCTACTGGCTTATCAGCAGAAGTTCCGATGCTATCACTCCGTTAGAGAGCACGTTAGGTAACTCGGGCACCTCGAAATCTTCTCGATACACCAAACAGGGGGTCCATAATGAAAGAAAAAATTCTAAACAAATTGGCCGAGATCAAAAATTCGCCAAAAACACAAATCACCAAACAGGAAGTGCGGCAGCTGATCTCGAAAGCGAAGGGGTTCATTCAATCTATTCGCAAGGGCCAAGAAAATCTCGGTCCTCAGTAAAGCCGAGCTCCCAGTTTACTGCGCTGCCTGACGGCATCGTCGACGCTGATGCTCCACTAAATAAGAGTGAAACGGCCAAAGTTTCAAAGTCTCCAGTCATCCACGGGCTTCCCGTGGATGACTGGATTCTTTCCCGCCGCGACAGCATCTCATTGCAAAAAGTTTCTCCTCCGGCTCCTAGCCAGCTGCGCTTCTTCTTTCAATGCATGGAGCTTAAAGAGGGCGTTACGAATGAACTTAAAGAGGGCGAGTGCCGCGCGCTTGCCGCAAAGAACACGCCTCGTCCCGCTGGTTTTATTCGTTAGTGCGTAGGCTGTTAAAGGTTAAAGGTAACTTGGGTCACGTAACGGAAGATTTCGTATTGAACTTCAGGCGCGTCCTGAAAATAAAGCAGTTTGTCGTACGAAATGCCCACTCCAAAACGTGTGGACCACGGCCGGATATAAAATTGATAACTTATCCCACCGGCAATTCGGTACTGATTTAAACTTGTGTGTGCGGCTACCTCCACAAACGGAATCAGGTAATGCTGCCCGAAAAAAATTAAATGTGGCTCCATGAGTAAGGCAACGTGCGCAAAACGCCGGGCAAACAACCGGCTCGCGAAGGTAAGTCCGGTATGCGAAATCTGAAAATCTACGTGATAGAAGAATGGGCTGCCCAGAATTGAATGTTTTTTATATCCGGACCAACGCAATCCCGCTCCGATTCTAATAAACGACAGCGTGTCATTGGGACGAAGTGTGTAAAGCGAAACATTGTACTGCAGGCGCGCAAAGAAGGTATTATCGAGCAGCAATCGAACGTCGGCACCCACGTAGGGTCGTTCTAGTTTTTCTCCGGCCTTATTTTCAAATAAATAATAGCCAATCTCTTGAGTCGGTTCTAACTGGAATCTGGGTGTGTAGGAATGGCTTAAGGCTGATTGACCTTCGATAGCGTAAAACTGATTCGAAGGCCCTTCGAAAGTTTTATTCCCTTCGTAGAGCGAAATGCTATAGGAGTATTCGCCGCCGCGTTTGATAAGCGGTGCGACTTCACGCCAATCAAAATACGTGGGCGGAGGTCCAAGTCGCGAGAGCTCTCCCGCCACTTGGCCTGCCTCATTTCGAATAGTGAAGCGCCAGCCTTCATATTTCTTCTTTAGTAAGGGCGGCGCAAACAGGCGAAAAACCAATTTGGCATGTTTTGAGGAATCGACGTCAATTTTTGTAACCGCCTCTTGCTGAGAGTAGAGCTGCACGAATACGGTCTGCTCTTCGCTAATCTTGAAGGCGGGGCGAAGCGCCTTCACATTGTCAGTGAGCTTCGGGGGAAGTTTGAGCCAGTAGTTTTTAAATCGGTACATTCGAAAGCTTCGGTCTGGGCGAAACAAGCGAAGGATGAATTCTTGAGGCTCAAAGGGGAGCGAAACCTTAATGACAAAGCGTCGTTTCTTGCGCTCGTGCCATTGACCTTCAAAATTCAATTCGTATCCGGGAGAAATATCGCCAGTCAAAAATATGAAAGGTAGCCCTTTCTTGGGGATGTAGAGAAAGCGCTTTCCAGTGGCGTCGAAGCGAATGCCGCGATCACTGCCGGGGTCGATTTCCACAAACTCTAAAAATTCTTGAGACGGCAAAATAATCGATTTGCTCGACAGTAGGGCATTGGCGATGGCAGCCGGCGCTTGAACTTCGGGTGCTTGGGCAGTGCCATTTGGGTCTACCGGTGCGTAAGCATCTGGTACGGGCGGTTGGTAGGCGTTAGGGTCCTGGTATGTATTTTCAGGGATTGGCGCGTTGGGATCGTAGGGCGGCGCATTGGGGTCCTGATAGGCATTCGGGTCTTGGGAGAGGCTCGGGTCAGCATTGGCGGGAACGTTGGGATCCGTATACGCATTGGGATCTTGGTACGCATTAGGATCTTGGTACGCATTGGGATCGGCAGCTGGCGCAGTTTTGGGCACGGCCGCCACCGCGGCGGGGCCCTCTTTTTTCGCGGTTACTTTGTCCGGCTTGGGCCCACTCTCAGCGTAGGCGTGCCTCTCGGGCACGATGCCCCCCGGCAAGCTCAAAACAAGAAAAATGAAACGAAGTGTGGAGGCACTTATCTTCAATTGAATTGTTCCTTAGGCGGATAGTGCCCGTTCACCGCGGGCAAGTTCCACAATCGGCACCGAGCGTGGTTGTTCTGTTGAATGACTTCAGTTTAATGTACTAATTGTAACACCGCGTTTGGAAGTTACCCAAACCGTGCATTGCGAGGTGTGTCATAAGAGTTTTTCATCGTATGCTTTTGCTCCTACCCGCTGAGGTAGCCCATGATATCGCGGTGTTTTTTTTAAGGCTGTGGGCATTCATGGGGTGTCCACTCGGTCGAAGAAAAACTCACGGTACGGTACTGCATCCCACGCTACCGAAGGTGCGATTTTCGTCACGGATCGGGCTTGCCGCCGGCTTTGATAAAAATGGAATAGTGATGCCGGCGATGAGCGCTCTAGGATTTGGATTTGTGGAAGTGGGCACGGTAACCCCACTCCCGCAAGTGGGAAATCCCAAACCTCGGCTTTGGCGCCTGCGTCCCGATACGTTGGTAAACCATTTTGGCTTTAATAGCGATGGCATCATTGCGGTGCGGGCCCGTCTTATTGAATTTAAAAGCCGAAATCCGGAGTTTCCCGTTTTTGTGAACATCGGAAAAAATCGTGATACCCAAAATGAAAAAGCGTTGCGCGATTATGAACTTGGGCTCGATGCTTTTTCGGGCGTAGGAGACGGTTTCGTCATTAACCTAAGCTCTCCCAACACCCCGGGGCTTACCGAATTACAGGGCCGTCCGTTTCTCGAAGGGCTCGCCGCTATTGTTCCCCAAGAAGTTGTCGTGCTCATCAAAATATCGGCAGACCTGGAAGCAGAAAGATTTTCTGAAGTCGTTCAATTCGTAGCGAGTAATAAAAAACTGTCGGGGCTGGTAATTTCAAACACCTCCCGTACGCTGGCTGAACGCGCTGGTTTTGAAAAGGGTGGCTTGTCCGGCCCGCCAATTTTCGAGCGTTCGCTAGCTGCGGTGACGGCCGCTAAAAAAATTCTCCGTGCCGATCAAGTTTTGATTGGCGTGGGTGGCATTTCCAGCTTCAAAGACGCCCAAAAAATGAGAAACGCCGGCGCTGATTTTGTAGAGATTTATACCGGCTTCGTCTATCGGGGGCCAAAGCTGGTGCGCCAGTTAGCGCAATTGGGCTAAACCCCTATTTTAGGGAACCAGCGCTTTCAGCTTTTCTTCGTCTAAAATCTCAATCCCGAGCTCCTTCGCTTTGTTGAACTTAGAGCCCGGCGATTCGCCCACTACGACGTAGCTTGTATTCTTACTCACCGCGCTGGTCACTTTGCCGCCGTTAGACCGGATGAATGATTCGGCGTCTTCACGCGAAAAAGTGGGGAGGGTACCGGTAACCACAAAAGTTTTCCCTTTTAGTGGCTGCAGGCCACCCCCGTTGCCCGAGTGTTTGGGTTCGACACCCGCTTTGAGTAGAGCTTCGATCTCTTTCCGATTCTTTTTGTCGGTAAGATGCAGGCGCACGCTCCCCGCCACCGTTTCGCCAACTTCTTCCACCTGACAAAGCCGTTCTTCATCGGCTTCGAGCAGGGCTTGCATCGAACCAAAGTGCTGGGCCAATAGATCGGCAGTTCTCTCGCCTACAAAACGAATTCCCAATGCGTAAATGAATCTCGCCAGCGTAGTGTCTTTGCTTTTTTGAATGGCTTCGTAAAGTTTCTGGGCTGATCTTTCTCCTTGCCGATCAAGTTTCATCAATTCGTCGGGGGTGAGATCGTAGAGGCTTGCGAAGTGCTTAATGAGCTTTTGTTCCAGCAATAGATCGATCCACTTGTCACCAAGCCCTTCGATATTCATCGCGCGTTTGGAGGCAAAGTGTTTGAGACTCTCCGCAATCTTTCCCGGGCAGACGCTGTTGGGGCATCGGAGCGCAACTTCCCCGGCTTCTTTAGCCAGTTTGTCGTCGCACATCGGGCAGCGGGTGGGAAAAACGATCTCTTTTTCTTTTCCGGTTCTTTTCTCGAATACCACATTTTGAATATACGGAATCACGTCACCGGCACGCTTGATCACAATGGTGTCACCGATGCGGATGTCGAGCGCCTTGATCTGATCTTCATTGTGAAGGCTTGCACGGCTGACCGTCACTCCGCCCACTGAAACGGGCGTAAGGTGGGCAACCGGAGTCACGGCACCGGTGCGCCCGACCTGAAACTGTACGTCTAACAGGGTTGTGTTCTCTTCCTGGGCCTTGAATTTAAAGGCAACTGCCCAGCGCGGTGACCGGGCGACCGAGCCAAGCTCTCGCTGGTCTCGGAGCGAATTTACTTTTACCACCGCACCATCAATTTCGTAGGGAAGGGAGAGTCGTTGTTTCTCTAGCTTCTCAAAATAGGAAAACACTTTCTCAGGGGATTTTAGCCGTTTCCAATTCGGATTGGTCTTTAGGCCCCAGCTTGCGAAAAGTTCTAAAAATTCCGACTGCAAAGCGACCTCGGGCCCCACGTATTCGCCAATGCCGTGACAAAATAGGTCGAGCGGCCGAGAGGCCGCGATACGTGGATCGAGCTGTCGAATGCTTCCGGCGGCGGCATTGCGGGGGTTGGCAAAAGGCGCTTCGCCGCTTTTCACCAGTTCTTCGTTAAGTTTTAAAAAGTCGTCTTTTAGAAATATAACTTCGGCGCGAATTTCAACGCGCGACGGAGCCTTGCCACGTAGACTCAGTGGCAGGGATCGAATGGTTTTAATATTCTGCGTGACCTCTTCGCCGGTCACCCCGTCACCGCGGGTGGCCGCCGCGATAAACATGCCGTCTTCATAAATCAGCTCCACCGCCAGACCATCGAGTTTGGGCTCGGCAATGACATCGAATTCACCCGCGACCGTCTCATTCCAGCGCTCAAAAAAATCTGCCACTTCCGTGATCTGATGCGCCTTCTGTAGACTGAGCATGGGAATGCGGTGTTTGTATTTTTTAAATTTATCGAGTGGAACGTCGCCTACTCGTTGCGTTGGTGAGTCTTTGCTCCGCAGCTCCGGTTGTTGCTCTTCAAGCGTCTGTAATTCTTTAAACAAGGTGTCGTATTGCTGATCAGAAATATCGGGCTTATCCAGAACATGGTAGCGGTAGTTAGCGTCAAGAATTTGAGCTTTGAGCTTATTCGCTCGTTCTTTTGGAGTCATGAGTGGTTGCGATGACTTAGATGTTAATTAATTTCAATACTCGCCAGGCCGCTTCGAAAATAATGTTGCCCGAAATCTTTGAGGTTCCCGAGCGCCGTTCATGAAAAACAAACGGGATCTCTTTTAACCGCAAGCCGATGCGGTGCGCGCGAGTTTTTAGTTCCACTTGATAAACGTAACCACGCGACGCGATGGTCCAATATTCAAGCCGTTTCAGAGCGCTGACCCGCCAAGCGTTGTAGCCACCGGTGACGTCTTTATACGGCAATCGCAATACGGTGGTGGCGTATAGGTTTCCGGATCGGCTGATTAACTCGCGCAGCTTTGACCAGCCCAAGGTGCCGCCGCCGGCCGCGTAGCGGGTGCCTAGGCAGGCGTCATACTCATCTAATCCATTGAGCATCGAAGCGGCCACATCAGGGTCGTGAGAAAAATCGGCGTCCATTTGCAGAATCCGCTCGTATCCTTTTTCGGTAGCGTAGTTAAACCCAGCAAAATAGGCGCCCGCCAGACCATCTTTGCGAACGCGGTCGAGCAGCTTCACTTGATCGTCATGACGCTGGTACAGAATCACCTTCTCACGGGTACCGTCAGGCGAGCTGTCATCCACCACCAGGATGTCGGCAAACGGCACTTTTTCGCGCAGAATGGCCAGCAGCGGGAATATATTCTCGGCTTCGTTATAGGTCGGAATAATGATGAGCGATGAATTCATCGGGGTAAATGTCACCCGCTAGGGCTCAAAGTTCAAGGGCCGAGTAAGGGAGCTCGTGCGCTAAGGCAATCTGCTCGTGCACCAGCCTACCCTGATAGGTATTGAACCCTTTTGCCAGTGCAGCGTTATGTTTGGCCGCATATTCGGCTCCCTTATCGGCAAGATAGAGGGCATAACGCAGAGTGCTGTTGGTCAAACTAAAGGTTGAGGTACGGGCCACTGCGCCCGGCATATTCGTGACGCAGTAATGAATCACTCCATCCACTACGAAGGTGGGCTTTTCGTGCGAAGTGGGCAGGCAGGTTTCGACGCAGCCACCTTGATCTACCGCAATGTCCACTATCACCGAACCCGGAACCATATTCTTGAGCATAGGGCGGGTTACGAGTTTAGGGGCCTTCGCGCCGGGTACCAGCACTGAACCAATTACCAAGTCAGCGTGATGAAGGCTTTCTTCAATGTTGTCTTGGTTTGACATCAGTGTAGTGAGACGGCCTTTATAAATCTGTTCTAGGTATTCCAAACGGCGAACATCTAGGTCGAGGATGGTCACTTGCGCGCCCATGCCCAGCGCCACCATTGCCGCGTTGGCTCCGGCCACCCCACCACCGATAACCACTACACGTCCCGGGCTAACGCCGGGTACGCCGCCGAGCAAAATGCCTCGTCCGGCCGATGTGGCATCCCAGCTGGTTTGCAGATAATAGGCGCCAATCTGAACCGACATGCGTCCCGCCACTTCGCTCATCGGACGAAGCAGTGGCAACGAACCGTCGCGCTCTTGAATGGTTTCGTAAGCGATGCCGGTCACCTTTTTTTCGAGCAGCACTTCGGTTAAGCGCTCATCGGCGGCCAAATGAAGGTAAGTGTAGAGAACCAGGCCAGGGCGTAAGAGTGGAAACTCATCGGGCATCGGCTCTTTTACCTTGATTACCATCTCCGCGGACCAGGCGTCGGCCGCCGTGTTCACCATGGTGGCTCCCACTTTTTCGTAGGAGGCATCAACAATACCGCTGCCTAAGCCGGCCCCTTTTTGCACCAGAACTTTGTGGCCAGCCGCGACTAGCGACCGGACCCCAGGGGGAACCATGCCCACTCGGTTTTCACGGTTTTTAATTTCTTTTGGGATTCCGATGATCACTGTTTACTCCCGACTTGGCCGTTAGGGTTTTCTACCGGCAATAGGTCTAAAATGTCGTTGGCATCAATTTCCACGGTGCCTTTTTCATCGGAAGCAAAAACCACTTTGCCCCGCATCTTGGCTCCCGAAATTCTTACCCAGCTGTCTTCTATCACGCCGTGCAGATGCCTGCCGGTTTTGTCGATAAGCGTCTGCCGCTGCTTTGTTTCGGTGGCCTTATCTATTTTTTGCAGGATAGGAAACATCGTGCACTAGCCTACCTTTTCTTAGGGGCGCAGCCGGTGAATGAGGCGAGGAAAGGGCGCTGCCTCGCGCAAGTGTTCTAAACCGCAGATCCAGGCCACCGTTCGTTCGATGCCCAGGCCAAATCCAGAGTGAGGCACTGAACCGTATTTACGAAGGTCTAGATACCATTCAAACGCTTCACGCGGAAGCTTATGGGCTTCCAACCGCGTCACCAGAGCTTTGTAGTCTTCTTCCCGCTGTCCGCCGCCAATGATTTCGCCGTACCCCTCGGGGGCCAGACAATCCATGCCTAGAGCCAGGCGAGGGTCGGCGGGGTCTTGCTTCATGTAAAACGCTTTGATTGCCGCCGGATAACGGTGAACAAAAACGGGGCGATCATGCATCTCGGCCAAAGCCGTCTCTTCCGGTGAGCCGAAATCGCCACCCCATTCGGTCTTGATCCCCTTTTCGTTTAACAACTTAATCGCATCGTCGTAGCTGATGCGGGGAAAAGGAGCCTTTACGTTTTGTAATTTGGTGGTGTCGCGCTCCAGAAATTTGAGTTCCTGAGCACAGTCTTTAAGCACGGTCTGCACGGTGTACTCAAGAAAGCGCTCGGCCAGCTTCATGTTGTCTTCAAGATCGTTGAAGGCCACTTCGGGTTCCACCATCCAAAACTCGGTCAGATGGCGCCGGGTTTTGCTTTTCTCCGCCCTAAAGGTGGGACCAAAGTTATAAACCTTTCCGAAAGCCATGGCGCTGGCCTCAGAATAGAGCTGTCCGCTTTGCGACAAGTAGGCCTTTTCGCCAAAATATTCTGTCTCGAATAGGGTCGTGGTGCCTTCGCAGGCGGCCGGAGTGAAGATTGGTGTATCCACGAGAATAAAGCCGTCGTTATCAAAAAAGTCGCGCACGGCTTTAATGAAGCGGGCGCGAATTTTTAAAATAGCGTTGGGCCGATTGCTTCGCAGCCAGAGGTGGCGATTAGATAGTAAAAAATCGGGGCCATGTTCTTTGGGGCTGATCGGATACTCTTCGGCAAGCTGAATGACTTCGAACGACTCAAGATCTAGCTCGACCCCCAGCGCCGATCGTTTGTCTTCGCGGGCTTTGCCTTGAATTCGTAGCGACGTCTCTTGGGTTAACTTTTCAAAGGCGTCGAACATCTCGTCCGAGACTTGCCCCTTTGCCATTACCGCCTGAACCGTTCCACTGCCGTCGCGAAAGAGCAGAAATTTGATTTTGCCCGAGCTTCGTTTTCCGTAAACCCAGCCGCGAAGCTGGACCGATTGGCCCAACTTGCTCTTCAGATCTTTTACGTAGGTAAACTCACTCATCTTAAGCGGTCACCGGCTTAGTGCGACCCGCACGATCGTTGTTCTTTTTTGCCGTCCACTTTTCAATGTAGATGGTCATTGGTGAGGCGATATACACGGTCGAATAGATACCAACCAAAATCCCGAAGGCCACCGCCACCGCAAAATCACCAATTTCACCGTCGCAGAAGATAATGATGGGTATCACCGAAATCAAAGTTGCCGCGGCGGTGAGCAAAGTACGGGAAAGCGTAAGGTTAAGGGCGCTGTTAATCGTTGCCGACAAATCCCCTTTGGGCCCTGATCCATGCCCCACCATTTCTCGCACACGATCGTAAATCACAATGGTGTCGTTCACGCTGTATCCCGCAATGGTCAACAAGGCGGCCACCGCCGTAATGGTAAACTCGTGGCCGGTAACCAAGTAAAAACCCACCATCATGGTCAAATCGTGAATCATCGCCACCGTAGCGCCCGGCGCGAACTTAAAGTCGAAGCGAAACCAGATATAAACCGTAATCAGCAAAATCGTGTAGAGCAGCGAGCGCATCGCGCCCAACTTCAATTCAGCTCCGACTTTTGGGCCCACTACGTCTTGCGACAACAGCTGCATGTTTCCCGGTCCAGCTTTTTCCATCAGATTGCGGCCTAAGGCGCCAACCTGAGCTTTTTCAACCGGAG
>JAYSWN010000063.1:0-37002 GCA_043718025.1 Pseudomonadota bacterium
CGGCCGGCATTAAGTCTGCAGACCACCACATTGTGGGAATACCCTTCTCAGCATTACGGCACGGGTGAGCAGGGGTCTAAACACTACGCGGGAGCTACCCCTTCGTGGGTGATCTGGAATGTTTTGAAACGGTATACGCAAGAAGGCGACACGGTTTTAGATCCGATGTGCGGCAGCGGAACCACGCTTGACGTGTGCAAAGATTTAAACCGAAAAGGAATTGGCTACGATTTGGCGCCGGCTCGCGTCGATATCACGCAAGCCGACTCGCGCAGTATCCCGCTAAAGAGCGAGTCTGTGCATTGTGTGTTTGTAGATCCGCCCTACTCCACCCATTTGGAATATTCTAAAGATCCCCGTTGCATTGGAAAGCTCGAAGCCGGCGGCGGAAAGTATTACCGTGCGATGGAGAATTCGATTGCGGAGATGGCGCGGGTGCTAAAAAAAGACGGCCACCTGGCGCTCTATGTTTCTGATTCGTTTAAAAAAGGAAAACCGTTTCAGCCACTGGGTTTTGAGCTTTATGGACTGATGCGAAAAGCGGGCCTTTACGCGGTGGATATTATTTGCGTGATTCGCCAGAATCATAAACTAGATCAGGGCAACTGGCACGCCGCCGCCGAGAGCGGAAACTTTTTTCTACGTGGCTTCAACTACCTGCTGCTGTTCAGAAAACCGAACCCTCAGGCCGCCGCTAAACGCGAAAAATTGCCCGAGTTCTTAAACAGCTAAGTGAACTATCTTCGACGAAGCAGTGATTTCAATTCGTTGGACGGGGAAAAGGAATCCGATATTTTCTCTCCTTGGCTTGCCGTCGCCGTGCCGCTCTCAAACAGATTCATTTGTGGGCCTTTTTCTCCTAACCCACTTTCCGACAGGCCTCCAGAAGGAGTAGTGACCGTAGAAAATCCGAGCGGCAACCGGCTAGATTCATTAAAAAGTAAAAGTAAAATCGCCAAGAGAAAAATTCGAAACATCATCCGATGCTCCTATTCGTAAAAAGTGATTGGGCCTTTTTGCGGAAATACAGATTAGCCATCAGTTAGTTTGAAGTTTTGCTCCACAACTACAATGCTGAATTGGCCTGTTCTTGAACGTACGTGCCGCGGGCGAAGAACTTCGCCAAGAAGGAAATGGATTTTTGCACCTGTTTCTACTCTACGCCTCGGCCGCTGAAGCAGCAAGCCAGCTCAATCACAAACGACATGATATTATATACTTAGTCATGATCTCTTAATAATGTTCGAGTTCTCACACAACTCGTGGTGCCCGCTCACCAGATTGGTCTGAGCGGCGGACTTTACGAGCAGCCCGACGTCGCGCCGCAACTCAAACAGCGCAGGCAGGTGCCACTGCGTACCATGGTAAATTGGCCACAGTCGGGGCAGGCGTTGCCTTCGTAGCCACTGGCTTTCGCCACTTTGTGGGCCATCGCCTGGTCGTTGTCCCATTCACGTTGAGTCAGACTGATGTCGGACGGAGCACTGACCCGCACCGATCGCTCTTCGCTCGCCACTTCCAATTCGCCCCCGCCAACTCGACGGCGCACCGGACCCGACGGCGGAACCTGTACCAAATCGGTTCTTCCCAAATAATTGAGCGCAAGGTCTCTAAATAAATAGTCGACCACCGAAGAGCAGAATCGAATGTGATCGTGATCGGCCACGAAGCCATTTGGTTCGAACCTAAAGTGCAAAAACTTATCTACGTACTCTTCAAGCGGCACCCCGTATTGCAATCCGAGTGACACCGATATGGCCAGCGCATTCATGATACTGCGGTACGCGGCCCCCTCTTTATACATGTCGATAAAAATTTCGCCGAGCCTTCCGTCATCGTACTCGCCGGTGCGCAGGTAAATGCGCTGGCCACCGATGGTAGCCTTCACCGTATAGCCGAAACGCCGGTGCGGAAGTTCGCGACGCAAGGGGCGCGGCATGGTTGGCGTTGTTTCGCTCTCTTCCGCTACCGCCGCTACTTTTAAACCCACGGTTAGGGGCTGACTCAATTTTGAACCATCACGATAAAGCGAGACCGCTTTAATGCCTCTCTCCCAAGCCGAAAGATAGGCCTGAGAAACATCTTCGAGCCTGGCCTCGTGCGGAAGGTTAATGGTCTTACTGATGGCGCCGCTCAAGAATGGCTGCGCCGCCGCCATCATGCTCAAATGCTGCTCGGCAGAGAGTGAACGCGTGCCCTTGGTGCCACAACGGTTGGCGCAATCAAAGACCGCGTAGTGTTCTTTTTTCAAATGCGGCGCGCCCTCGACCGTCATTCGGCCAAATACGTAGTCGTTCGCCTGATCGATCTGCTCGGGGCCAAAGCCAAGACCGCTCAAAGACAGGACGCCGAAGGCTAAATCCAAATTAAACGAGCTGGCTAAGCGCGCTTCCACTTCACGAATAGCCTCTGGCTTCATGCCTTTGGCTTTTAACGAATCGGGATTGATTTCGGGGCTGCCCGACAGCGTGCCGTGCCCCGAACAGTATTTTACAATGGCTTGAGTTTCGGCGGTTGAGTAACCCAGAGCGGTTAAAGCGCGCGGCACCGACTGGTTGATGATGCGAAAATAGCCTCCGCCCGAAAGTTTTTTAAACTTAACCAACGCAAAGTCAGGCTCGATTCCGGTGGTGTCACAATCCATCACCAGCCCGATCGTTCCGGTTGGAGCCACCACGCTCACTTGGGCGTTACGGTAGCCGTATTTCTCGCCAAGCTTTAACGCCTCATCCCACGATTTTCTCGCCTGATCCAAAAGTTGGGCGGGACACTCCATGGCATCAATAACCGGAGGCAAACACGTCAGCCCCTCGAAATCAGAATCGCAAATCGCCGCCCGGCGGTGGTTGCGAAGCACTCGAAGCATGGCGTCTTTGTTGTCGTTCCAGCGAGCGAAAGGGCCTTGCTCTTTGGCCATCAATGCCGACATGGAGTAGGACTCGGCAGTTAAGATCGCCGTCAGCGATGCGGTAATCGCTTGCGCCTTTTTGCCGCCGTAAGGCACGCCCATCGACAAGAGCAGCGCGCCCAGGTTGGCATAACCCAAACCCAAAGTACGGTACTCAAAACTGCGTTTGGCGATTTCGCGGCTCGGAAACTGAGCCATCAGCACGCTGATCTCAAGCACCACGGTCCACAAGCGGCAGGCATGACGAAACCGAACCAGGTCGAACTCTCGGGTTTTGGCGTCGTAAAACTTAAGTAAATTCAGCGACGCCAAATTACAGGCGGTGTCGTCTAAGAACATGTATTCGGAGCAAGGGTTGCTGGCGCGTATCTCTCCGCCCGCGGGGCAGGTGTGCCATTCATTTATGGTGGTATGAAACTGCAGACCGGGATCGGCGGAGGCCCACGCGCCGTAGACAATCTTGTCCCACAGCGATTTGGCTTTAAGCGTTTTTGAAACTTTGCCGTCGCCGCGGTTAGTGAGCTGCCAATCGCCGTTCGCCTTTAGCTTGGTGAAAAAATCATTTTTCAGGCGGATCGTATTATTTGCGTTTTGGCCACTGACGGTTGCGTATGCTTCGCCCTCCCAGTTGGTGTCTAGTTCAGGAAACTCTTCGATCGTCTTTCCTTGGCTAGCTAGCGCAATTGCCCTCTCCAGCATGCCATCGGGAATGCCAAGACCTTTTCCCCGAACCACGGCCTCTTTCAACGCCCCATTTTTTTCAATCGAGGGACCGCCTTTTCCGCCACAGGCTTTAAAGATTTCGGCGAGGCACTTTTTATGAATGCGGGCACCGGCAACCAGAGCCGAAACTTTTTCTTCTTCGCGCACCTTCCATAAAATGAAATCTTCCACCTCGGGATGATCGGCATCGAGCACAACCATTTTCGCGGCCCGACGAGTGGTCCCGCCGCTCTTCACGCTGCCCGCGGCCTTATCGCCCACTTTTAAAAATGAAAGTAAGCCGGAGGATCTCCCTCCCCCGCTTAGTTTCTCGCCCACGCCACGCAAGTTGCTAAAGTTAGTGCCGGTACCGGAGCCGTATTTGAACAAGCGGCTTTCGCGCACCCATAAATCCATGATCCCCTTTTCTCCGACCAAGCTGTCATCCACACTTTGAATGAAGCAAGCGTGCGGTTGCGGCCGTTCAAAGGCGCTGGTTGAGGTTTTGACCTCTCCCGTTTTTGGTTCAGCGTAATAGTGCCCTTGCGCCGGTCCGGTCAGCCCGTAGCTTGAAAATAGGCCGGTGTTAAACCATTGCGGGCTATTGGGCGCGGCCATCTGATGCGCCAGCATGTAGCGAATGTCGTCACAAAAATTTTTAGCGCTGGCTTCAGAATCAAAGTACGAAAACTTTTTGCCCCAATCGGTCCAACACTTCGCTAAGCGATCGAAAACTTCGCGCGAATCGGTTTCGCCCCCTTTTTCGGGAACTCCGGCGCGACGGAAATATTTTTGGGCGAGGATGTCGGTGGCCACCTGTGACCAGTCCGAAGGTACCATTACGTTATCTTGAGCAAAGACCACCCGGCCGTCGGGTTCGCGAATTTCAGAGCGACGCGCTTCAAATTTCTGGTCGTCGTACGGACCCTTTAGGCCGAGGGTGAAAACCCGTTCGATAGGCAATCCTGCTTTTTGGCCGGGCTTCATGAGAAGGCTCCTTGAAAGTGGCTAATTTTAAAGAAATGACGCAGGGAAACTAAGGTGAGAGCTAGCTACCCGCAAATAATATCACCATACACTACATATAAGGTAACGCGGTTCGGTCAAAGGCTTTAGCCACACCGCCAAGGCTAGCAGTCGCCCCAATTGCGCCCTTCGCCCACCACTACTTTAAGCGGAACGCTAAGGTGCATCGCGTTTTCCATGCCGTCGCGGATTAACGCCCGCATGCTCGGTATTTCTGCATCGGGCACTTCAAAGACGAGTTCGTCATGTACCTGCAGCAGCATCGTGCTCGCCAGTCTCTCCTGTTTTAGGCGCTTCGCGATGTTGAGCATCGCAATTTTAATCAGGTCGGCCGCCGAGCCTTGAACTGGAGCATTGATCGCCGCCCGCTCGGCAATCTCGCGGGTCATCCGATTGTCCGCTTTAAGATCAGGTAGGTAACGGCGGCGGCCCAACATCGTCGATACGTAACCGGTGGTTCGGGCGGTTTCGATAATCGTCTGGAAAAACTGCTTCACGTGGGAATAGCGGGCAAAGTACGAATCGATAAAACCTTTGGCCTCTCCGGGCGAGATTTTAAGCATGCTCGATAAACCATAAGCCGTCTGCCCGTATACCACCCCAAAATTGATCGTTTTGGCAATGCGCCGGTGCTCAGGCGACACATCGGTCACATTGAACATGAAGCGCGCCGTAGCCTCGTGAATATCTTCATCGTTTGCAAACGCTTTACTCAATCCGGGATCTTGACTCATGTGGGCAAGAATCCTCAATTCTATTTGCGAATAGTCGGCAGACATCAAGGTGTGGCCGGGTGGGGCCACAAAAACAGAACGAATGTTATAGCCCGTCTCAGCGGCCACCGGAATATTCTGCATGTTGGGCTCGGTGCTCGAAAGCCGCCCCGTTGCCGTAACCGTCTGGTTGAAATGGGTGTGTACCCGCCCGGTGGCGGGATGAATCTGTGAAATCAACCCCTCGACGTAAGTGGATCGCAGCTTAGCCAAACCACGAAACTTCAAAATATTTTCGCAGATCTGGTGTTTTTCGGACAGCGCTTGCAGCACCGACTCATCGGTAGAACGCCCAGTTTTGGTCTTTTTAATTACGGGCAGAAGTAACTTGTCGAAAAGCACGTCACCCAACTGCTTCGGCGATTGAATATTAAAGGGCGCACCAGCCGCTTCATAAATTTTGCTCTCGATGGTCTTCATCTCGGCTTCGAGATCGCGCCCCATCACTTCAAGTTTATTCTTTTCTACCTGAATACCAGCGTACTCCATCGCCGCCAGCACTTGCGACAACGGCATTTCTAAGTCTTGATATAACTTCTCGCAGTCGCGCTCTTTCAGCAGGGGCTCGAGTTTTTCGGTTAATCGGAAGGCAATGTCGGCATCTTCCGCCGAATAGGCGGTGGCTTTATCGATCGCCACTTCAGAAAAATTGATCTGAGCTTTTCCCTTACCCGTCACTTCCGAGTACGCGGTTGTCTGGTGCCCCAGGTAGCGCATCGCAAGAGCATCCAAATTGTGGGCTCCCGATGCGTCGATTAGGTAACTGGCAATGAGAGTATCGTGCTCGACTCCACCGAGATCAACCCCCCACGCCCGCAAAATTTGAATATCAAATTTTAAATTCTGCCCGGTCTTTTTTGGCGTGCTGCTTTCAAGAAAGGGTTTCAGGAGATGGCGCGCGGTCTCGCCGTCAATCTGACCTCCCTGTAGCTGAGTGGTGCCAAGTTCGACGTGACCAATGGGAATATAGAACCCGGTATTCGACGCCGCACTCAAAGAGACACCGACCAGCTTAGCGTCGTGAGGATGCAAGCCCGTGGTTTCGGTGTCTACGGATACGATCGGAGCCGTTGATAGTTTGGTCAAAAGGGCGGTTAACTCGGTAGCCGTTCGAATCGTGACGTATTCGCTTGATTGGTTGCCTTTAGTGACGCCGTCTTCGGTCGTGGGCTCTAGGCCCATGCGTTTGATGAGCTGATAAAACTCCATGTCTTGGAATACATCGCACAGCTCGGGCTTATTGGGGCCGTCGTACTTAAAGCTGTTCCATTCAAGGGGAATATCCACGTCACATTTTACGGTGGCCAACTCCTGACTGAGGTAGGCCATCTCTTTCTCAGCTTTTAGAGTTTCTCGCCGTTTGGCCTGAGGAATTTGTTCGAGAGATTCGTAAATGTTATCGAGCGAACCAAATTTTTGTATGAGCTCGGCCGCGGTCTTTTCACCAATTCCCGACACTCCGGGAATGTTATCGCTGCTATCCCCCATTAGGGCCAGCAGATCGACGATCTGGTGCGGCAGTACCCCAAACTTTTCTTTTACCGCATCAGCGTTGATCCGCTTGTCTTTCATCGAGTCATAAAGCGACACGCTGTCATTCACCAACTGCATTAGATCTTTGTCGCCGGTGATGATCTCCACGTCGTAGCCGTCTTCCACGGCTCGCTTAGCGATGGTGCCGATGAGATCATCGGCCTCAAAGCCAATCTTCTCTAAACGGTGGATGCCGAAAGCGTCCACGGCTTTAAAAATCACCGGAATCTGTACTTTTAAGTCATCGGGAGCGGCGCTGCGGTTGGCTTTGTAAGCGGGGTAGCGCTCTTTGCGAAAGGTGTCACGGCCCGTGTCAAAGGCAATGGCCAGGTACTTTGGCTTTTCTGTTTCTAGCGTCTTAAGCAACATGTTCACGAAACCGTAAACCGCGTTGGTAGGAAAACCCTTTGAGTTGCTCAGCGACTTAATCGCGTAAAAGGCCCTGAAAAAATAACCACTGCCGTCGATCAATAAAATACGTTCGCGTGCCATCCACTGCAGAACTATACGATGGGCTAAGCGGTGACAATCATTAGGTGTGGCTCGTCGACGCTTTGCGCGCCTTAAGCACTTCAATCACCGCCGGCAGCACCGAGATTACGATGATGGCCAAAATGACGATGGTGAAATTCTTTTTTACCAGGGGCAGATTGCCAAAGAAATAGCCGCCGAACACGAAAAGGCCTACCCACATTAGGGCCCCAAGAACATTATAAGTACCAAACTTTTTATATTCCATTTTGCCCACCCCCGCCAGAAACGGGGCAAAGGTGCGCACGATGGGCACAAAGCGGGCAATCACCACGGTTTTGCCGCCATATTTCTCGTAGAACTTTTGGGTACGATCCAAATACTCTTTTTTGATAAATCGGTTGTTCATTGAAAACACCCGATCGCCGAGCCGGTAACCAATACTATAGTTCACCGCGTCACCCAGCACGGCGGCCACAAAAATAAGCGCGGCCACGTACCAGAGCTGCAGACTTCCCGTTGCGCACAACGCACCGGCGGCAAACAGAAGGGAATCGCCAGGAAGAAAAGGGGTCACGACCAGGCCAGTTTCACAGAAGACGATAAGGAACAAAACCCAATGAGTGGCGGCGCCATACTGCTCAACGATATTAACGAGGGTCTTGTCTAGGTGCAGAATCATGCCGAAGTAATGCACGCCCGTGTGCCAAAGAGTTGTGATCCATTCCACGTTGTTTTCTCCAGTGTAGACGGAGAACTTTACTTGAATTTATTTTGCTTGGATACAATCCGACTGTAATTGAGATGTTGAATCGGCAAAAGCTCAGACCGTTGCAAATGACGCTTCCACAACAAAGCCCTTTCCGAAAAGCCAACTCTTCCTTTAAGATCGGCCGATGGCTGCCGCATCATTCGCCCCCTCGAAGCAAAATGGAAGACTGAACAAACTCGTGGTGAGGGTCGACGCTGACGGTACTATCGGATTAGGGCATGCAATGCGCTGCCTTGCGTTGGCGCAACAGTGGAAGAGAATGGTGGGACCGGTCTGTTTTCTGATGGCCTCTCCACCCGAAATGCTGGCCAAAAAAATGCACACCGAAGGATTTACGCTTAACACCCTGCAAGCATCCGCGGGCGGCCCCCAGGATGCAGAAGAGACCTTAGCTCTTTTTCGAGCCACTGATGCCAACTGGTTGGTGGTTGATGGTTACCACTTCACCCTCGATTTTGCAGAAATGGTTTCTCAAGTCCCTACACTAGGGCTCGATGATTTGGGAACTTTGGCAAAATTTCCGTTTTCCATCGTACTAAACTTTGGCGTCCACGCTAACCAACACATGTACTCTCGGCGAATGCCGCACACTCAGTTGCTTTTGGGCCCCGGCCACTTTTTGCTTCGCGACGAGTTTTTAAAAAAAACAATTGAGCCGCGTGTCTTTAGCGCGAATGACCATCAATTGACCATTACGTTCGGCGGAGCCGATCGCGAAAACATTACGCTTGACGTCATAAGGGCGTTACGCGACCGCAAAACCGAGAAACTAAAACTAAACGTATTGATTTCTTCAATAAATAAGAACCGCCAGTTAATTCGAGATTTTTCCACAACCTACCCCATGCGCCTTATTGAGGACGCTCAGGATATGGCGACCGAACTTGTTCGGAGCGATCTAGTCATCACCGCCATGGGTACTACGGTTTGGGAGTTAATGTATTTGGGAGTTCCCGCTTTGGGAATCCCTTTGCACCCAACCCACAGGATGGTTTCGAGCGAGCTGGCGGCACGCAACTTAATCTGCGCGACTGAAATTTCAATGGTTTCCGAAACCGTAGACAAGTTGTTATCTACCCCCCTGCTCCGAAAACAGATGTCAAAGAACAGCCGGGAATTTATCGATGGAAAAGGGGCGGAGCGGGCGGTAATCGCGATGGTCACCATGTCAAAACGGACTTAACGGATTCGATACACGGCTCCCGCGGAGTTGCGGAATACCTCGGGCAAATTAAGAGGAAGCGCCGAAGTCGAACGCAGAAAATAGTCCGCACCTAGCTTGCTTCCCAAATTCACAATCGCCCGTTCATTCATTAAATCTAAATCAGAACCAAAGCTGTGAAACATCTCTCCGACCGTTCGATTGAAGTCGCTCAGCCTCCGATCGGGCGAGTAGGGAACAAAATTTAATGGGCCTACATCCACGTAGACCACCGGACGCTCAGCAATGCCTCGCCACGAATTGCGAGTCATGGACATAAATAGTGATTTGGGCGCGGTATTTTCCTTGGCCCACTTCTGCAAAACGTACGAATCTAACAGCGGAGCAGATTTAGTGCGGGTACCTTCTCGATATTGCACAGCAATAGCGAGTACGAGCACCGCAGCAAAAAAGGGGAAGGCCCCCCGCTTCGAGCGTTTGGTGCAAACCACCACGCCGACCGCGGCCACAACGGAAAAAAAGAAAATCAGTGAATCAAAACCACCCGCCGGAGCAAGCCAGTTTCGGATTGCCATGCCCGTGGATTCGAACCCCAGATCCCTAAACGGACGGCCCAGCAAAACGAAGGCCACAACCCATCCGAAGGCAAATAGCGTGGCGATTTTTCTGGCGCTAGCCCGAGAAGGTAAAAGAACGATAAGCCACTGTCCCCAAAAGAGACCAAAACCAGAGTACATCTGAAAAAGAATGGCCAACATCGCTGAGAATCTAGCGGCAGAGTTTCCGGCCTCCACCACGCGAAGACCGTGCGAGAAAAGAATAGGAAGTAGAAAGACCGAAATGAGAACGGTACAACGTAGGGGAACCGTGATCAAAATATACGGCACCCCAAACACGATACCCACAAGCTGAAGTAAGACCGCCGCGCCTACCGCCACCACACATCCCTTGAACAATGCCTTTAGCGGCTCGACGTTGCCACCAAAAACCACCGTGCCGGCCCCGAAGAAAAAACCAATAAATGTTGGCAATACCCAAGCTGAAATCATCGGGACCTTCCATGAGGTAATGTGAAGGTTGAGCAGGAGCGAGGCCAGGTACTCGGCTGAACTCAATCTTTCTCCATTACTGCGAGAGCCGCCGAATAGCTGAGGCAGAATGACGCAGGCGAACACCACTGAAAACATAAAAAGATAAGGCCGCCACTTGACGTTGCGTTTTGGATCAAAAAACAGAGTGGGTACCAAGATCATCAAGAGATGCAAGGTTTGAAGGGGGTGGACCAAGGCCGCAGGGATAAGCGACGCAAGAAACAAACGACGATTGTCTGAGAGAAATGCCAGAAGACCCAAAACCAGAAATGACAACACCAAATGCGCAGGATACGGCACGTACATGACATCGGGAAAGTAAGCCAAGTTTATTTGCCAAGGGCGCGCGACAAATGTAGCAACGGCGGCCGCCCAGTATAGGACCGGCCTGGGATTGAGATACCGGCAGTAGAATAGGAGCGCCAATCCTAAGCCCACATTCTGCAACCAAACCAAAAAGTCTGTAAACAATTCGGGAGAGAACGAGAATTTGCGGTAAAGAAAACTAGCGAGCCAGTTCTGTACCGAAGCATTTATAAAAAAAGGACCGGCCAAGCGAATGGGGTCGCCCATCCACAGTTCCGGATTCTTAGCGTACTTTGCCCATACTACCGGATGGTCATCGCTGATGGCATTCGCAGTACGAACATCGCGGTCGCCAACTCGCAAAATGCTGATTGTGGTGAAAAAGAATAGTGCCACGATGAATTCGGTGATTAAACGTCTACGCAAAGTAATATTCATTTGAAGGCAGCTTTTAAGTTGTTTTTGGCTTGGGCCAAAACGAGGGATCTACCAGAGCGCGATCCTGCACTGAAAACGCAGAAAAGTCGGCAACTGAAAACTGTTTTGCTAATCCAAAAAAAGCTTTTGCAATGGCCTCGAACTGAAACAGATCATTGGCACCAACCAAGGCCACATCAACATTGGCAACGGCTCTGATAAACGCCAGGCAAATCTCAATCATCGTAAGCCGCTCTGAATTCGCAAACACATTAAGTCTATTTAATGGTTCGTTTAATGCGGCCAAATGGGAAGGCAATGAATCAGGAGCAATAAAAACCAGCCCTTGCAGAAAAAGCGAGCGCGCATGAATTTCGATTCCTTTTTTTTTAAGTGTCTCCAATACGCTTAAACAACGCTGATCGAACGGATTAAGGGGAAGCTGAATCAAATCTAATTCAAAGCAATCGCTAAGCTCCAGTGCCTGTTCAGGAGCATAAACCGACACCCCGATTTTTTCGATCAACCCCTCTTCTTTACAGAGCGCAAGATCCGAATAGAAGTGCCGATTGTCCGCCTTCAAAAGCTCAGATGCATTGTGAACTAGAACCGCGTAGGCGTTCGGTCGACGCATTTTCCTTAATGAGGTACGGACCTGCGCTTGTGCGCTTTCTACACCCACAGAAACTTTGGTCACAATCTGAAATGCCGCCGCTTGGACAGAAAGCGTACCGATCAGAGACTCACTTTCACCATAAGCTGCTGCCGTATCTAAAAAGCATACCCCAGCTGTGGCGGCCGCCTCTAAAATGGCTCGTACTTCCCGCTCTGGGGTTTGGCCCTTTTGGTTTGAGATACCATAGGCCATACCAAATTGAACCGTGCCTAGCGCTAATCTCTTCAAGACTCTGCTCCGTAGACCGCATAGATTTTAAGCAACGCGTCCACGACGTCTTTGGCGTCTTTTAGCGTCATACTCTGGTGCAGCGGTAAACTAATTAAAGTAAGAAACTCTCGGTCAGCGATTGGACAAATATTCGGGGCATAACCACGTTCGCGATAAAAGGGGTGCTGGTAAATCGGTTGGTAATGTAGGTTGGCGCCAATGCCTTCTGCCCGCAGTGCGGCAAGAACCTGATCCCGTTTCACTTTCCATGCGGCGGGATTCAGTTTGATCACATAAAGGTGGTGAGCGTGGTCCACCTTTGTGGACGTCGCGAGGGGAATCACCGCCGGAAATTTAGAAAATGCTCTGTCGTAGGCGACGGCAATTCTTTTTCGGAGTTTTAGAAAGTGCGCTAGGCGCTTTAATTGGCTAAGACCGAGGGCGCTTTGAATTTCTGTGAGGCGGTAATTGAATCCGAGCGTTTCCATTTCGTATGTAAATTGCCCTTTAGTGAACCTCTCCCGAAAGTCAGAACCAATGCCATGCCCGCGAAACATCCTAAGGCGACGGGCCAATTCAGGATGGTTGGTGGTCACCATTCCACCTTCGCCAGTTGTGATTTGTTTTACGGGATGAAAACTAAAGGTGGTAAGCGTTGCAATTGAACCCACCGACTTTTTTCGAAATTTTGCTCCCACTGCGTGGCACGCATCAGAGATTAGAATCAGATTATTTTTTTCAGCAATTGCATTCAAAGAATCGTAGTCACACGGCTGGCCCGCGTAATCGACAGCAACGATAGCCCTTGTGCGTGGCGTTAGCTTCTTAATCACCTCGTTCGGGTCTATGAGTAATGTAGAGGGTTGCACATCCGCAAAAACCGGCACCCCGCCTAAATAGATGGCCGCATTCGAAGTGGCAATAAAAGTAATGGCCGGAACGATAACTTCATCGCCTGGGCCAATGCCGGCTACCGCCATCGCCGCATGGAGAGCTGCCGTTCCATTGCAGAAAGAAACTGCGAAGGCAGCGCCCATTTTCTTTGCAAATTCAGATTCAAATTTTGCAACGGTGGGTCCAGAGGTTAACCAGTCCGACTTTAGGGCCTTAACCACCGCCGCAATATCGGTCTGGTCGATTTGCTGACGACCATAAGGCAAGGGTTGCTTCCGTATCGGCTTTCCGCCATCGATCGCCAGTACGGCTTTGGTCCTTGCTTGCGCCTTACGCATATTTTCTTTGTGGCTTAGGGAATGCCAATTCGCCAATGGTCTGTTCTAGCAGCTGAACTAGGTCTTTAGATGCCAACCACTGCGTATTATTGTCGCTAGTGTAGGGCGAACATGGAGCACTAGCAGACTCAGTATGGTTTGAATTTTCGGCCGATGAATTAAGCGGAGCAATCACGAACCGGTCGTCATATTCAACAACGTGACGAGCATCGTCTTCCGAAATGAGGGTCTCATGAAGTTTTTCACCGGGTCGAATACCGATTGTCTTGATTTTACAATTAGGGGCGATAACGGCCGCCAAGTCCACCACGTTCATGCTTGGGATCTTCGGAACAAAGACCTCGCCGCCAGCCATGCGAGACAGGCAATCCAAAACAAAATGAGCCCCTTGATCGAGGGTGATCCAAAAACGGGTCATGCGCTTATCGGTTATGGTAAGAGTTCCCCCGTCGCGTTGCTTAAGGAAAACGGGAATCACACTCCCTCGGCTTCCGACGACGTTACCGTAACGGACACAGGAAAATCTCGCGCCATTTAGGCCTGAATAGCAATTGCTATGTATGACCAGCTTCTCGGCGCACAATTTAGTGGCGCCGTATAAATTGATCGGATTGCATGCCTTATCAGTACTCAGCGCAATGACCTTGGCGACTTTGGCATCAATTGCGGCCTCAATCACGTTCTTAGTACCAATGACGTTGGTCAGAATCGCTTCCATTGGGTTGTATTCACAGCTCGCAACCTGTTTTAGGGCCGCGGCATGGATTACGTAATCAACACCGTGCATCGCACGCGTCAGACGGTCCTTATCCCGTACATCCCCGATGAAAAACCTTAGCCGGTCATCGCTGTATCCATTCTGCTGCATCTCATACTGCTTAAGCTCATCGCGACTAAAAATAATCACCTTGGCCGGTTCATAGAGGTCTAACACCATTTTTGCACAGTGTTTTCCGAAAGACCCGGTGCCCCCGGTAATTAAAAAAACCTTGTTTTTAGGCAGCTTGCTGGACTTCGGCATAAACACTCGCGTCATTTTCTCTCCGGTTTTGATATTGGGGTGGGTCGCGAACAAAGTAGGGAAAGCGAAGGAGTCAGAAGTTACATTCATTATACTTGAGATTGACGAAGAACAGAAACTTTGACCCGCCGCCATCAAAAACGAATCTGCTCCGATCTAAGAACCGGACCGATTGATGCTATTCCCGTGAATAAGAGGGGCGCCGTTTTTGTCTAAGTCGTTTCGTGTTTCCGCCAAATTCAGCGGTCCGTGAATTTTTCTATTCACTTGATCGATCAAAGTATTAGTGTCTGTGCGTTCGGCCTTGGCAATAACGTAACGAAGCGAGATGCGGTTGCCGACCTTTCTCTGGTCCAAAGCTGATGGTTGGGTGCCGTGCATGGTACAAGCGTGCCAAAGGTAGGCCGAACCACTGGGTCCGACGAGAGTTGCACACGGAAACTCCCCCTCTGACCCGCGTCGATCCGAATATTTCCACATCGTTTTGTCGTTCAACTTTGGTTTTAGATCATGAGGAAATAGGGTCACGCCAAAATCATGGGTTCCCGGCAAGACGAGTAGAGGGGAATCGTTCTCCGTCACCTTATCGAGATAAATGTACAACGTGACGAAATCTGAATGGCGGTCCGGATAGTCAATCATGTCCTGATGAAAATCGATGCCATGAAAATAGGTAATATCGCGGTATTCGGGTTTCACAAATGCGCCCAAATTTGGAACGGGCAGTTCGGCAATCTCGCGTTTGACCCATTCAGGGATCCATTCCGCCGGGATCGCCGCAACGACTTTTTTCATCACCGTCTGGTAGCCAGGGCCCAAAATCGCTTCAAGTGCATCGCGAATAACCAGGTCTTCCTCGATAAAAGAAGTATTAAGTTTCTCGATTATGTTTCTTCCGGGGGCGGGATTCACCCCTTTTCGCAGCGGGTTGTTGCGAAAAGACGCTTCATCGGAAAATAGAGAGGAAGAAAAGTTGCGCAAACTAAGTAGCTCGTCAAAAAGTTTACTGCATCGCGTTACATCGAGAATGCTACCGAAGTCGATAAAGCCGGTATCTAAAAACCCCGAGACCAATAATTTCATAGGTATCTTTAATTTTATCACATCGACAAATCCATAACGATATGTGCGTACGGCCTATCCTCAGCCTCGTTATATTTCAAAGTCTTCATGCGCTCAGGTTATAATTGAGATCAGAACAATAACATCGCGAGGAAAATCTGAAAATTGCCGGAAGAAAAATAGGTGCGGGGGAACCCGTCTACTTTGTTGCCGAAATGTCAGCAAATGCCCAAAGTTTCGAACACGCACTAAAAATAATTCAGGCCGCCAAGGACAGCGGAGCCGACGCGATTAAGCTGCAAACCTATACGGCGGATACTCTGACCATGCAGAGTGACAACTCCGAATTCAAGATTGGCAGCGGCTCCCCCTGGAGCGGGCAGTCGCTTTACGCTTTGTATGCTAAAGCGCACATGCCGTGGGACTGGCAACCCAAGCTGCAGGATTTTTCGAAAAAGATTGGACTGCCCCTATTTTCATCGCCCTTCGATATTAGTGCAGTTGAATTTCTCGAAAAAATGAATATCCCTGCTTACAAAATTGCGTCATTCGAAATTGTCGATATTCCGCTCATAGAACGGGCTGCAAAAACTGGTAAGCCCCTAATTATTTCTACTGGAATGGCCAGCATCGATGACATCGCGCTCGCCGTTAAGTGTGCGCGTGGGGCAGGGGCAACAGAGATTGCCCTTCTCAAATGCACTAGCGCCTACCCGGCGCCTGAAGAAGAGATGAACCTAAGAACGCTCAACGACCTATCAAAACGGTTTAATGTGCAGGTTGGTTTGTCGGATCACACCATTGGGTTCATCGCACCAGTGGTAGCGGCTTCTCTCGGAGCTACAATAATTGAGAAACACTTTACACTCTCCCGTTCAAATCCCAGCCCCGATAGTTCCTTTTCGATCGAACCGGACGAATTTAAACAAATGGTCGCCGCCGTAAGAAGCGCAGAAAAATGTCTGGGTAAAATCTCTTATGAAGTTACCGATAGTCAGAAAGATAATCTCGCTCATCGGCGATCTCTTTTTGTCGTCGAGGACATAAAGAAAGGAGAGCCTTTTACAAACAAAAACATTCGTTCCATCCGTCCCGGAAATGGTTTGGCACCGAAGTATTTGCGTGATGCTCTAGATCAGACCGCCGCTGTCGATGTAAAACGAGGAACCCCGTTAAGCTGGGAACTCTTTTCCAAGAAAAAGAGTACGAAGTGACAACGAATGAAAAAGTGAATGTGGTCGCCCTTGTCCAAGCGCGGATGGGCTCGACCCGCTTTCCCGGAAAAGTATTGCAACTAATTGATACTCATCCCGTACTTTGGCACGTAGTAAATCGAATCAAAGCCGCCTCGCGGATAAACGAAGTGGTCGTAACCACTTCGGTGAGGCCTGAAAATGATGCCATCCGGGATTTCTGCCTGCAACAGAAGATTGCCTGCTTTTCAGGCGACGAGGCGGATGTACTAGACCGCTTTTACCAAGCCGCCGTTTTTCACCGAGCCTCGCATTTGGTTCGCGTAACCGGCGATTGCCCACTGGTTGATCCTGGTCTGATTGACCAAATTGCGGGGATCTGTCTGAGCGAAGAATTAGACTACTGCGCGGTCGGAACCGGCGCCGGTGTCGCTGACAAAACAAACTTTAAGCGCTTTCCAGACGGCATGGACGCCGAAATGATTTCTCTCCCAACTTTGAAAAGAATCTGGAGCGAGGCAACCGTGTCAACCCACAGGGAACACGTCACACCATATCTTTTCCTAAACCAGCACCTTTTCAAAATGAGATATTTGGAGTGTGAAAAAGATTATAGCAACCTTCGCCTTACACTAGATTACCCGGAAGATCTCAAATTGATTAGCAGTATTTTCAAGAAGCTTGGAGCGTCGAATGCCTCATTCTCAATCGCTGAAATCTTACGCTTGTTTGAAACTGAGCCGGAGCTTGCGCAACTAAATATTCACCACCAATTAACCCAAGGCTACGGGGAATTCTGGAAGAAATGAAAAACACTAATGAACAATTTGACGGTCTAGAGCTCTACAGGAAGGCGAAGCGCCTCATTCCCGGAGGGACTCAACTGCTTTCAAAAAGACCAGAGATGTTTGCACCCGAAGTGTGGCCAGCTTACTATTCGAAGGCAAAGGGATACACCGTTTGGGACCTTGCCGGTAAACCGTACATCGATATGTCAATCATGGGGATTGGTGCCGCGGTTTTGGGTTACGGAGATCCGGACGTTGACCATGCGGTTCTCGAAGCTATTCAATCGGGCGTTTGTAGCTCATTAAACTGCCCTGAAGAAGTTGAACTAGCTGAAGAACTGGTTGCGACACATCCTTGGGCGCAAATGGTACGGTACGCGCGCAGTGGTGGCGAAGCCGTTTCACTTGCCGTGCGCTTAGCCCGAGCCGCAACCAAAAGGGACATCGTATACTTCAGTGGCTACCACGGTTGGACCGACTGGTACCTCGCTGCAAACCTTGGAAGCGGAGCAGCCCTGGACGGACAGCTGATGCCGGGACTACACGCCGCCGGAATTCCAAGAGCCCTGAAAGGCACCTCTCTCCCCTTTCTTTTGACGGAAATCGATAAACTGAAGAAGGCTGTTCAATCCAATGCCAAAGACATCGCAGCGTTTGTCATTGAACCCGCACGCGGCGAGGACGCGCCACCAAAGGCACTGGCCGCACTGCGGGAACTGGCAAATGAGCTAGGCGTAGTTCTGATCTTCGATGAAATCACCAGTGGATTTCGGGCAAGTAACGGCGGAATTCATCTAAATTATGGGGTAAATCCAGACGTTGCTGTCTTTGCTAAAGGAATGGCCAACGGTTATGCCATGTCCGCTGTAATCGGTAAGGAATCGATAATGCAGGCGGCGCAATCCACTTTTGTATCCAGCACAAACTGGACAGAGCGAATTGGACCGACGGCGGCACTGGCCACCATCAGAAAATTCAAAAGCCAGCCGGTCGTAAAACACTTGATATCAATCGGTGATTCTACCAAGGCAATTTGGAAGCGAACGGCCGAAAAACACCGCTTAGATATTTCAATCTCGGGAATCTCTGCGCTACCGGTCTTTTCTTTTAATGGCGAACATAGGCAATCATTTAATACGATTTTTACCATTGAAATGCTTAAGTTGGGCTTTTTAGGGTTTCGGGTTTTTAAGCCTTCTTTCGCCCACACTCAAGAAGTGCTCGTAGAGTATGAATCCGCATTAAATGAAGTGTTTGGCCTCATAGCGAAGAACGGACCAGGGGCGCTAAAAACACCACTTGCTCACACTGGTTTCTCCCGTCTCACAAAAGAATAAAGACAATTTCAAGTCATGAAATTTGCCGTAGTACCCAATTTCCTAGTCGCTTGATGAAATGCCTAACGACAAACTCGAAATCAGTTACGATTTCTGTCAATTTAGCTTCTCTCATTTGCCGGACCGCGCCACCTCCGATTCCCGACCAATCGGGAAAGAAAGACCTAGACTTCTTTGGTCGAAAAAACTTGGGGAATTCATCGTTCTGAAATTTGAATCGATAATTCCACAACGCCGGTTCGACGTGCCCCGCCTGAACTGACTCAATAAAACGTCGACTCACGGCCTCGGCTGAATTGAATTGTTCGACAAAATTCTCGTTAAGATTATTCTTAAGCGAAATGGAACCAAGTCCGGCCAGAATGGTGATCGGGCTGAATGCAGCGACTGAAACACCGCTGTTTGAAAACGAGCTAACCAGCAAATCGGCATCCAGATTGGCGATAATAATCTCGATAGGAATATGTCTCACTTGACGCAAAGAGATACATCGGTACCCAACGGTTTGAAGCCGTCGAATTAATGCTGTTTCTTGACCCAAACGTTCTCTCGGATGAGCTTTAATAAGTAGCGTTTTATCATTTGGTACAAACTGAACGATTTGATCAAAATAAGCATCAACCTCGTGGGTAAGACTCTTGGTATAGTGGCCTTCACTTTCATACGAAAGAAGTACCACCGCGGAATTTTGATATTTCCCTTTCGGCAAAACCTGCAACAAACCTTCTTTAACTAATTCGGAAGCTTTGAAAATCACGGTAAAAAAAACGTCAATCGGTATCATCTGTAACGGATACTTAGAAAAGAGTTGTTCAGTCAGCTCAATCGGAAAAATAGCGGTGAGACTATCCAATCTTCTAAATCCTCGTTGCGAAAAATGGCTTCCGCCCACAGGGTCAGAATCGTGAATACCAAAGAAATCGCCAAAACAGGTCAGTGGCGTATCGGGGAAAGCGTTCCCCACCAGTTCATTGACCAATTGAAAATTTCTTCCGAGGAAAATCCGATGGATTGCCCGCGCCCCCAGCGCTCTTTGGAATCTGGTCACTGCCTCCTCAAAACTCAAACATCCCTTAAGCGTCAATTGCTCAAGGTTCGCGATACTATAGACTTTAGCGAAATTACCTACCCCTGAGAGGCTTAAACAGAGGGTCCTCATTTTGATTTCGTTCGACTCTTCGGTGCCTCCCCAACTCAGAACCAGACAATCGCGAGAGGCGACTTCAGGCTGAAGTCGATTGAAATGCTCAATAACACAGAGAGCGTTGAGAAGACTAGTAACGCCTTGCACCAGAAAGAGACGATCGAACTCCAATTTTCCGTCAACATCTGGTTTGTTTGCATCCATAAACTCTCAAACTTCGGTTGAACAAACATTGCTGAAAGAGCGCTTCCCAACCCAACAATCAAATTGAAAAAAAATTAGAGCGCCCAATGGTTTTAAGGCCAGAGACAATCGGCGTTTTAGTCCGCGTTACAACGGACTGCTTTCTAATTTAAAAAGAGTCATGAAGATACTAACGGTAGTTGGAAATGACGAAAGAATCAACGGCAAGCAGGCGGCGCTCACCGAAGCGTTTCATTGACCTAAATTCAGTTGGAGGAACAAGTTTTGGAAATGAAATGGAATGGGGTAGAATTGGCGCATGCCCGACTTACTACGAGAGGTTGTAGCGGATGATAAAACAGCAATTCTCGCGTGGCGAAACCACCCGGATGTACGACGCGGTATGTACACTAAGCATATCATCACGCCTCAGGAACACGAGGATTGGTTTCAGAGATCAATTTTAGACGATAGTAAAAGGCTATTAATCTATGAACGCGATGGCATCGGTAAAGGATTTGTAGCGTTTTATAATATTGCCCCCACTCAATCAACTGCCGACTGGGCCTTTTACTCAGGTGATCTGCAGACTCGCGGCATCGGTTCCGGTATGGAACGAGTGGCACTTCAATTTGCTTTTCAAACATTGAATATCGAGAAACTTTCGTGCGAGGTTTTAGATTTCAATGAGAGTGTCATTCGTTTACACCAAAAATTTGGATTCCAAATCGAGGGTCGCTTCCGAAAGCATCACCTCCATGAAGGGATCCGCATCGATGTGCTACGGATGGCGATTTTCAAGAAAGACTGGCAACGAGTTGCCGGCCCAGCTAAACCAATGCCCTTCAAAATCGGGGATCAATTCACGTTCACCACCCAATTCAACAATGAGCAGATTGATGAATTTGCTAAGGTGACAGGTGACCTGAATCCTATTCATATGAATGATTCAGCGGCAAGGCAGGCCGGGTTCAAAAGCCGCATTGTTCACGGAATGCTCGTAGCGAGCAGCCTTTCTCGAGTCTTGGCGACAAATTTACCGGGACCGGGAACCATATTCAAATCGCAAACCCTGGAGTTTATAAAGCCGGTCTACCCTGGAGATTCACTAATGATTCAGGTTGTAGTTCGATCAGTCGTAGAAAGCAGGGTCACTCTGGACACTTTTGTTTCAGATGAGATGAGTCACATGGTACTAATTTCTGGAACCTCACTGGTGATTTATCGACATGAAAAATAAAAAAAATATGCCCCAAGACCAAACTTTCTGGAATGGCGAGGGAGATCGGTGGTGGGAGCGAAATAGAAGCAAGCTTAAAACTGGCGAAGACCTTGTCTTGAACGTTATCGAACGAAATTCCGACCACCTTAAACTCGAAACGGTTTTAGATGTTGGTTGCGCTACCGGCTGGCGCATTGCAAAGATTCAAGATCAATATGGCTCAATCTGTTACGGAGTGGATGCTTCCGAAAATGCAATCAATGAAGGAAAGATTCAATTCCCAAACTTGAAACTTACGAGAGCGCTGGCTTCGAAACTTCCGTTTGGAAGCTTAACTTTCGACTTGGTTATTATCAATTTTTTATTTTGTTGGATCTCGCGTCAAGCGCTGTTGAATTCTGTCGCTGAGCTGGACCGAGTTTTGAAGCATGATGGGCATTTGGTCATTGGGGATTTTTTACCCTATGAACCCACGGAAGCAAAATACCACCACTTGCCCGACCAAGGAGTTAAGACTTACAAGCAAGACTATGCTGAGCTGTTCTTAGCGACCAAATGGTACCAGCGGCAAGACATCTTGGAATTCAATCACGATGCTCCAACCGCCCTCCCCCCTTTTAAATCCGAATATCGAGCGGCAGTTCAACTGCTAAAGAAAATAGGCCCCACTTAACATAGTAAAGGAACTTAAAGAGTTTTTTAGCTCCTTAAAAGGCGCAACGACCACTGGTAATATTATTCCTATAGTAGGTGAAGTAGTAAAACTGATAGAACGTACCAGTATAAGAAGTGCCGTACCAATTACTGCCACCCAAAAGTGACGTGAAAATCCCAGCCTGAGTGGTGTACGGGTTATCTAAGCGTGCGGCTGGATTCTGCGGGTTCGGCACGCCATTGACTCCATTGGTCGGACTAAGGTTGTATAGATCCCAGCGAGTGTCATTATTGCCAACATTAAAACCTCGTTGCCCAACCAAAGCTTTTTCTAAACCAGCAAGCCCCATGCCATCAATGCCATTGTCCAGCCCATAATCTTGATAGTACTTATCCGCAGACCGTTCGTGGTAATTCGTAGTTGCGTCGTACACCCCGTACATTGAACGGCACTTAATTTTCGCGCCGGCCGGAGAGAGAGTAAAAGTACCTTCGGTACAATTGCCTCCGGACGTTTCGTAAGTTCGAGCGCTACTACCCACCAACGTCGGCCACGCGAAATCATTTTTGTCGACGATATCATTAAAGTCAAAATCGCCCCAATCGCCCGCAGTATTCTGCTCGGCAGTCGTTACCGGCCGCATCCGATAATCATTCTGAGTGGTGTCTGCGTCGGTTACGTTCGAGTTCATACAGCCGGCCACGTAGCTGCCGAAATCTTGCTCAGAGATGGGAGTCACGGCGGGCACAGATTGAACTTTGAGAGAGGTTCCACCATTGTTACACGTGACGTCAATCAATCCCGTTCTTAAGTATCGTTCGTAACACGTTGAGGCGTCAGCACGCCAGAAGTAGGAAAGCCCCACGGTGCTCGCAGGCCCCTCATGACTCACATCATTGACAACCCCGGCGTATGCACTCAGTTCGTAGCTAGAAATATAGTAGTCATGGTCAAGCCCTGAAAGATGCATTGGCACCCAAGACATACGCTGCGTCGGCTTTCCAAGAGTGGTGAGGGTCGTGTCGAGAAGGGCCAGACTTACGCGCCTTAATCTCGGCTCCATTCGAAAACTGCTTTGTCGCGAATCGTTGAATTTGAGATAAAGTGGTCGACCCGTGAGGTGTGGGGTTCGAAAACGCTGAACCTGGGGTGCCAGCCTATTTCCTACCTCATCTTCTGCCACTATGACGTAGATCCAAGCTGTCCTAGCATCGGTCGAAGATAGGTTGTCGATATAAGAGCATTTGTAAGGGCCGCTGCCATTGCAAATGCTGGAAGCGGTGAGAGGTCCGCCCGTTAAAGGGGTCCACGCGGACGACAAGTTGCTATTCACCGCTAGTGGGTCAAGTGGCTTGCTGACTCCTATGGAATATCGAGATCCCGCCACTGCCCATGTAGGATTAAGACGTTCATCTTTCGCAACCGGCTCCTGCATCCGGTAAACGTAGTATTTAAAGTTTGCACTACAGGTGGCACCGCACGACTTTTCCCAAGGAGCCCAGGTTATCGTGATGGCCCCGCCGCTAGCAGAGGGGGAACTTGGAATAGAAATGCGTTCGAAGCGATAGTCTCCGAAGTTATCTGCCGCTATGCGCATGTAACGATTTTTGGGAACCGTCCAATCGGTTTTCGCAACCGCGACGCCACCAATCGTGGGGGTGTCGCCAAGCGCCGGAGTAACAGGATCGTGTGCATATCTAGTCTCTTCAGGCAGCTCCAAACCAAGTGCCGGAATGATGGTTTGTGGCGAGAAAGCAATGCAACGAAAGCCTGCGTTGGTAGGCAGGTCCGCACCGCTATCTTGGTCTATCCAGGATTGCGTGTTGTAATCTTTTTGCTGAGTGAAAGGCGACGAATCACTGAAACCGCTCCCCATAAGCAGGGCAGCAGAATAAGGGGCATCAAACCTTCGAAAAATTGGGGTTAATCGATCAATTCCGTTGTCGAGCATTCGACCCGCCGTATTATAAGCGTCGAGATATCGAACTTGCGCTGGGTTTCCAACTGTCCGCGTAAATGCAGTCATACTCTGCGAGATCACACGGGCGTCCACCCATTCGCGCATATTGCCCGCGCCGTCCAAAACTTGAGCAACGCTTTGGCAGCCTAAGCTCAAGCCTGACCCAACAACTCCGCCGGAGAAGTTGCAGCCTTTTCCAGGATAAAGATCTGAATCAGAGGCCTGATCACTGTAAGTGTCGGCGGCCCATTGATTGGCTCTTCTCCACTCCTCTTGCGTTGGCAAACGCATTCTAAAATCAGCTCTCGAAGAATTTCGACAAGCCGCCCAGGCTTGCGCCCACTTTACGTTGCTTGGAATCTGACCCGGATTGCTTTCCACCGTACCCATAGAACCAAAAGTTCCACAGCCGTTTAACGCAGGCTGATAACCCGATCCAAGAGAGAAATTGTGAAAATTATTATTACAACTTAGGAGATTAGGTTCGGTGGTGGTAACGCTAGGATTGCCCAAGGTGCCCGTAACCTTCGCCTCCACACTCATCATAAAAAAACCATAAGAAAGTTTCGTAATCGACGGGGGCACGTAAACGTAGTTTGTTTGGTTTGAATTAACCGCGTATGTTGCCGTGTTATATTTAAGGTTAGTACTCGCAATCGGAGATGGCGCGAAAGTGGTTCTCACGTGGAAGTAGCCAGAGGACACTGTTTTTCCTGCACAACCGACAAGAATAGATCCCGTAACCCTTGAATTTGGATCGAAATTCACATCGTCGCGCGGAATGACCTGCCAAGCCGGCAAGCTGGTACGAAAGGTATTTGCTATTTCAGTGCTATTTGCCGCAGCCGGCGGCACAGGACTGTAATAGACATGGAAGAAGTCGACATTAACATTGGTCAATCCCCCCGAATTTATGATCAGGCGAAGCTTGGCCGTGCCATCGGGACAGGTACCACTAGCGACAATTGTACTGCCGATATTACTAACGCCAAACGCTGGTGTAGGTGCAACGTAACTCGGGTTCACACAACGCACGTTACCGCTTTCGGCCGACGGATTAATGCCAACAGGATTCAATGCTGTGCTTGCTCCGGACAAATAACGGCCGTCGCTATCGGCATATACCACTTTAACCAAATAGCAGGTGAAACCGCTCCGGCTATCGGCGGCAAGCACATTTTTGTCCAGGAATTCAAACGTTCCCCCGTTTTCGGAATAGTTTGCGGGGAAAGTGGCCTCTCGATCAATGACGATATCTGGAGCAACCTCAGGGCCGGTTCGATTGGCTTTTAAGGCTGCTTTTGCGTTCAAATTATTACGCACATCACCTTCTTGGACGCCAAGTGCGGAGTCTCCATATTCGCGCCAAATATAGACTTTATTCAAATATTTCGGGTAGGCGGCATCGGCTTCGGGCGGTGGTTTGATCGTGAGCCGGGCAGTATATTTTTCACCAGGGACGCGCGGTGGAAGAGTCGAATCATAACAATTGGTAAAATTGGAACCAGCATCGCAGCCCAGTATCGAACCCGGGCCATCGTTGGTCTTTATAGAAACTAAATCTGTAGCAGAAGGAGGCTTGGGACTTAGATAGGCTAATTGGCCATCATTACTGATTCGGCGGCTACCACGAGAAAGATTGGGCGAGGCTTCGGTATAGGCTCGAGCAACAACAAAATATTTTCCGTATCGTACCGGGAAGAGACCATCGGGATTGATGTCTTCATCAGCGCCAATACGAAAGAAGGATTCCCGCTCGGACAGCTGGCAATTAAAGGTTTTCATTTCAACCCGATCCAGGACCGGGGTAAGGGCAAAAAGTCGCTCCGCGAAATCATCATCCGTTTCGTTTTGGCCCAGGGTCGGCCGCTTGGAAAAGAGAGCGACCTGGGTTTTTTTGCATTGATTAATCGAAACAGGGGGTACCCCGGGAAGAAGAAAATGCCACTCATCGAAAGACGCTTGCATGGTGGCAAGATTCGTAACTTCAAGTTTCAAAGCATAACCGGCTGAATCTAAACGAATGCCGGCCGTCGCTGGGTTGAGCGGATCATCAGACTCTTCGGCCACCGGGAAAAGAGGGGCAACGGCGGTCGGAGTAACACACCAACCAACAACATTCGTTTCTTTTTCCAAAAAATGCGAATTAGAATTCGTACCATCGGGAAGCAAGTCATCCATGTACACAACCTTTGCCGCCACACAGACCTGTTCATTGGTCTTCAGCCCGTCGATATAAATGGGAACAGACTTTACGCTGGTCGGATTCAGGCCGTTGATATTTGCGTTTCCACCGGAAAACTGAAAACGAAGAATAGACTTTGTATTTGTGTCAACAGACCTAAAAACGTACTGGTCGCCGTCTAGAATGTCGTAGTCACTGCGAGCAAACAATCCCGTTGGGCTTAGCGCCGCCGTAAGTGTCGAGATCACGTCACGACCGGCGATCGAGACCCGGCTACCCGGAGCAAACCCATTGGTGGTCAAGTTGCTAAATAAATTCACCGCGGTCTGCGGGCTATTCGAGAGGGATCGATCCACGGCCACCACTAAGTGTGAAAACAAACCGCCGTTGACATTGTCCACGACGGTTGCCGGCATCTCCACCGTTAGCTGGATGGCTTTAGCGCTGGCCGCTTCAACTTTTGTGACTCCGGCGCCCTGAGCAGGATCTGGCGCCTTATCGGTAGCGGCTACCACGGGCTGTGAACCGGCTCCATTGCCCGCATTAAAGAATTTTTCGGTGGCGACACCGTTGACGGCATTGCGATTATTTATTGAAGCAACGATGCAATAAATTGGCTTATTCTCGGGAATGTTATTCACCCCCAACGCGTTTTCGATAGCTACAGTTTTAGGGACTTCAACCGGCGTTTCGCCCGGACCAGTAACAATTACCGGTTCGTAGCTACGTTTCACTAAGGCCGCGTTGGGGCAGGTGGAAAATTTGGCTTGAGAGTATCCATAACAGTCGGGGAAAGAGAGGTCGCTGTCGGCGCAAGTATATTCGATGAAGGAATGATTAGCCGCGCCGAGGTGATTTGATCGAACCTGGTTATAAGTAACTAAAACTTTCGAGAAACCAGCCGCGCCCGGGGCTCTCCTTGCTTTTATAGCACCCGAGAACTGGGTAATAGGCTCCACCACCATATTCTTGCAGACCGCAAGCGGTGCAGTTTTCGAAAGGATGATTGGGAAACCTCCCACCATTAACGCCGGTTGAATAACCCAACAGTGCTGAGCCGGTGTACGCAAGATGTTTGGGTCGGTCCACTTGAGAGTGGGGTCCGGCAAAGTTCCTCCAACCATAGCCGAATTATTTGAGATGACTGCGTAATAGTTGGATGAATGAAGTGTGGCCTCACCGGTTGGGCCATCCAAAGCCGCTTTAGGCCCCGGGGGAAGAGGCTCGTCCGAATGATAGACTATAAAGCGGTCGTAGGTGGCGCCTATTCGAGTTGGTGTGGCATAAGTGATTGTTGCGGATGTTTCACTGTTTGCAACAATCGATATAATATTTCCATCCGGCCATTCGGGAATCGTCGACCTTACTCTGCCCGAAAGCGGGCCTGTGTCGCCCGCTATCAAAGGGTTCGCCAAATTACAGTTACCGCTGCTATTGGGGTGGTAACACGCAATCATTTGAAAACGGTAAGAACATTCAGCCACTAAACCGGTGAGTACAACCTGATCTACAGCGGCAATGTTAAACGCGAACTCCCTAGCCACGCACAATGGGTTAGGAGTGCTGGCCTGCGGGGTAGCATAAACTCTAAAACCATTATGGCCCGTGGCAGGACCGAAGGTGATCGTCATTCTGGTAAAGCCGGACGTTAACGGTGGGCCAAGGTTGGGCGTAACGTTAGTCAAGCCGGCAAAGACGGGAGGATTCGCACCAACTCGCTCGCACATATACTGAACGTTGTCTGAAAGTAAAACATCGCCGTTGCCGTCATTCACTAGGCGAGCTTGCACCTTGAATTTGTAAAGTTGTCCATCCTCCAAACCTACCACCCGATAATCGGTCGCGGCGGGGTTGGAGACTACGATGGGAGTGAACGGAGTAGTAAATGGCTGGTTGCAGGTAGTTACCTTCTCGTAGGTAATTAAAAAGCTATCGTGCACGCCCGGGGCAGCCGTGCTAACGGAGCCGATACCGACGTTTAACATAGACAAAGCTTCATTTGCATCCCCGGTTGCTCGACGGACGTAAATAATTCCCGCGAAGCCTTTGGTAATCTCAAACTTCTTGGTTTGAATACTTCTATCGACTCGGTTTTCTTCGACCAAACTTGTGGTTTTCCTAACAGCCCGGACTACAAAATGAGTAACGGTATTCGATGGCAAATTAATAATTCTTACGCTCGTTTGGCTTGCGTCTACTAATATCCCCCTTGCTGGATCTGAAATGAGTGGAACGCTGACGTTGTTCACAACGATGGGTTTGAGGCTCGTGATTCCAAGTTGGTTATAGTAAGCCGGAAACGACACCGGAACGGTAAATACATTGGCCAAAGCCGCGCCAAGTCCCCGGTCAGACGCGGAAAAGACCTGGTAACCTGAAATCGTGTCCAGATTCAGAGCATTATTCCAAGAAAGCGTTCCTTCACTTAATCCCTCTTTTCCGGAAGCCACCGCGGCTACTTTTAGGCCTTCGAACACCGGAAAGTTTAAGCCCACCAATAGAGAATCGGACCGTAATATCGTGTTGCTATCGTTCTGGCCCGAATCCCGCGCCCGCACCATAAACTGTTCCGTGCCTTCACCTTTAGTCTGAACACGCATTGAAAGGTTGACCGTCGTGCCCAACAAAAATAATTGACGAGAATCGCTGACCACGCGGTATACGGAATAAACGCAATTTAAAGGAACATTACTATTTAAGTCACGGCAGGTTTCCCAGCGAGCGGTATAGAAATTGTCTGAAGCCGCGGCCAAGTCTTTGATACCGTCGAACTTCACCACGTTGCCAACGCCCTCTTCCTGCAAAACCACGTAGGCGTAGTCGTGATACACTTTCGTTCCTTTTTGCGCGCTCACCCCAAAATACCAAGGGCCACCGGCGGCGGGCACCGTGACTTCATAAGAAGTATTAGGAGTGGTGAAAGAGGTGGTAGACCAAAGGCCATCTAAATTATTTGACGTGTGTCCAATGTAGGTAAGTGCCGAGGAAGACGAGCCGGCCGGTTTCAACCACTTACAGATCCACACTTTTTCGGTTTGATCGTAGGCATTGGGATTTGATTTTGGGGTGCACGCTGTTCCAGTGGGGCCAACGTTAGAGCTGCTGCTAAAGTTTAGTGCGCTACCACTACAGCCGGTGATCGAAAGCAGAATCGCAAAGGCGATGGCGGCGCGAACGCGATGGCCGCGGGCCAGCCTAAGTCGAAGCGAATTAAAATAAAAGTTACTCATATTCCCTACACCTAACGTTCAACTGTAGGCGTTACACACGCCATACTTCGGGATCTTTATCGGTGCTTGCGGTCCACAATCTGATGAAGCAACTATGAAAAATTATGAACTAAAAAACGCAATGCACCGCATTAGATTTATCTTAGCAAAGGGCACTCGATTTGGGGGAATGGATAGGGGCAAGTAGCTAGGATTTATAGATAAAAACGGTAAGAAAGCAAAATTGCTGTCCGTTTACAAGTCACTTGGGGGGCGGTGGCCGGGAGAGTCAGCATGTCGGTAAAAAACTCGAATGCTATCGCCGATTTCTCGCCGATATCCTGTCTAAATTGTATACCAACCATGGCTTCAAACGTATGGCCGCTGATTTTTACAAAGAGTTCTTTATCGGCAACGTCAAACATGGTGTAGCCCACGCGCGCGATAAGCGAGAAGTTGTAGGGGTTTTTGCGTTCGAAACGCACGAACCCCAAATCTTGTTTGGTGCGGCGCGCGCCCCCCATTAGGTGATGCGCCACCGTTGCATAAATGCCCTTTTCGGCAAGCAGACTATTTACAAAATCGCCTACCAAGGCGAGCTCGAGACCAAGGGTGGTCTTTTGATCGACATCGAAATTGGCGCCAATAATGAGTGGGTTTCCGGCGTAGCCGCTAATGGTAGCGCCGGGGCTCTCCTGCCCTTCGAGGTTACTGGGGTTTTGTTGCACCACGCCCGTGGTCATACCGAACTTAAGACTGATATCCATTTCGGATTTTTCAGGCGCACTGTTGCTACCGTTATTACTATTTTCCGCCCTCACCGTTAGCGACGATAAACAGAGCAGCAGCGCAAAAAAAATGTAGCTAATTTTGAACATCGAACCTTTTGAAAGTGGAACTAAGAGCTACTGCACCATGCGGAGCAGCTCACCGATTTCGGCGTCTTCAGGATCTAATGAGCGGGCTTTATTAAAGGCCAAGCGAGCCTGATCTCGCTTACCCTCCTGATAAAAAGCTAAGCCGGTAATAATGAGCGGCGCCGCCAAAGTGGCGTCCACATCGGCCGCCTTTTGCGCTAGCTCTTTAGCCAGGCGAAGGTCTTTGGCCGAAAGCGCCTGGTAGGCCTTCATTATAAGCCGCACCGGGCGATTGTTGTTCTTGTCGTTTACCTGGCAGGCAGAAAGCTGCCGCACCTTCACGTCAATTCGGCGGGCACTATCATCGGGGGGAAACCAATATTGTGAAGATTTTCCTGCCGCACCGATCCGAACCGCCTTTCCTACCAATTTGTCGCTGGTGGCCACAAAAGGATTGGTGCTGGGCGCACTGCTTCCTTCTGGATTATCGAGTGGCACCACAGTTATGACGCTGCCCGGCTCAGAAGAAGAAAACGTAATCGTGCGTTCGCCTCCGCAGCCAGGCAGGACAAGCCAAGTCAGCCCTAGGGCTATCGCAAAATTTGTTTTGTTTTTCATGAATTAAAAAGGTTTCAGCTATTTAGATTTTATCCCGAAAAGAAGTCTGAAGCCATCCCAGGGGAATAGTCCCCTCTGTGGTGGCTCGGACTATATGACTGTATCACCTCACATCCTTGCGTGGGTCCGCCTACGTTGTGCACTGGCACTTAGCCTCGCTGCACTTCTTGGCGCCTCCTCATCCCACGCTGAAGCCAATCGAAGACCACCTCCACGTGCTCCAGGAAACCTAGGCCAACCTCAAGCCGGACGACCAGTCGCGCCCAATGCGCGAGCTCCCGGCGGGTCTGAAGGTGGAGTAAATGCTGGTGCATTACTGTCGCGCACCTACGAAGAAAAAGCCCGTGAAATTCTTGAGCGGTATCTACCGCAAAAAGAATTTCAAGTGATTGCCAATGTCACTCACAACGGGCGTCCGATCCCGAGAGCGCCGTACGAGCCAAAAACGCTCACTCCCGGGTCGTCACTAAACCTCACCCCTGACGAGCTGGCGCCGTACGTATCACGCATCGTGATCGAGATAGCGCTGGCCAATCGACTCAATTCGGCCAAGCGCCGAATTGAGGAGCTGCTAAACCGCGGCTTGAAACTGCAAAAACCACGGGGCGATACCGTAACCTACTCGCCGCTGGGCATCGAGCTCGAGACCGATGACTGGAAAAAAGAAAAGCTCGATCTCAAACGTGAGATGGAAGTCATCAAATCAGAAAACACTCGCCTCAATCAAGAGATGGGGCAAAAAGGGCGCGGCGACAAAGGCGGCGGAGCGCCGGCCGGTGATTCCGACCCCGGCAAACTCTCCAACCAACCCTGGTTCCTGCCGGCCCTGGTTGGCGGCGCCTGCTTTATTTTACTTATCGGGCTACTCGGCATTGGCCGCGGCTTCTTCTCCGCTGGAAAAAACCTCGGCGAAGCGGTGACGAATGTGGCCGGAGCGTTAGAACGTTTAGGCGGCAGCCTCGCGGCCGGCCTTACGGGCGGTTCCGCGGCCGCTCAAGAGATGAAGTTGATGGGCGGTGAAGGCTTCGGAGGTAGCAACGGAAAAGGCTTGGCTAACCTGCCGATGGAAGCCATTCACGCGCATCTACTAAAATTGCGCAACGAACTTTTGGATAACATGACCGAAGGCGCGCAAAGCGTTATTTTAAAGCACATCAGCAAACTGCTTTCATTCCCCGAAACGACGCCCAAGGCTATCGTCACCCTTGAACTGCTGGGCCGTGAAACCGCCACCGAAATGTTTAAACGTCTAAGCATACGTTCACAAGAGGCCATCATGGTCTTTCTTCGCGGCGGCATGGGGGCCGGCAATAAGATCGAAATGATGCTCGATGCGGCCGAAGATTTAAAGACCAAGCTCTTGATGGAAGGGTTTGAAAGCGTTCGCGGCAAGCCGTCCGAACGAATCTCGCAAAAATTAATTCAGATCAGCGACGACGAACTGGTTCAGGTGGCGCTCGAGATGGACGGAGAATCGTTGCCGCGCTTATTCCTCTATTTAGACCCGCAAAAGATCTCGGCCATCTTCAACGCAATGAAGCGCTTGAACCCCGACCGGTTCCAAGGCGCGCTAACCTCTTTGCCAAAATTACCCGAGGCCTCGGCGACCGAAGCTTTTGACGACAACATCGTCGTGGCGCTCGACTCAATCATCGCCAAAATGAAGGGCGACATGCAGCGGCCATTCCTCAAGGTCTACCAAGACATTGTGGAATTAACCGACTCCGAAGTCAGCGAACAATTGGTGCGCGAACTCTCCACCGATCCGCGCATCGAAGAATTTTTGCGCATGAACGTAATCACTTTCAACACCTTCTATGTACTGACCACGGAACTGCGTAACGCCCTCATCGATGGCCTGAGCAATAAAGACATTGCCGCCTTGTCGTTCGGCGCCCGCGAAGAAGACCGCGACCTCGTATTGGCCGGAGTCGCCGACCGACGCAAAGAGATGGTCAAAGAAGAATTTGAAAGCATGGAGGCTCGGGGCGCACAAGCCGCCGCTCCGGCCGTAAAGAAAGCACGCGAGTTGGTACTGACCAAGATTAAGGCCATGAAGGTCGACGGCACTCTAGTCACCGCCAAGAGCGATGACGCTCGCAGTCAAAAGAAAAGCGGCGAAAACGCCGAAACGGGATCTGAAGAGTCACCAGTTTCTCAAGAAGGAGAGACCGGAGCCGAAGACGAAAATTTAGCCGTGAGCGATGAATCGGAAGACAAACAAGATGCAGCTTAAGACGGGAAACAAGTTATGAATTTTTCATCATTTATAGGATTTGCCCTGGCGGGTACCGTATTCGGTGCGGCGCTAATGACCTCGTCAAAAAATTACATGGTCTTCTTTGACGCCCACGCCATTCTGATCGTGATTGGCGGCACCATCTCAGCAAGCTGCATCTGCTTTCCGGTTCCCAAAGTGCTCAGCATGGTCAAAGTATTCCTACGCCGGATCCTGGGCGGAGGAAAACGAGATTACCTGGTGATTATCGATGAAATTGTCGCCCTTGCCGCAGCTAACCGCCGCGGTAAACAGGCGTTCGAAGGCGCCGTTCAAAAGGTGAAAGATCCTTTTCTAAAAGACGCCGCCCAAGTTCTGTTTTGGCTAGATGCTGAAATCTCTAAAGAGGAGCTGCGCGATTTACTCGAAACCCGCGCCTCCACGGTCTTCGAACGTTACTCGAGCGAGGCCAATATCTTTAGGGTGATGTCAAAATTTCCGCCCGCGTTCGGCCTATTGGGAACCACGCTGGGTATGATTGCCCTGCTCCAGAGCTTGGGCAATGCCGATGCAAAAAACTCAATCGGCCCATCGATGTCGATCGCGTTGGTAGCCACGCTGTACGGCATCGTATTCGCCAACTTTGTATTTGTTCCCATCGCCGAAAACCTGACGGCGCAGACCAAAGAAGACTTGGTGTCCCGGCGCATTGTCGTGGAAGGCGTCATGCTTATTGCTGACGATAAGCCCACGGCGTTCGTCGAAGAAAAAATTAAATCATTTATCCTTCCTGGCGAGCGAGGCAAGCGCGGGGCAGTCAATCGCCCGCCGGCGAAAACAGCGAAGGCGGCTTAAGTAGAAATTATGGGTCATCACTCAAAAATGATTGGCGCAGCACACGGCGAGCACGCTGAAGAAGGCGAAGCGTGGCTGGTCTCCTATGCCGACATGATGACTCTGCTATTTGGCTTCTTCGTCATCATGTATTCCATGTCGGCAACGGATGACAAAAAGATGGCGGCCATCGGCAAAGAAATAGCCGAGCAGTTTAAAGGCAAGACCGACAAAACCAACACCGACACCGGAATTTTAATGGAAGCGCGCCAGATACGCGCCCTACAAATGCTCGTGGCTCTGCTCAATCTTGGCGACAATGTCGAGAAGGCGGTTGAAACCATCGAAAAGATTGTAGCCGCCACCAAAGATATAGAAGCGGCTAAAAAAATCTTGCTCAAGGATATTAAGGGCAAAGACAAAGTGGTTGAAGAGCTCCGTATGAATATTCTGGAGCGTGACGATGCGGTCGAACTTTCCTTACCCGACACGATGCTTTTTGAATCCGGCGGCGCCGAACTAAAAGCCAGCGCCAAATCCGGCTTGCGAAAGATCGTTGGCTACCTCAACCGGATTAAAGGCATGACGGGACTGGAGATCGTGGGTCACACCGATTCTCTACCGCCTTCTCGCGCTTCGAAATACCCGAGCAACTATTCGCTGTCGGCGGCGCGTGCCGGAGCGGTGACGGAAGAATTTATTAAGATGGGGCTCAATCCCAAGGGCGTTATCACCAGGGGCATGGCGAATTTGCAACCGCTCTTCCCCGAGCGACGCGCCGACAAAACATTGATCACTGAGAACCTTGCCAAGAATCGGCGAGTGAGCATTCTCATAAAAAAGAAACACGTAAATGACTCAGTCAAATAAAAAACCGAATGCGGCGGCAGCCAATCAGGACGAAGCGCTGGAGATACCCGACGCGAGTACCTTAGATGCGTTAGAGGCGACGGTTATTGCCGATACAGCTCAATTGGCGAGAGCCGCCGAGGCCACCAAACCAACCCCCAGCGGCAAACCTGCGCGTGCTCCAAAACAGACCGCCGCCGAGAAGGCTGCGGCAGTTAAAGACGATAAAATCGCCAAAGCGGCCAAAGCCGCAAAAATTGCCAAGGCCCCCAAACTCCCCTGGCGCAACCGCATCAGTCTATCGGCATTCGTGTCCTACATTGTGCTCGGTTCCATCTTTCTGGTTTGCGGGGGGTTGGGGTGGTACGCATTGCGCACCCTTTACGACAATAAGCTTGTCGATATTTGGGCGATTACGTTTCTCGAACTTGAGGAACAAGGCAACCAAATGCTAAAGAAACTGGGGCAGCATTGGGATGATCACTCCGATGGATCACGCTCGGCCCTCGCCAAGGGCGCTCAAGAGGGCGTGCTAAAAATCGTGGGCGATACCGGATTTCAAACCGTACGCGGGGCTTTTCCCTACGACTTACCGGTTAAATCGCTTCAACTCAAAAACACGACCACCACGGCGCGCTGGAACGTGTGGCAGTACGCAGGAAAGAATTATTTGGCGGTGCGAGTTGATGATGCCTGGATTACCAGCCGTTATCGCGACCAGGTCACCCGTGGTGAGTACATGAATCTCATCCCGATTGATTTTTCGCGGTGGTTTGACCACAGCCTGGCGCCCGACGAAAAGAAGAACACATTTTATCTCGTCACGCGCGAAGGCCGACTCGTATACACCAACCATTCCGACATCAACGCTGGCAATTACATGAAGCGGCCGCTCATTCAAAAATTTGTTAATAGTCCGATTCGTCAGGGCCAGGTTGATTTCGATGGCGAAGATGGCCCCTCTTACGGCTTCTTTTTTGAAGTTCCTGACACCAATTTATTGATGTTTGCCGAGACTTCAAAACGAGTGGCGTTGGCCCCCGTGCGCGCCATCGCCTTGAACTACGCTTTGACCATTCTCTTTGTGCTTGGCGTCGTCGCTTTGGCAATTCAGGTGCCGATTACTAACTACGTGGTCGCCCCCCTTCGCGAACTGGTGCAAATGGCCGACGAAGTCGGCGACGGCAATTTCGATATCAACGTGCGGCGCCAAGGTTTGGGTGAGCTGTACGTGCTATCGCGCTCTTTTGTCGATATGGCGAAGAATTTGGTAACCCGCGATAAAAAGATACAAGGCCTACTGGTGGTCCAAGAGGAAAAACTGCGCCTTAACGAAGAGCTCGCGCTAGCTAAGAGCATTCAAGACAATTTTCTTCTTGATCAGATTTTACCCGCCGCGGCCGGCATTGAAGTGGCTGCGCAATATACTCCCTGCACGGAGTGCGCCGGTGACTGGTACGGCTATTTTTATGACCCGATTACCGATCAATCGGTTTGTGCGGTGGCTGACGTTTCAGGTCATGGCGCAGGATCGGCGATGTTTACGGCCATTATCGCCTCGACTTTTGAAGAGATGAAGATCGCCTGTTCACTGCGCCGCGAACCTTTCTCCCTCACTGATTTGGCGGACCGGTTGAATCGGCTGTTTCTGCGGTTAGGAAAGGGAAAAATGCACGCAACCTTAGTTGCCGCACGCTTTCACCGCCCTACTTCTACCCTAAGCGTGGTGAACTGTGGCCACCCTCCGCCGATTTTATTGCCACCGGCTGAAGACGGTCGCAAAGGTGTTCCGCTGGCGGGTAGCTCCGATGCGCTAGGTTTTAAAGAAGGTTCCATTCCCTATATTAGCGAAGTGGAGTTTACGCCTGGCATGAGTTTGTTCATGTACACCGATGGATTGATCGAAGGTCGACCCGATAAAAAACTCTACACCGAACGCCGAATTAACAAAGCGGTTAAGATCCAACCCGGACAAAACATAAATCAGATGGTGATTAGGGTGTACGAAGACTGGCGAAAATTCCTGGATGGCTTGCCGCCGACGGATGACGTTTGTCTACTGGCAATGCGAGCCACTTCGTGAAGGGGCGTTACCAAAAACACTTCTTGATCGTCGCCTTGGTCAGCGCGTCGCTTGCGCTCAGCGCCCCGCCTAGAATGGGAAAAACCGAAGCGGGCGGGCGCCTCAAAAAATACCGCATCCTCTCCACCGTGGGCCGCGTCACCGCCTGGGAGCCTTGGGCAACGGTCTGGACGGACGTAAACGTCGGCGACGAGCTCTGGGAATCTACGCTCGTGCAAATTCATCGCGGCGGAACCTTCTCGTTTGAATTGGCTTCTAAAGAAGCGTTGAAGGGATTGCAGGGTGAGGCCATCCAGGTGAAACTG